>NZ_CP047029.1:3319620-3649241 GCF_009796805.1 Algibacter sp. L1A34 | reverse complement strand
GAGAAACCTTAATGATAAAGCGGGCTTTTGATGTTCTTTTTTCTTTAATGGGTTTAATATTTCTATTACCATTTCTTTTTGTTCTTGCTATTATTATAAAAATTGATTCTAAAGGCCCTATTTTATTTGTTCAAGGTCGTGTTGGGAAAAATAATAATGATTTTAATATTTTCAAGTTTAGAACCATGAAAATACAATCTCAAAAAAAAGGATTACTTACTTTAGGAAACCATGATTCTCGCGTAACAAAAGTCGGTTATTTTCTAAGACGTTATAAAATTGATGAATTTCCGCAGTTAATTAACATTTTAAAAGGCGACATGAGTTTTGTTGGTCCAAGACCAGAATTGCGCTATTATGTGAATTTTTATTCTGAAGATGATATGCAGATTTTTCAAGTTCGTCCAGGCATTACAGGTCTAGCATCTTTAAAATACAGAAATGAAGTTGAATTATTAGAAGCCGCTGAAAATCCTGAAGAATTATTTATAAAAACTATAATTCCAGATAAATTGAAATTTAACAAGGAATACATAAAAAATCAAAATTTATTTTTCGATTTAAAGCTTATTGGTTTAACCATTATAAAAGTTATTGCTAAGTAATTCTCTTAATTAGCTCAGCCTCTTTTTACATCTATTTTTGCTCTTAAATATTATTATTGCTAATTTGCAATAAAGCAGATAAAATTTAATGAATACAGCAACCGCAAATCAAATTGATCAGTTATTACAACATTCTGGTTTATTTCCGCAAGATAAGCAATCTTTTAAAAATTATTTAAATTTCGATTTTTCAAAAGAAACCATTTTAATTACCGGTGCGGCCGGTTCCATTGGTAGTTCGCTTTCAAAACAACTTAGTGCCTGTATATTTAAAAAATTAATTTTAATAGATATTGCTGAATCTCCATTATATGATTTAATAAACGCTCCTGAATTTGAAAACATAAATAATGTTGAGTTTTCAATAATTAATATCACTCAAGAAGACTCATTACAGCATCTTTTTGAAATTTTTAAACCAACAATTATTTTCCATACAGCAGCTTATAAACATGTGCCTTTAATGGAAACAAACCCTTATGAATCTATTAAAACAAATATTTTTGGAACTAAATTGTTAGCAGATTTAGCACTTATTTATAAGGTTAAAAAATTCATTTTTATTTCTACCGATAAAGCTGTAAACCCAATAGGAGTTATGGGACTTTCTAAACGAATTTCTGAAGATTATTTATCATTTTTGTCTAAATCGAGTTCAACCCTATTTTTAATCACACGCTTCGGAAACGTTTTTGGTTCCAACGGATCGGCGGTAGCATTATTTAAGCACCGTATTGAAAATGAAAAGACAGTAATAATAACAAATAAAGATATTTCACGCTATTTTATTGATATGCAGAAAGCTTGTAATCTTATATTAAAAATAGCTTCAGATTATAATGAGCAAAGTGAACTTTTTACTTTCAACATGGGAAATTCTATAAAAATAACTGATTTAGTAGAGCGTCTCATTTTATTTTGTAATGAAACACAGGTGGATATAAAATTCTCAAAATTAAGACCTGGAGAAAAACTTCATGAAGAATTAGTTTCAGAAAACGAAATTTTAATTCCAACAATACATAATGATATTTTATTAGTGAAGAAAAAAAATAATTTCAACTTCCCTATATCATATTTAGAAAGCCTATCAAAAATAACAGCCTTTACATCTCATAAAGACATAAAGGCTATTTTAAAAAGTTATTTATAAATCACAAGCTTTTTCTGCGCTTTTTCTCTTTAGATAATAGAGCTAGTTCACGTCCTGTTTGTCCGGCTACAGAAGTGTTTTCCTCGGCACGACGAATTAAATAAGGCATCACATCTTTCACAGGTCCAAATGGCATGTATTTAGCCACGTTATAACCTTCATTTGCTAAATTAAAACTAATATGATCACTCATGCCATATAATTGACCGAACCAAACACGAGTATCATTATTAGCGATACCTTTCTTTTCCATAAGATCCATCAATAAATACGAGCTATCTTCATTATGTGTACCTGCAAAAACAGACATATTATCTAAGTTTTCTAACATGTAATTAAGTGCCGTATTGAAGTTTTGATCTGTAGCTGCTTTACTCACACATATTGGGGACAGATAGCCTTTGTCTTCCGCTCTATCATTTTCTTTTTCCATATAAGCACCGCGTACCAATTTAAATCCTAGGTAATAATTTTCTGCTTTGGCTTTTGCGTGTTCTTCTTCTAAAAACAACATACGATCATGACGGTACATTTGCAGTGTATTGAAAACAATAGGCTTTTCAGTATTGTACTTCACCATTAATTGCCTTACCAATTCATCGGCGGCATCTTGAATCCAACTCTCTTCTGCATCAATCAAAACAGCTACATCATAAGCTTTTGCTTTAGCGCATACACTATCAAAACGTGCTATAACCCTATCCCACTCTTCTTGTTCTTTCTCTGTTAAAGTATCTCCTTTTGATAATTTTTCATATAAATAAAAACGTCCGAATGCGGATGGTTTAAATACAGCAATAGGAATTGCATCTAGATGTTTCGCAAACTCAATAATTTTTAACAACTTATCCTTCGCGCCATCAAATTCCACTTCACTTTCTTTTCCTTCAACAGAATAATCTAAAACAGAGCTAACTCCTTTTTGGTACATATTATTAATAACAACTAGGCAGTCGTCTTCACTAACGCCACCACAAAAATGATCAAACACTGTAGAACGAATTAATCCTTCAATAGGCAAGTGTGCCTTTAAAGCAAAATTGGTCGCTACAGTTCCAATGCGCACTAAAGGTTCTATAGATATCATCTTAAATAAGAAGTAAGCTCTTTCTAATTCGGAGTCACTTTTCAAGGAAAAAGCGATTTCAGTATTGTTAAATATCAAATTCGTATTCATTTGTTATTTTTTTATAAATATAATTATTGCTAAGTTATCATTTTATATAAAATCTCCTTAATTTCACATTCTTAAAAAGTTAAAATATTTTATGGATTCTATTAGCACAAAAAACTGTACAATACATTTTAATAACACTTGTTATTCTTCACTAAATACACATCTTAAAGATAATAATTTTTCTAAAATTTTCATACTAGTAGATGAGAATACACATCAACATTGTTTACCGCTTTTCTTAGAAAAAATGGAAACAACTGCTGTAATTGAAATTATGGAAATAGAATCTGGCGAGATAAATAAAACTATTGATACTTGTGTTGGTGTTTGGAATACATTATCTGAACTGGATGCGGACCGTAAAAGTTTACTAATAAACATTGGTGGCGGCGTGATTACAGATTTAGGTGGGTTTGTTGCATGCACATTTAAACGAGGTATTGCTTACATTAATGTACCAACAACTTTACTTTCTATGGTAGATGCTTCTGTTGGAGGGAAAACCGGTGTAGATTTAGGGCATTTAAAAAATCAAGTAGGTGTTATTAGTAATCCTAATTTGGTTTTGATAGATACTAATTATCTGAATACCTTAGAAGTAAACCAAATGCGTTCTGGACTTGCCGAAATGTTAAAACATGGTTTAATTACTGGGGATAGTTATTGGAGTAATTTTGAAGATTTATCTAAACTATCACTAGATGATTTAGATGGATTAATTTACGAATCGGTAATTATTAAAAAGAATGTTGTTGAAGAAGATCCTTTTGAGAATGGCTTGAGAAAAACATTAAACTTTGGTCATACACTTGGTCATGCCATAGAATCTTATTTTTTAAGCAATCTAAATAAAACAACGCTACTCCATGGAGAGGCTGTAATTGTTGGAATGATATTAGCTTGCTACATATCTACAGAACTTACAAATTTCCCTAAAGAGAAAACTATAAAAATTAAAGAACTATTCTTAAGTTATTACGGTAAAATAACTATTGAACAAAGCGAACTTCCTGCTATAATTGAATTACTAAAATATGACAAGAAAAACCATCATGGTAATATTAATTTTGTTTTACTTGAAGATATTGGTATTACTAAAATTGATTGCTTAGTCGATGATGGTGTTATATTGGATGCTTTTGAATTTTATGCGAGTTAAGTTATTCTAAATACTCAATTATAATATGGTTTTGTCGCTCCTTGAATATATCATCCTAAAGCTTAAAACAGTCTGAATTAAAAAATCTCGTTAAGTATAAATACTTAACGAGATTTTTTTTTAATCAATTTAAACTGGATACTATAATATTTTTAAAAAGATAGCTAAGCTTTTTTTCTACCAAACCAACCTCTCTTCTCTGGAGCTCCATAGTAGCCATATTTAGCACCATAACCAAAGTTAGATTGATCAACATCATTAACAACTAGCATCATACCATTAAGCTTATTATCAGCATGAATTTCTTTAGTAAAGTTTAAAATTTCTTTTTCAGTATAACCTGCTCTTGTTACGTAAAATGTATGCCCAGCATATTTGCTTATTAATAAGGTATCCGTAACAAGCATAGAAGGTGCTGTATCAACAATGACAAAGTCGTATTCGGCAGAAACTTTATCGAACAAATCTTTAACACGATCACTCATTAATAGTTCTGCAGGATTTGGAGGAATACTTCCTGAATACATAACATCAATATTAATATCATTTATAGTATGACTAGTAACAACATCATTTAACAGAGTTGATTTATCAGCAATAAACTCTGTTAATCCAAGTCCTTTAGATTCATTATTATTTTCAATACTTTTAATTTTTGTAAACAATTGAGGGTTTCTAATATCAGCACCAATAAGTAATACTCTTTTATTAGTACTAGCCAAAGTTAGTGCCATGTTCATACTAAAAAAAGACTTTCCTTCACCATTTATTGTTGAAGTTACAAACATCACATTTTTATAATTTTCAACTTCACGCCCCCTTCTTACAAAATCAAAATTAGTTCTTATAATCCTAAAAGATTCTGACAATACGGAGCGATCATTTCGTTCAACCAGGTTTTTGTCACTTTTAGACAATCGCGGAATTTCACCTAGAATCGAAATATTTTTTATCTCTCTGTGAACATCTTCTTTATTATGTATTTTTGTATCGAGAAGGTCACGACCATAAATAAATCCAAATGGAATTAAAAAACCTAAAAACAAAGCGCCTATATAAAGTATTTTTCCATTCACCGAAACTTCACCATAAGAATAGGCTTCATCAATAATTTTTAAATTTGGAGTTGTTGCTGTTAATGTAATGGCAGCTTCTTCACGTTTTTCTAATAAAAACAAATAAATTTGCTCTTTAATTCCTTGCTTTCTTTCAATTGATCGCAATTTACTTTCTTGGCCAGGAACTGCATAGATTTTTGAACTTAAACGTGTTGATTGCGTTTGAAGACTATTGATTTGTATTCCTAATGATTGTTTTGAGTTTTTAATACTACTATTTAAATTTTGCTTTATTCCTTTTAAGGTTTCGTTTAATTCAAGAACAATAGGGTTTCTTTCTCCAGCACTTTGCAATTTACTATTACGCTCTCTTAATAATTGATTATACTTCTCAGATAAAGTGTTTATAGCCCCATCACCAAGACCTAAATTAGAGGGGATTGGTGAGAACGAGTTATTATCACCTAATGATTCATCCATATAATTAAGTCTCCGTAATTGAGTTTTAGCGTTATCTATTTCTTGCTCATTTACCGTACTAGAAGCTAAAAACTGACCAGCTTCAGAAGCAACATCAGTAATTTTATTAACCGTTTTATATCGTACAATATTATTATCAACATTAACCAAATCATAAGTTATTGAATCTATCCTTTTCTCAATAAATTTAACAGTATTTTCCGATCTTATATTTTTCTTCTCTAAAGATGTTATATTATAAGTATCTATTAATGTATTAATTATATCAGTTGCTTTTTCAAGAACTGTATCTTCATAATATATAGACAATACCTTAGAAGATTTTGCTATTGGCGAAACAGAAACACTTCCGTTTAAATAAGTTGCTATATCCATTACAGGCGTAAACTGAACTCTAATTGTTGTTGTATATACACCTTGATAGCCTTCTCGTGGCATTAAAACCATATTTCCATAAGCTGTAGATATATTTTCACCAAATGTTATTTTTACAGGCTCATCATCTTCTAATTCCCTATAGTTAAACTCCGTGTCAGAAATAACATCAACAAAAAAATTAAAAGAAATATTATCAACAATTGAATCAGATACTATAAAGTTAACCGTAAATGGGTTCTTTTTATACAACTCATACTCATTAACTCTGCCAGAAGCGTAATATGAAATATTTAAGTTTAACTTTTTAACAATATCCTTCATGAAAGTTCTCGAAGTCATAACTTCTATTTCATCTTCTATTGCGGCAGTTTCATTTTCCGAAAAAAGAGATAATTCCTGTAAAGCATTCGCTCCGCCTGTACCATCATTATCATCTAGAATCATGATTTTAGCTGTAGCAGCATACTTAGGTATCGAGTAACGAATTTGAATATATGCCAAAACACAAAAAAACAATATGCTTATTACAAACCACATCCAATGCTTTGCGTATAATCCTATTGTCTTTTTTAAATTAAAATGTTCAGAACTTGAATTTTCTATATCAAATTTGTTTTCGTTTGAAATCATAAAAAAGGGCTAATTTCTAGTTACAAAAATAAGAGCTGTAGTTAATACAAATGATGAAATAGTAATAATGGTACTTATTCTAGTATCTCCAGAAGCAGCACTAATTCCTGAATTGTTAGGCTCTACGTAAACATAATCATTTTGAGTTAAATAATACACTGGAGAATTAAAAACTTCTTTATTCGTTATATCAACCCTTGTATATGTTTTAGATCCGTTAAAATCTCGAATAACTAAAATGTTATCTCTTCGACCTTTAATGGTTAAATCACCAGCCATTCCTAAAGCTTCTAAAATAGAAATACGCTCACCAGATACGGGATAAACACCAGGGCTATTTACAGCACCTGCTACAGTAACTCTAAAATTGGTAAAATTCATTATAATTACTGGATCTTTAAGCAATTGGCCGTCTTCAAATTTTTTCTTAAAAAGCTGCTTAGCTTCTTCTATAGTTAAACCAACTAATTTTACCTTTCCTAAAACAGGAAAATCAATATTTCCTTCAAAATCAATAACATATTGAATTAACTCACCAGCAGTTCCAGCTTCTATAACTACATTATATGGTTTAGTAACTGTTAAATCTAAAGTAGAAACATAAATAGTTAACATATCTCCTACTTTTAGCTTTGCTTGAAAAGTATCTGTATCAACTACAGTTTCAAAGTTTTTGGCATTTTGAAAATACACGACGTCTTTTTTTGTTTTACATGAAGTTAAACAAAGAATGATAATAGAAATTAGAGCAAAGTATGTTTTGCTATTGAAAATAGATGCGATCATTTTAAATAAATATTTTGGGGAAAATTATAAAATTTTAATTAAATTAACTATTAACATAGTTTTTATCTGTTTCAGAATTATTTAAACCTTTACTTTTCTTGTAAGTTTGAACACGTTTATCAAATCTTTCATAATCAGAATTATTCGATTTATATTCAGGAATTAAACGTTTCATTTTAAGAACTATATTATTATTCTGAAAACGATTTGTAATACAAAGCTCTTCTATTGAAGATTTAATTTTTTCGTAATCAAGTTCTCGAGTTCTACTTATTAAAATCTTTTTATGATATGTAGATAGTGTATTCTCACCATTTGCAAGTAACTCTTCATATAGCTTTTCTCCAGGTCTTAAACCCGTGATTTTAATATCAATATCTTCTGGGTATCTTAAGCCAGATAATTTAATCATATTTTTAGCTAAATCAAATATCTTAACAGATTCACCCATATCAAATATGAAGATCTCACCACCTTTTCCCATAGTCCCAGCCTCTAAAACTAATTGAGAAGCTTCAGGTATCGTCATAAAATACCTAGTAATTTTACTATCAGTAACAGTTAATGGACCACCTTGATCAATTTGCTTTTTAAATAATGGAATAACAGATCCGTTAGACCCTAATACGTTACCAAAACGAGTGGTAATAAACTTAGTCTTGCTTTCTTTTTGAAGACAAGAAATATACATTTCAGCCATTCGCTTAGTAGCTCCCATCACACTTGTTGGGTTTACCGCTTTATCTGTAGAGATAAAAACAAATTTCTTTACATTATATCGGGATGAAGTATCAGCTAATAGCTTTGTACCATTAACATTAATCTTTATCGCCTCGTATGGCGTTTTCTCCATTAATGGAACATGCTTATATGCTGCTGCATGAAAAACCATAGTTGGTTTGTGTTCTTGAAAAATACTATCCAATCTTAAACCATCACGAATATCCGCAACAATAGCTGTATAACTTCTTTTACCAGCTCGTTTTAAATCTTGTTCTATATCATATAAAGGAGATTCTGCCTGATCAACTAAAATTAAATGCTTTACATCAAATTCTGCTAATTGTCTAACCAACTCACTACCAATAGATCCTGCGGCACCTGTAACTAAAACAGTTTCACCATTAAATTCATTCAATAGATTAGGGTTGTTAATTTCAATTGGAGCACGGCCTAATAAATCTTCAATTTGAACTTGTTTTATTTGAGTCGAATTTAACTCACCATTAATCCAACTATCAATTGGTGGTACTTTTTTTATTTTTACATTAGCTGCAGATAAGTTATCCACTAAAGAAATCAATTTATTTGCACTTACGCCTTCAGAAGCAACAACAATTTCATCTATATTATTGTTTAAAGTAAACTCTGCTGTAATTTGTCTAAAAGACATAATTGGTACCCCGTCAATATTTTTGCCTTTCTTTTTTCTGTTATTATCAATAAAAGCAACAACTACATAGCTAGAAACGGTATTATTTACTAAAGCATTATAAGTAATAATCCCTTCATCCCCTGCGCCATAGATTAAAACACGCTTTGTAGCAAGTAACTTACACTTTAAGTGTTTAAACCCCATTTTAAAAACAAGCCTGCTTGCACTTAAAATAACAAAGCTAATAATAGCGTGAAAAACAATGATAGTACGAGGAATAGTGAAATTAGAAACTAATTGAAACTTATTATTAAAGAATACAAACACCCCCATTATTGTAGCAATTAAAAATACCGACTTACATAAATTAACAACATCGGTAAAGCCTGTGTGGCGAATAACACTTTTAAAAGATCCAACTACTAAAAAGCTTATAGCCGAAACTGTTAAAACAAAAGGTAATTGCAATGTAAATTGCTCAACATTAAATTTTAATGAAAAATTAAATCGAATAAAATAAGCTATAAAAAAAGCAGCCATAACTATCGATAAATCGATAGCCAAAACAAGCCATTTCGAGGCGTATTTCTGAGAGTAAATGGCGAAGTAGTTTTTAATCATAAGTTTGGGGTATTATTGATTATTTCTAAAATTCTATTTAAATCGTTACCAGTTAAATTAGATCCACTTGGCAAACATAGTCCTTTTTCAAAAAGATCTTGAGATGTTCCGTCTGTAAAATGTAAATAATCTTTAAAAACAGGTTGTTGGTGCATGGGTTTCCATAAAGGTCTAGATTCTATATCATCTTCTAATAAAGCTAATCTTATTTTTTCTCGAGTCTCATAAGAATCTGTTTTTATACAAGTAATCCATCTGTTAGAATAACTTCCAGACGGTTCCTCTAGGAATTCAATACTATTAAAAGAAGACAGATATTTCTTGTAAAACTCATAATTAGCACGTCTAGCTTCAACTCTATCATTTAAAACCTCCATTTGTCCACGACCTATTCCTGCTAAAACATTACTCATTCTATAATTATAACCCACATGTGAGTGCTGATAATGTGGTGCGTCATCTCTAGCCTGTGTAGACAAAAACACAGCTTTGTCTTTTAATGCTTTAGTTTTAGTTATTAAAGCACCACCACCAGAGGTTGTAATAATTTTATTTCCATTAAAAGATAATATTCCAAAATCAGAAAGTGTTCCACAAGCTTTATCATGATATTTACTTCCTAAAGCTTCAGCACTATCTTCTACTACTGGAATATCATATTTTTGAGCTATGGCATTTATTTCTTTTGCTTTAAATGGCATACCATATAAATGTACTGCAATAATAGCTTTGGGTTTTTTGTTTTTTTCTATTCTATCTAGAATAGCAATTTCAAGTAATTCTGGAGACATATTCCAAGTATCCTTTTCACTATCTATAAAAATAGGTATTGCTCCTAGATACATAATAGGATTGGCAGATGCCGAAAAAGTAAAACTTTGGCACAGTACTTCATCTCCTTTAGAAACTCCTATTAATTCTAAAGCCAAATGAATAGATGCGGTTCCAGAACTTAGAACTCCCACTTCATTAGTATTACCTAAATAAGATTTAATATCATCTTCAAAACCATTTACATTAGGTCCTAAAGGCGCAATCCAATTCGTATCAAAAGCATCGGCTACATACTTTTGTTCTGTTCCCCCCATGTGAGGTGAAGACAAATATATTTTAGTTTTTGTTAGCATTTACATTTACTTTAATAACATTTATCATGCCAGCTGTCTTTTTAACAACAGAATCAAATTAAATATTTATATAAAATTTACCTTTTTACCGATAAATTATCAAAATATTTAATAAAACACTAGCCTAATTTCTTTAATATCTAATACAATTTTTACTTTATAAACCTTAAATTCAACACTTTTGCGTTAAATTACTTTTGAGAGGGATCAAGTAATTTTATAAAACATATTAAATTAATTTGCTATTAATCAATTCAAATTATGCTCTTCTTAATGGTGTAAATTTACTAATTGTTTTCAAGTAGAAATGCTACTTTGGTTTTAATTCGCTAAAACTATTATAAAAATCGGTTAAATACAGTTAGCAGTTTAGTTCATGGTTAATCTTTGCGGATTGTCGATTAGAAAAAAAGGAATTCACCTAGTATTACTCATAAAACATACGTACATATACTTACAAAAAAGATAATTACATGCTTTTACCAATTCATTTAAAACACACCCAATTAAAAGATAATTAATCGGCTTTTTTCACATATTCATGGATTTCGTCGGAAAAAAACAACCTTAATATAATTTACTAAAATAGTTAAATATATTTTTCACATATTTGTTCATTAATTAAATTAAGGCAATTTTCACATGAATGCTAACTTAATCAAAACTTTAAAAGGAAAACACATTTTAGTTACAGGTGGAGCTGGATTTATAGGTTCCAATTTAATCGAAGTTTTGTTAAACAATAACATTAAAGTAACCTGTTTAGATAATTTTTCTACTGGAAAAAGAAAAAATATAGCCCCTTTTTTATCTAACCCAAATTTTAATCTTGTTGAAGGAGATATTAGAAAATTAGACGATTGCCATAAAGCATGTAATAATGTCGATTACGTGCTGCACGAAGCGGCATTAGGTTCTGTGCCTAGATCTATTAACGACCCTATTACAACAAACGATGTTAATGTATCTGGTTTTTTAAATATGCTAGTTGCTGCTAGAGATGCAAGTGTTACGCGGTTTGTTTATGCTGCTAGCTCATCTACCTATGGCGATCACGAAGCTTTACCGAAGGTGGAAGAAACTATCGGAAAACCACTTTCACCATACGCCATCACAAAATATGTTAACGAGTTATATGCCGATATCTTTCATACAACGTATAATTTAGATGTTGTAGGTCTTCGATATTTTAATGTTTTTGGAAAACGACAAGATCCAAATGGTGCTTATGCCGCAGTTATACCTAAATTTGTACAGCAATTTGTTAGTCACGAATCACCAATAATAAATGGAGATGGTAGCTATTCAAGAGATTTTACATATATAGACAATGTTGTTCAAATGAATTTAAGAGCTTTGACAACAACAAATAAAGAGGCGCTAAACACGGTTTATAACGTAGCTTATGGCGAACGTACAACACTAAAAGAATTAACGACGTTGCTAAAAACCTATTTATCAGAATTTGATAATAAAATAAAAAACGTTGAAATAAAACATAGAGATAATAGAGCTGGAGATATCCCCCACTCCCTTGCTTCTATTAATAAGGCAAAAACATTATTAGGCTATGCACCAGAATTCGATATTAAAACTGGCTTGAAAGAAGCGGTTTCTTGGTATTGGGAGAACTTATAAAACATTTGCAAATTATTACATAAAATGAAAAATATAAAAATTGCGGTTATCGGTTTGGGATATGTTGGACTGCCATTAGCTAGGTTGTTTGCTACAAAATTTAATGTAGTCGGTTTTGATATCAATGATAAACGAATAAACGAATTACAAGAAGGGAATGATACAACCTTAGAAGTTGAGCCAGAGTTATTGAAATCTGTTTTAAAAACAACTAATAGCAACAAAAATGGCTTATTTTTTTCTTCAACTTTAAGTGATATTAAAGATTGTAATTATTACGTCGTTACTGTTCCTACCCCTATAGATAAAAATAACAGACCAGATTTAACACCACTTTACAAATCGAGTGAATCCGTTGCTAAAGTTCTAAAAAAAGGAGACATTGTTATTTACGAATCAACCGTATATCCAGGTGTTACAGAAGATGAATGTGTTCCTGTCTTAGAAAAAATTAGTGGTCTTAAATTTAACAAAGACTTTTTCGCAGGCTATTCTCCAGAACGTATCAATCCTGGCGATAAACTACATACCGTAGATAAAATACTAAAAGTAACAGCTGGGTCTACGCCCGAAATAGGAAAAAAAGTGAATGCCCTTTATGCTAGTGTTATTACTGCAGGTACACACCTCGCTCCTACTATTAAAGTGGCCGAAGCTGCAAAAGTGATAGAAAATTCGCAACGCGATATTAACATTGCTTTTGTAAATGAATTAGCCAAAATATTCAATTTAATGGATATTGATACCCATGCTGTTTTAGAAGCAGCAGGAACTAAATGGAACTTTCTACCTTTTAAGCCTGGCCTAGTTGGTGGACACTGTATTGGTGTAGATCCTTACTATTTAGCTCAAAAAGCTCAAGAAGTAGGTTATCATCCAGAAATTATTTTAGCTGGTCGCCGAGTTAACGATGGCATGGGGCAATATGTAGCCTCAGAAATTGTAAAACTAATGGTGAAGAATGATATCCGCATCAAAGGCGCTAAGGTTTTAAACTTAGGGATTACGTTTAAAGAAAACTGTCCAGATGTAAGAAATACGAAAACTGTAGATGTTATCAACGAATTAAAGAGTTACCAAACAGATATTACCATTTACGATCCTTGGGCGAATCCTGCAGAAGTAAAACATGAATATGGCTTAGAAACTGTTAAGAAATTACCAGAAGGTAAGTTTGATCTTATTATACTTACGGTGGCTCATAAAGAATTTTCACAAAAAAAGTGGAATCACTTATTAAAACCAAATGGGGTTTTATATGATGTAAAAGGGATTTTGAAAGAAAAAGTTAGTGGAAGATTGTAAGTTATCTAAACAATATTTAATATGAAAATTTTAGTAACAGGAACAGCAGGATTTATTGGATATCACGTGTCTAAAAAATTAGTTGAAGCTGGGCACCAAGTAGTAGGAATAGACAATGTTAATGATTATTATGATGTTAATTTAAAATATGCGAGATTAAAAGAACTCGGTATCTCTAGAGAACCCGCTGGAGTTTTCAACAAACCAGTTTTAAGTAATAATAATGCTTATAATTTCAAATTTATTAGAGTTAATTTAGAAGATCAAATTGAATTACCAAAAATTTTTGATTCAGAAAAATTTGATATTGTTTGTAATTTGGCAGCACAAGCTGGTGTGCGATACAGCATAGAGAATCCAATGGTTTACATAAACAGTAATATTGTAGGCTTTATTAATCTATTAGAATGTTGCAGAAATAATAGTATTAAACACTTAGTTTATGCTAGTAGCTCTAGCGTATATGGGTTAAATGAAAAAGTACCATTTGAAACACAAGATAAGGTTGATTCACCTATAAGTCTTTATGCTGCTTCAAAAAAATCGAATGAACTTATGGCACATACGTATAGTCATTTATTTAATTTCCCTACTACAGGGATAAGGTTTTTTACCGTTTATGGGCCATGGGGTCGGCCAGATATGGCCATGTCTCTGTTTACCAATGCAATAGTTAATAACCAACCTATTAAAGTATTTAATAATGGTAATATGGAAAGAGATTTTACATATATTGATGACATTGTTAATGGCGTGATTAAAATTATTGAAAAACCAGTAAAAAACAGACTTTATAAAATATACAATATAGGAAATAACAACTCCGTGAAATTATTAGACTTCATTAAAGAAATTGAGTTTAATTTAAATACAGTAGCTCAAAAAGATCTGCTACCCATGCAGCCAGGGGATGTTGAGCGAACTTGGGCAAATGTAGACGACTTAATAAAAGATTATGACTACAAACCTAACACCTCTATTAAAACAGGAGTTAAGGGATTTATAGATTGGTATAAATCTTTTTACAAATAAAATAAAACATTTTGAGTCAATTAAAAAAAAGGGACTATACATGGACAAAGATTGGAATAGCTTCTTAAAACCCAATGGAATTTTATACGATTTTAAAGGGGTTTTGAAAGACAAAGTTAACGGAAGATTCTAATAATTATATTTACATATCTGAATTAGATGAATAGCACTAATCTACATTTTAATAAAATTGGCGAGTTAAGCAAACTAAGAGGCCTTGTTACATTGGCCGTTGTAATTTTTCATAGTAGTTAACATTTGGTATTTTTTAACTTTAAAAAACATTATTTTGAGTCAAATAAAAAAAGGAGCTTTACTCAATTACATCAACATTTTTTTAACAAATGTAATTGGTCTTTTACTAACCCCCTTTATTATTTTAAAGCTAGGTAATAGCGAATTTGGGCTATATACTCTTATAGGTTCTTTAGTCGGTTATATTTCTGTACTAGACCTAGGTCTAAATAATACTATTGTCCGGTTTGTTTCAAAGTACAGAGCTACAAAAGACAATAAAGGTGAACAAAATTTCTTAGCAACTACAATGCTAATTTATATATTAATAGCAATATTAGTTATTATAGTTGGAGTGATATGTTATATAAACATTGAAAATATTTTTTCAAAATCTTTAACACCCGAAGAAATTATTAAAGCAAAAATAATGTTTGCAATTTTAATTTTCAATTTAGCTATTTCATTACCTGGAGGTTCTTTTAATGGGATTTGTTTTGGATTAGAAGAGTTTGTTTTTCCTAAAATAGTAAATATTATTAGGTATATCTTAAGGACGATCATGATAGTCGCAATTTTATCAATTGGAGGAAAAGCAATTTCTATGGTAATCATAGATACTTTATTTAATATCATAATTATTGGTATTAATGCCTTTTATGTATTCAAAAAACTTAAAGTAAAATTTAAATTACACTATTTAGACAAAAATTTGATTAAAGAAATATTTGGTTATTCGCTTTGGATTTTTATCGCTGCATTAGTGTCCCAGTTTCAATGGAAAGCGGGGCAAATGGTATTAGGTATAATAGCAAATACAACAGTTGTAGCTGTTTTTGGTGTTGGAATCATGTTAGGCACTTATTATGGTGCTTTTTCTAGTGCTATTTCCGGTGTGTTTTTACCTAGAGCAACCCAAATGGCCGTTGGGAAGGCTACGGGTGAAGAACTCACTGATATGATGATCAAAATAGGAAGAATCTCCTTTATTGTTCTATTATATATTCTAGGTGCATTTACAATATATGGACAACAATTTGTATTATTATGGGTAGGTGAAACTTATTATGATTCATGGATTATTGCTCTAATTATTATGATAGCGTATACCCCTCCTCTAGTACAAGCTTTTGGTCAATCCATATTGGAAGCAAAAAATAAAATGTCATTTAAAGTTATTTTATATCTAATTTGTATTGGATTAGGAACATTACTAGGAGCATATATAGCGAAAGAATATGGAGGGATTGGTATGATTGCAGGGTCTACTATTGGGTGGATAATAGGTCAAAATATTCTAAATATATACTATCATAAAGTAATAAATATTAATATTTTACGCTTTTTTAAAGAATTAGCTCAAAAAACAATACCAGTGTTTGCTATTATACTACTTATAGGATACCTAATTAATATGATCCCTGGGAACGGTTGGATTAATTTTTTTATAAAAGCGGCCATCTATTCTGTAATATATGTTCTACTCATGTATAGATTCGGAATGATAAATTATGAAAAAGAGTTAATAACGAAACCAATTAACAAATTGTTTAAAAAACAACTTTTGTAGTTTAAAATTATTAAGATGAATATTATATCTGTTATTATACCAACATATAAACGTAGTGTTAGATTACCTCTTGCTATTAATAGTGTATTAAATCAAACCTATACGCCTATTGAAATTATAGTGGTAGACGATAATCATAACGATGATTATAAAATAGAAACGAGAAAGATACTAGAGCCCTATATAGCTGAAAATAAAATTATTTATATCTCTCATAATTCAAATCAAGGGGGCTGTGTAGCAAGAAATACCGGAGCTTTTGCTGCAAAAGGGGATTACATTGCATTCTTAGATGATGATGATTTTTATGAACCAACAAAACTAGAAGAACAAATTATTTTTTTAAATCAAAATATATCACTTGATGCTTGTATGTGTTCTATGTTCAGAATAGACGAAAATAATCAACAAATAGTATCTAGAGAGAATATAGCTCGAGGTGAAACTTTAAAAGAAACTATCAAAGATGGTAATCTGTTTACTTCTATGCTTTTAATTAAAAAAGAGGTTTTCATTAAATTGAAAGGCTTCTCAGACATACCAAGATTCCAAGACAAATATTTTCATTTAAAATTTTTAGACAAAGGTTATAAAATAGGTGTTTTAGACAAACAACTACTAACGTTAGTAGAACATAAGGAATATAGAATTTCGTCGGCATCTGCCAATAAAGTAATTCTTTCACTTAATAAAATACATGAATTTGTAAAAAACAAAAAAAATCTATTCACAAAAAACGAATGGAAAAATATTAAATTCGAGTACTTATATGCCAAAATTTTCACTAGAACTCAAGGTAATTTGAACGACAGATTTAAATCTATTTATAATACTTTACAAGCCATTCTTTTTACAAATAATTACTTAGTTTTAATAAAACTTATTTTAAGAGCATTATTACCTAAGTATTTATTTAAGCAATAAAAGTCTTTAAAAATGAAAATTCTATATATAACCAATCAAATTTGTGGAGCTGCCGGTTTAGAACGCGTCTTATCAATTAAGGCTCGCTTATTGGCAGAATCATATAATTACGAGGTACACATATTAACTCTAAACCAAGGAAAAGTAGATCTGTTTTACGATTTTGGAACAGCCATAACATATCACGATGTGCCGGTTGCTGGTAACCCATTAACCTATATAAAACAATACTCAAAGCAACTAAAAACAAAAGTAAATCAAATAAAACCAGATGTTATTTGTGTTTGTGACGATGGTTTAAAAGCGTTTTTTTTACCTTTTATTTTAAATAAGCCATGCCCTATGGTTTATGAGCGCCATGTATCAAAAGAAATTGAAAACACCAATGATAGCTTCAACCTGCTAAGTTGGTTTAAAAATAAATTAACCTACAAACTCATGTATTGGGGTGGTAAACAATACGATAAATTCATTGTGTTAACAGATGGTAATTTAAAAGAATGGCCATTAAAAAATACCATGGTTATAAATAACCCCTTGCCTTTCAAAGAAAATGTAATTAAAAGCTCCCTAGATAAAAAAATTGTATTAGCAGTTGGTAGGCAAAGTTACCAAAAAGGCTATGACAGATTATTATTAGCTTGGCAAGATGTTATTAAATCCAATCCCGATTGGGAACTGCACATATACGGAAAAAAAGATCCTGCTTTAAATCTAGAAAAATTAGTAACAGATTATAATATAAACTCCTCTGTTAAATTTTATAATCCAATAAAAAATATTAGCGGAGTATATCAAAAAGCATCTGTTTTCGTGCTATCATCACGTTTTGAAGGATTTGGGATGGTGCTCACAGAAGCTATGCTACATGGTGTACCATGTGTGTCTTTTGATTGTCCCTATGGCCCCTCAGACATCATAGATCATAATAAAAATGGGGTATTAATAGATAACGGAAATGTAAAAGATTTTTCAATAGGCATATCAAAACTTATCAACGATGAAAATTTAAGAAAAACAATGGGAAATCAAGCGGTAAATAAAGCGCTAAACTTTAGTTCTGATATTATACTTAAACAATGGAATAACCTTTTTCAATCTTTACAGTCATGAAAAGTATTTTATTAATAATGCCTTATGGTAGTGTAGGTGGTATGGAACGCTTAGCTCTACATTTTTATAATTATTATAAAAATCAAGGCTACCAAGTAAAAGCTTTGAAATTTATCGCACTTGAATCTGATATTATTAATTTTAATGAAGATGAATTCACATTAAGCAATAAAGATTTATCTGAATTATCGGCCTTTAAAAGACTCTATTTTTATATAACAGGACCGCTTAAATTACGCCAAATCATAAAAAAAAATGATATAACGCACAGCATTGCTTTTGGAGATATGGCTAATATTTTTTCAGCCTTAACATATACTTCAGAGTTTAAAGTAGGCAGTATACATGCTCTTAAAAGTGTGGAGCTTAATAGTACTAGTTTTTTCACAAAAATCACAAAAACCGCCTATAGAACGATTTATAAAAAGTTAAACAAAGTCGTTTGTATTAGCACAGCTATAAAAAAGGACTTATTATTAAATTGTAATTACAAGTTTCCAAAAAATTTAAAAGTTATCTATAATCCGCATGATATATACAGTATTGAAAATTTATCAAAAGAGCCGTTAGATAACGAAAAGGAAAAAAACATCTTTAAACGTCAAACAATAATATTCATAGGCAGGTTATCAAATCAAAAGTCTCCTTGGCATTTAATAAACGCATTTAATCATATATTAAACAAAAATAAAGAAGTAAATCTTGTTTTTATCGGAGATGGAGATCAGCAAGTCGTGAACTATATTAAAAATCTAATTAAAACATACAATATAGATGATAAAATATACTTTTTAGGAAGAAAATCGAACCCGTATAAATATTTAAAACAAGCTACTGTTTTAGCTCTGTCTTCGCATTATGAAGGAACACCTAATGTTATTGTTGAGGCGATAGCATTAGGTACACCAGTTGTTAGCTCGAACTGTACTCAGGGTATTTTGGAGTTGATGAGTGTAAAAAATCAAATACAGAATAAAGGTAATACTATAACGGAATCAGGTATCATTACTCCAAACTTATATAAGGGAGCTCTAGGATTTCCTTCTTCTAATAAAATTAGTAAAGAGGAATTATATTTTTCTGATGCACTTTTAAAAATTCTAGAAGATCCTGATTTCAAAATAATTTTAAATTTAAATAAAGAACAATTATTGAAAAAATTTGACATAGAAATAACTGCTAATAATTATTTAAAAAATTAATTCTAGTTTTCAATGAAAAAATTCCTAATTAATATAATTCTATTTCTTTTTCTAATTTTACTAATTTGCGTGTCCTCTGACTATTTTATAACAAAAGGACTTAAGAAAAGTGAGTCCTTTACTTTCGTCGATTGGAATAGAATTTATGATGGTAAAATAGACGCAGATATAATTATAAATGGCAATAGTAAAGCATGGCACCACATTTCCCCGAAAGTAGTCGATAGTTTATTGAATTGTAACTCTTACAATTTAGGTATTGATGGTTATGATTTTTTTATGCAAAAAGCAAAATACGATCTTTATTTAAAACATAATTCACACCCAAATATTATTATACAAGTAGTAGGTATCAATACATTAAAAATGAGAGATGATTTGTTCCAAAAAGAACAGTTTATTCCATACCTTTCTGATACAATCATTAAGAATGCAACATTAAAATATGATGGGCTTGATTTTTTTGATTACAATCTTCCTCTTTTGCGATATAAGACTAATTCACATTTGTTAGCCGATAGTTTTGTTTCCCTAATAGAATTCGGCAATTTATTTAAAGACAAATATAAATATAAAGGCTATGAAGCCTATGATAAAGTATGGGATACTTCTTTTGATGTTTTTAAAAAATCATATCCAAATGGCCGTAAATATAAAATCAATAAAGAATCTTTGAAATTATTTGATAATTATTTACGAGAAGAAAAACAAAAAGGCACTTTTTTAGTTATCGTTTTTTCTCCGACATACATAGAATCTCAAAAATATGTAAATAACAGAACCGAATTAATCGATACCTATAAAAAATTTTCAAAAAAATACGATATCCCTTTTTTCGATTATTCTTCAAACGCATTAACTACGGACAAAATCAATTTTTACAATTCCCAACATTTAAATAAAAAAGGAGCAGAATTATTTTCTATAATTCTATGTGCTGATTTAAATAAAATTTTAAATAAACAAAAATAATATGTTATTTAATTCTTTCGAATATCTAATTTTCTTGCCAATAGTGTTTTTACTATATTGGTTTGTTTTTAATCATAAATTAAAATGGCAAAACTTTTTATTGTTGATTGTGAGCTATTATTTTTATGGCCTATGGGATTGGAGATTTCTATCATTAATCATATTTAGCTCATTTATCGATTATTTTTGTGGCTTAGCGATATACCAAGCTAATGAGAAAAAAGTTCAAAAACGATGGCTATCGGTTAGCATGTTCTTTAACCTAGGATTTTTGGGAGTTTTTAAATATTATAATTTTTTCGCTCAAGAATTTTCTGAGGCTTGTTCAGGCCTAGGTTTTCAAATAGACAATCTAACCTTAAATATCATTTTACCAGTAGGTATAAGTTTTTATACCTTTCAGACAATGAGTTATACTATTGACGTTTATCGTAAACAATTAAAACCAACTAACGACATAATATCTTTTTTTGCCTTTGTAAGCTTTTTTCCTCAACTAGTTGCGGGCCCTATAGAACGAGCAACAAATTTATTACCTCAGTTTTATACAAAACGAACTTTTGACTATAAGAAAGCTACTGATGGTTTACGGCAAATTTTATGGGGGCTATTCAAAAAAATTGTTGTTGCTGACAACTGTGCTATTATTGTAAACCAAGTATTTGATAATCAACATGGTTATTCCGCTAGTGCATTAGTGATTGCTGCTATTTTTTTTGCTTTTCAAATATATGGTGACTTCTCAGGTTATTCTGATATAGCCATTGGTACATCTCGTTTATTAGGTTTTAACCTTATGCAAAACTTTGCTTTCCCTTATTTTTCTAGAGATATTGCTGAATTTTGGAGACGTTGGCACATATCATTATCAACCTGGTTTAGGGATTATCTATACATACCTTTAGGTGGCAGTCGTGGTGGAACATGGATAAAACTAAAAAACACATGTATAATTTTTTTAGTTAGCGGATTTTGGCATGGCGCCAATTGGACTTTTTTAGTTTGGGGATTACTTAATGCCTTATACATATTACCCTTATTACTAAGAAATAAAAATAGAAATAATTTAAATGTGGTAGCAGAAGGTTCTCTTTTTATTTCTTTTAAAGAGGCCTTTCAAATCTTGCTAACCTTTTCTTTAACAGTTATAGCCTGGGTCTTTTTTAGAGCAGACTCTCTAAACCAAGCTATAACATATATCTTTGGCATGTTTTCTAAATCAATATTTTCTTTCCCAAATATTGATACAAGACCTATCATCTTTATTATACTGCTAATTGTTATAGAATGGTTACAGCGACACAAAAAACATGGCTTAGAATTAAATACTTTAAAAATTAAAAAATTGTATAGATGGAGTATATATCTTTTTTTAATTATACTTATATTTTGGTTTGGCGCTGAAAAGCAAGAGTTTATATACTTTCAATTTTAATTTCAATTTTAACATGAAAACATATTTAATAAATTGTATTAAATTTTTACTTTTTTTCTTTGGTGTTTTAATTTTAGGTTTAATGCTTCCTAATAAAAACACCCCAAGATCTATTGACTATAGTATATTACAAAAACACAAAATACTAGACTCAATAAAAATGCCAAAAATTATTTTGACAGGAGGTTCTAATGTATTATTTGGTTTTAATAGTAAAATAATAGCTGATAGTTTAAAAATGCCTGTTGTCAATCATGCAATACACGCGGGTTATGGACTTAAATATATTTTAGATGATGTTTCTAAATTTGTAAAATCAGGTGATGTAATTATTTTGTCTCCAGAATATTCTCATTTTCTAGACGATAATCGATTAGGTAGTGAACCTATTTTATTTTCTCTGACAGCTGAACCAAAAAACATTCAATTATTATCAATAAAACAACTACTTCATATAGCACCATTTATACCTAAATTTTCTTTTGATAAAATGAAATCATTTGCCCATAGCTCTTTTGTCAACAATAAAAACACAAAAAAGGTGAATATATATAGTGAATTTGCTATTAACAAATACGGAGATAATCACACTCATTGGAATTTAAAAAGACAAAGTTTTAAACCTTATAAATTTATTGGTACCTTTAATACGAAATCACTGGAGCTCATTGAAAGGTTTGAAAATAAAATAACTAAAAAAGGAGCAACACTATTTATTACATATCCAAGTTTATGTAAATCTAGCTATTTGCTTAATATATCGTGTTTAAATATAATTAAAAAACAATTAGAAGATTCTACATTTAAAATATTGGGTAAGCAGGATGACTTTATTTTTACAGATGATTATTTTTTTGACACCCCTTATCATTTAACAAAAAAAGGAGCAATTAAAAGGACTAAATTGTTAATAAAATTAATATGATAGACTTTATTCCATTAGAAGATTACACCTACTATTATTATCAATTCATTTTTGTTATTTGTATTATAACCTATATACATACACTCGCTCTAAAAGGTTATGAAAAAAGAGTTTTTATATACAACAATTATTTCTCTATTTTTTTATTACTTTCTATAGTTCCATATATGGGTTTACGTCCTATAAGTGGTAAGTATTTTACTGATATGGCAACGTATGCGCAAACATTTCAGCAGTTTCAAAATGGAATGCAAATTAACCCAAATGGGGATGTAGGTTTTGAATTGTTTTTAAAAGTTTGTTCTACTTTAATGTCCGTTGAACTCTTTTTCTTACTATGTGCGTGTATCTATATCATACCATTATTTCTAGCTGTAAAAAAGTGGTTCCCAAATTACTATTTTTTTGCCTTTTTACTATTAATAGAATCATTTTCTTTTTGGACGTATGGTACTAACGGAATTAGAAATGGCATGGCTACTTCTTTATTTATTTTAGCTTTGTCATACCTTAGAAAAAACCATGTTAAAATGGTTAGCTTCTTAATTATTTCTGTTATGTTTCATAAAAGTATGTTATTACCAATTGGAGCATTAATTACAACTTTTTTTATTAGAGATACAACAAAATACTTCATGTTTTGGGCCCTTAGCATTGTTTTATCTTTAACTATGGGCGCCTTTTGGGTTCAATTGTTCGCGACAATGGGGTTCGGAGATGATAGGCTGGCAGGTTATTTAACAGCTCAAGCAGATTCTAGCCAATTTAGCTCTACTGGGTTCCGTTTTGATTTTTTAATATACAGTGCTGCACCATTGTTTCTTGCGTACTTCTATGTTATAAAAAAAGGGTTTAATGATATAATCTATAATCATATCCTACATACATATATAATAGCCAATGCCTTTTGGATTATGGTGATACGAGCAAATTTCTCTAATCGATTTGCATATTTATCATGGTTCTTAATGGCTTTAGTAGTAGGCTATCCCTTATTTAAAGAAGTGTTTTGGGAAAATCAATTTAAAAAAATAGGTGTTATTTTGATACTTTATTACAGTTTTACTTATTTTATGTTTTATTATTATGAATTCCGTTAAAAAAAAAATATGCTAGTATCCATTATTGTTCCTGTATACAATGTACAAGACTATTTAAAAAAATGTTTAGACAGTTTGTTTGATCAAAATTTAAAGATTGAAGAATATGAAGTTATCGCCGTAAATGATGGTTCAACAGACAATAGTCTAAAGGTTTTAGAAGAGTTAAAGGCTGTCTACCCTTCTATTAACATTATAACCCAAAAAAACCAAGGTTTAAGTGGGGCTCGAAACACTGGTATCAATGCTGCCCTAGGCCAATATATATTATTTGTAGATTCAGATGATTATATTTTAAAAAACACTTTAGAAGAAATAACTAAAACCGCACTAGAAAATGATTTAGATATTTTAGAGTTTGGTGCAGAAGGAATATCAGAAATTGAAGAAATAGTTTATGTGTGTAAAAACACTACCTACAACAAAGTTATAACCGGAGAACGTTATTTAGCAACTATAGACTATATGAGTTCTGCATGTAATAAATTATATAGAAGGTCTTTTTTAAATGACAACAAGTTAAAATTTATGCAAGGTGTTTATATTGAGGATATTGAGTTTAATACGCGAGCCGTTTTTAAAGCAGATAAAATTCAAGCTATAGATATTGTGATTGCTCATTTTTTACAACGCAACGGTTCCATCACTAGAACTAAAAACATAGAGAAAACTAAAAAAATGATCTATGATATTCATACTGTCTTATCATCTATAAATAGTTTTAATGAAACTGAAATTACACCGAATTCTATCGCATTTACTTCTGTCAAACAAACAACTTGTGCTCTTGTTACAACTATGTTAATCAGGGTGCTAACTGGGATTAACGATTACAAAATAAAACAAGATATTTTTTTAAAACTTAAAAAGCAGGACTTATACCCTATACCTTATAAAACAAAAGATAAAAATAAAGAAAAGTTTAGATGGTTTGCCAACCAAAACAAACTCTTTTCTTTAATATGTAAACTGTACTGCATAAAAAATAATTAATATGAGATCTAATACTGTTGCTGTTTTAATATTAGCACATCATAACGTCAAACAACTAAATATATTAATTAATATTCTAAAGCCAGATTTTGATGTTTATGTTCAAATTGATAAAAAATCAAATCTTAATATAGAAGACCTACCAAATGCTTCAAATATCTATTGCTATAAAGAAATTGAAGTTTACTGGGGGCATGTAAGCCAAGTTTATAATATGAAATATATTTTAGAGAAAGCTTTTAAAAAAGGTTATCAAAGATATTGTATTATTAGTGGTGATGATTTACCTATAAAAAGTAATTCAGAAATAAATTCATTTTTTCAAATACATAAAGAAGAAATTTTTATGTATGCTAACCCCTTGCCTATAAAAACATGGGGATTTAATCAAGGTTTCGACAGGTTGGATAGGTATTGGTTTATGCGAAATAATAAAAGGCGAGTTGTTAAAGCACTAAGTCGCCTAACACTAATATTTCAACGATTTTTAGGTATAAAAAGGACAAGGTTCCCTTTAAATTATTTTGCTGGGTCTAATTGGCTAAACCTAACACATGAAAGTTTAGTTTATATATTCAATTTTTTAAAGGAACAGCCTTCTTTCTTAGAAAAATTAAAATATTCTAGAGCTACAGACGAAATATGGGTTCAATCGATTATTATGAATTCACCATTAAAAGTTAAAGTAATTAATAATGATCTACGATATATAGATTGGACTACGGGCCCTGATTACCCAAGGATTTTAAACGAAAGTGATATAAAAAAAATTAATTTATCAAAAGCATTATTCGCCAGGAAATTTAAATTAAATGAAAATGACAAAACCACATTTCACCAAATTAAAACCTTATATCAAAAAGAAAGATAAATTAGCCTTAAATAAAAAAAGGTTTAATTGAATTAAACCTTTTTTTATACACTATCCTAAAAAGTGTGTAAATCTAAAATTTCAGGGTTAACTTATTTATAGCTTAATCTTGTTTTTAGATATAGTTAAAAATTTATTTAGAAGAACTCAACAGTTTCTGAGGGGAATCGTACATTTTTCGTGCTTTATCTAAGTGCTAAAACCACCGATTTCATAACGATATCATCCGTTGGAAATTCGGGTTTGTTTTTTGCATATTTTCTTATTTTTCCGTTTAAGTTTTAAATAAGATTTGTGATATAAATAATGGCTCTTATTTCAACAGGAAAATCAAAAAAAATACGGTAAGTCCACCCCAATTATTTCACCAACTTCTAATAGCATTTAATTCCCATTTAATATTGAAGTCATTTAAAGCAGTTTTAGCAGTTTATTTTGTTGGTGCTGTATAATTGCTTCATGTCACGGGTAAACTTCATTTTTATCCTTCCAAACTAAGTAACGACATGAGTTTCCTATTTGATGTACTACATAGATTTATATGATTGAGTTAATGAATATGATTTTTATTGCGTATGAAAAAAACATTTAAGTTATCAATTACTGTCATTAAAACATCTTGGGTTCCTATAGCTTTTATATCGGTTAAAACACTCATTCAAAAAGCTAAAGATTCGATTTTTTTACCTAACCACACCCCTAGGGCTTCTCTTTTAACGTCATTACTGAGTCAAACTTCGATACAAATGGTTTTGTTAATGACCTTGAAATTCTCTCTTACCTTAAGTCACCCAAACAATTAGGTAGGTGCCTTAAAATGGTCTGTTTTTCTAATCAATAATAGCTTCAGTAACATTTGTAATCCTTGACATAGTAGATGTAGAGATGTTAAAATCGTAGAGTTCTCATATTTATTCTTCAATATCGCTGTTACTCATCTCTATGGCATAAAGTGATATAATAATGTTTTTCATACCTTCTGTGGTAATTCTCTTTTTTTTACAATTAGAGGATTAAAACAACTGTTGTGGTTTCTTGGAACTTGTATTTCTGTCTCGCCTAGAGTTGACTTTTAACTTCATTTTTGTATAGCCATTTCCCAGATTATTTTCTTTACTATTTTAAGGTTTCTCTTAATCCAAATGAGCGTCTAACTCACCTCCATGAATCTTTCAATATCACGCTTGCGCAATTGTTCTAAAAACGGAATCGATTCTGATTCAGACTTAAATTACTTTAAAAAGTCTTCTTGTTTGATAAATATGTAAAATAAAAAAAATCTCAGATTATTTTTTAACCTGAGATTTTAAAACTTGCACAGTTTATTAGATAATGCCTTTTTTTATTTATTCTTATATCAGTCTAATTAATTCTATTGTTATCAATATCCTTAAAATCAAGTGCACTATCCAATGTAAAACCCGTTCGAATTAAATTACTTTTAGAAACTTCAACATTTGGAGTGTTTTTAATATAACTGTTATATTTTTGCTTAGATTCAAAAGAACACTCCGTAAAAATTAGAGTACCCACGTTATCAACATTATACAATTCTATAGGTTTTCTTTCGGAAATTATGGTTTGTTTTTTAAAATATAAATTTTTAATCTTTACATTAGCTATCGCAATCCCTATACTCCATACCTCTCTTCCATCAGTAATAGAGTTATCTTCAAAATGAAAGTCCTCAGTTTCTTTTATCTGAATCCCATATTCATAATCACTAATAATATTCCTTGATACTATTCCATTTTTACCAAAGGTAATTACACCAACCCTAAATCCTTTAATAGAATTACCTTCAACCTTATTATTTTCCGAAAGTTGAGTAGGAATTCCATTTTTAGAAATAATCCAATTTCCAGTTGTTATAGCAGCCGACAACCTGTTTTCCTTACTAGCTACAAAGGTGTTATTTAAAAATTCTGCATTGGTACTATAAGAAGCAAAGAAGCCATTGTCCGAAATGTTATTCTGCATTACTACATTTTTGCCTGAATAATCAATAATACTAGCTACATTATTATTTTCAAATGAACATCCTGTAATAGTAATGTTTTCAGCTTTTTCAAAGTCAATCGAATCACCATTAGCGGCATAACCTCGAAAAGCTTCTATATCAATACCTACTCTTGGAGCAACACCCGCTGAACTAATAATTTTAGATCCTTTAGAATCATAAATATTTTCTCCCTGCCCCGCATTCTTTATTATACAATTATCTATTGTTAAATACTCTCCATCGCTGATAGTTATGTTGTTCCTTCTTGAATCAGACAATATACTGTTTTTTAATACAATATTTTGATTGAATCTTTTATTTGATAATGAGTACCTGAATCCATTTGTAGAACCAAATATAAATGCATCTCCAGTTGAATCTACTATATTGAGACCATCAACAGTTACATTCGCGCTACCAGCGACTGTTATCAATCCCGGCCACTCATGAGTCGACCTAGAGATCCCTACTTCATCAATTATATCTGAATAATCATGTGTATATCTATCCCCATGAATATTCCCTCCGGTAATTACTACGTTATCTCTTTCATATATACTAACAAAAACACCTTTAGGCCAATGATTAGGTTGTAAACGTAAATGAGTGTCGTCTGTCATTTCTAAATGAAAATCAGAAGGTAAATGAATGGCTATATCATTATAACCTTTAGCATCCTTCCATCCATAATCAAGATGAAAATACGCATCCATTTCATTAATTACAAAAATATCAATACCATATTCTTTGACTAAATCTATTGTTGATTGGAGTATATTTCTATTATTTAAAGCAACTTCATCTGAAACAACACCTTCTACAATACCCCACCTCTTAGGGTCAAAAGTAAAAGCAGCATTTCTTAAAGATGGCTTAGTTCCAGTAACCGTAAGAGTATTACCTAATAAATCCCCATCAATTGAAGAGCCTTCAGAAAAATTAAGCGTACCATTAATAATTTCTCCACCTTCTTCTATCAAAGTAACGTTTTCTGGTAAATTAAAAGTTTCACCCTGTAAATCTAAAACACAATTAATAATGACTGTAGAATTTTGATCAATATCATCTAAATTAAAATCGCAAGGTTCATCTACATTTGCAACGTTTAAACCTTCATCTTCATTACTTTCATCCTCCACTATTGCAACGGGTTCTTCATACAATTCCTCATTGTTACAAGACAACGTACCCAATACACTCATTCCAATTAATGTGACTAACATCAAATTCTTTAATTTCTTCATAGTTAAAATTTCAAAATATTCAACACAACAATAATATCTATATTTATCGACTAAAAACATGTTTTTTCGATAAACAGCTTATTCTGAGTAGATTGAATTCGATTAAACGCTTTTTTTATCGTTAAAATACATTATGTTACAATATTTTTGTTATACTTCTAATAATTACGAGGCTAAGTGCGATTTGGACTATAAAAAATTTTATTAATCGCGAAAATAACCATGATATATTTAAACACCCTTGATTGTTAATAACTTTTTAAAACTTAAAAGCATATCTTGTAGGAATTTAAACATTTGTTAATCAATTAATTACGATTTTATTCGGTTTTGATAAAAATTAAATAACAATATGTTATGCACAATATTAATGATATTAATATTACATTTTTAATTTAAAAAAAAGGAAACCTAAATGTTAAGCAAACATTAAGTTTTATATATTTGTTAGGATTTATAACTACTTATCGATTAATGAAAAAAAAAATAATTAGAATTTCAACGGTTCCAATGTCTCTAAGTGGCCTTTTAACTGGCCAGTTAAAATACATGACTAATTATTTTGAAGTTGTAGGCATCTCATCTAAAGGAGGTGATAAATTACAAAATGTTTCCGATCAAGAAAACATTAGAACTATTCCTGTAGAGCTAAAAAGACAAATTTCACCTATTAATGATTTAATTACGGTTTGGAAACTTTATAAAGTTTTAAAAAAAGAAAAACCTTTTATTGTTCATTCTATTACACCTAAAGCTGGGTTATTAGCAATGATAGCTTCTAAATTCGCAGGCGTACCACATAGATTACATACATTTACGGGTCTAATATTTCCAACAAAACACGGGTTTATAAAAAGACTACTCATTTCTACAGATAAAATTTTATGTAGTTGTGCCACTCAAATATACCCTGAAGGAGAAGGAATTAAAAACGATTTGATTAATTATAAAATCACTTCTAAACCATTAAAAATAATTGCTAATGGTAATGTAAATGGTATAAATATAAATCACTATAACTCGAATAATTTCGATGAGAATTTTATTTCAAACTTAAAAAAGGAATTTAGTATTTCTGAAAAAGATTATGTGTTTGTATTTATTGGTAGATTAGTAAAAGACAAAGGCATAAACGAACTAATATCTGCTTTTAATGAACTTAATTCGAATCTTGAAAACACCAAGCTTCTATTGGTTGGAGATTATGAACATGATTTAGACCCTCTTAAAAAGAAAACTTTAAATATTATTAAAACAAATAAAAATATCATTTCTACAGGGTGGGTAGAAGATGTAAGACCTTATTTTAAAATATCCAACCTTTTGGTTTTTCCTAGTTATAGAGAAGGATTTCCTAATGTTGTAATGCAAGCTGGCGCTATGGGACTTGCTAGTATTGTAACAGATATTAATGGTGCTAACGAAATTATTATCCCTAATAAAAATGGAATAATAATACCTTCAATGAACAAAGACAAATTAAAACAAGCCATGCTTAGTTTTTACAATAATGAAATAATAATAAACTCTAAAACATGTAGAGAATTAATAGTGAATCGTTATGAGCAAAGCATATTATGGAAAGCTCAACTGAATGAATATAACTCACTGAAATAATAAATACATGCTTTCGAGACTGAAACACCTAAATGTATACTTAAAGGATTCGAACAAAAAGCCTTTGCTGCAAGTAGTAAAAGAATGTATTTTGTATGGTATAGACAAACAAATGCTGCCAACAGATTATTTTAGGAAATATCTTTATCGAAAAGATGTTATAAATTACAAGAACTATTTAAGCTTAAAAGAATTTTACCAAATTATTGGTTCTCGAAAAATGGTTTTTCCTGAGGTTACGTCTATTTTAGCGAACAAATTAAGCTTTTATAATCATTGCGTCAATTTAAATATACCAACACCTACTCTAATAAGTTACAACTTTAATATTCGTTGGTTTTGTAACAATGAAATTAAAATAATAACCTCTAAAGAATCTGTTTTACAATTCTTTCAATATGTTTTTAGAGATTCGCAAACTGAAATTCTATTTTTAAAACCGACTCTAGGAGAAGGTGGACAAGGTTGTTTTTTGCTTAAAAAGGAAAATTTAGAGTCTCAAATTGAAAGCATATATTCAGCTTTAATTTCGAACAGCTATGTGCATCAAGCTTATGTTGAACAACACGATACCATTAATGGCATATTTAGCAACTCCGTAAACACGATTAGAATAGACACCTATATAGATATTAATAATGAAGCACACGTACTCTCTGCTCTAATGCGTTTTGGTATGGGTAATACCTTTACCGATAACACACATACTGGAGGTTTTTACATCTCTTTAAATTTAGAATCTGGAAAATTACAAGGTGTAGGCCGGCAGGATATTGTGGAAGGCGGCAAAGAGATTACCCATCATCCAAATAGCCAAGTAGTTTTAGATGGATTTCAAATTCCGTTTTATAAAGAAGCCTTTCAGTTGGCATTAAAAGCTTCAAACGCATTACCAAACCGCATTGTGGGTTGGGATGTAGCTATTACAGACCAAGGACCAATACTACTAGAAGGCAACGAAAGTCCTTCTTTACATGTTACCGATGTGGCTTGCAGTGGTTATTTAAATAACAAGTATATAAAGGAAATACTCCTTGAACTAAAAAAATGAAATCAGCTTTTAAAAAAATATTAGAGTCTCTGCGAAATAAGACATTTTGGTGGGTTGATGCGGCCAAAGGTAGTCCGATAAAAAAGCATTTAATCGATATAAGTGATATTTTAAATAATTTTGATAACACTAAAGAAAAACGATACAAAACCGTAACGCGACTTTTAAAGCATAGTATTAACACCACAGCATTTTATAAAAATCTTAAAATTAATGAATTCGATTTAAAATTATTTCCTGTAATTACTAAAAATATCATTACAGAAAATGAATACCTTTTTAGATCGAACATATTTCTTAATAAAAAAAATATAACACGCTCTACTAGTGGATCTACAGGAACACCATTTAAAGTGATTCATAATAAAAATAAAATCTATAGAAACAGTGCCGATACTATTTATTTTTCTGAATTAGCTGGATTTAAAATTGGATATCAGTTATGGTATTTGAGATATTGGGGGCTGAATTTTAAAAATTCAAACTTTAAAAATTGGGCTCAAAATTTAAAACCTGTTGAAGTGATAAATCTTAATACAGACCGTATTGAAGAACTTATTATAAAAATAAAGAAAAACCCAGGTAATAAAGGATGGTTAGGCTTCCCTTCTGCTTTTGAGCAAATTTGTAAATTTCTAGATCAAGAAAAATCGCAACCTATTGATGCTAATTTCAAATTTATTATTGGCATGGCAGAAGGTATTAACGATTATACCAAGGAGCGGATGAGTTATTATTTTAAATGCCCTATGGTTTCACGTTATTCTAATATGGAAAATGGTATTCTGGCTCAGCAAATGGCAAACAAAACGGAATATACAATCAATTGGGCATCATACCATATTGAAATATTAAATTTACATAACAATGAACAGGCTCCAAAAGGTGCTTTAGGAAGAATTGTAGTTACCGATTTGTTTAGTTACGCTATGCCATTAATTAGATATGATACAGGTGATATTGGAGCCATAGATTTTTCGGTTAATCCACCAACTTTAAAAAATATTGCAGGTAGAACAACGGATACAATATACAATACCAATGGAGAGATTGTTTCTTCATTTATTATGATTAATAGTGTCCGTTTTGATGGGATAAAACAAATTCAACTCATACAGGAAAGCAAAACAAATTATACCATAAAGTTAAATTGTTCTGATGTTTTTAGCGATGACAAAGGCCTTAGAGACAAATTTAAAAGTTTTCTTGGAGATAATGCTGAAATAAATGTTGAGTTCGTTAATGAAATCCCTTTACTTTCTTCTGGAAAACGAAAAATGACCCTGAATAACTATATTAATCGATAAATTGATATTCTACAGATTTTATTTATACTTTTAAAGTCTTTAACTGCAAAAAAAAAAATATTTTTCATATTTATGTCGAATAATATAAGTCCTAAAAAAGGTTATGGATCATTTTTTTCATACGTCGATCCAAAATTAAGCTATTTGGCAACTTCAGAAAATAGTTTTCATCCCGAGAATAACAAACTGTTTTATACGGGTAGGCACGCCATAAAATATGTTATAGAAACTATTAAATTAGATTTAGAAATTAATACGTTTTGGTTACCGGAATATTATTGCCAACATGTAGCACATTGGCTAAAAAGCAACTACAATAATATTAAAACTTATAAAGTAGATCCTGCTGACCCAGATTTTATTATTGATGGTAACCGTTTTATTCAACCTAATGATGTTGTTTTAGTTAATAATTTTTGGGGTATTTCAAAATGCAATTTTAGCTGTAATACTAAAAGTATAATAATTGAAGATCATTCTCATGGTTGGCTAAGTACATCTTGCATTAATAGTAAGGCCGATTTCTGTGTGGCCTCCTTGCGTAAATCGGTACCTGCTCCCCTAGGTGGCATGGCATGGAAACCCAACGGTGAAGCTTTAAAAAAATTAGACTTAGAAGCTTCTGGTATTTTCACCAATATATGGAACACGACTGCTTTGGCTATGCAAAAAAAGCATACTTTCGAAAAAGAAGATAATGACAGTGACGATTTAAAAAACGAGTTTTTAGTTTTAATTAATGATGCTGAAAATAAAATGCACCACAATTATGACCTTGTAGAACTTAGTAAAGCCAATAAAGATACTTTAACAGACTATTTGAAAGTTAACTACTTGCAATTAAAAACCGATAATTACCAAAAGTTAATGCTTTTATTAAAAGATAATAAAAATTTTAAAGTATTAAATAATATGGAAACTCCATTTGGTTTAACGGTACATTTTGATGAAATAACGTTTATGAATAACTTTAAGAATCATCTGGTTTCGAACAACATATACCCTTCCTTATTATGGCCAAATAACCCAGTTGAATATGGATTCTTTTTAAATATTCATATAGATTATAGGTATAATGAAAACAACATGACTTATATAAGCCAAATTATTAACCAATTCTAAAGACGAAATATTTCTTTACATTAAAATATTTTCGACTTTTATAATAAAAATTGCACTTCAAGTTTACTAAATTAATAATAACGATAATATTTAAACATAAACGTGTTTTTATTTAAATGCTAAGAAAAATACAATACTTTTGAGCCTGAATTGGGCTGCATATTCAGCCTCCACTTCAATTAATTTTAAAAAAAACTAATGTACCTTATAATTAAAAGATTTTTAGACTTTATAATTGCTTTTACAGCCTTACTTCTACTATCTCCTGTTTTTTTCGTGGTTTTTATTTGCTTAATGATATCTAACGGTGGAAAAGCGTTTTTCTATCAAGAACGCCCTGGTAAAAATGAAAAGGTTTTCAAAATTATTAAGTTTAAAACCATGAACGATAAGAAAGATGCTAATGGCGAATTTCTAGCTTTTGATAAACGCGTAACTAAAATAGGCTCGTTTATTAGAAAATATTCCTTAGACGAAATCCCACAGTTAATTAATGTACTTAAAGGTGATATGAGTTTAGTTGGTCCTCGACCGCTTTTAACCGATTATTTACCATTGTATAATGAAGAACAAAAAAAGCGTCATAATGTAAAACCAGGTATTACGGGTTGGGCACAGGTTAAAGGGCGTAACTCCATTTCATGGAATCAGAAATTTAAATATGATGTTTGGTATATTGAAAATATTTCATTTCTATTAGATTTACAAATATTACTTTTAACAGCAAAAAGACTTGTGATTCCACAAGGTATAAATAACAGCGATGGCCTTAACATGACAACCTTTACTGGTGGTGCTGATGAATAAAACACCTAGAAAAATTATTTAATTGATATTTAAAAATTAGGTGTTTTATGATGTAGGTATTTAATTTCGTGTATTTTTGTAGTAATAAAGTTTCCCTAAAGCCCAACTTAATTTATATTCAAAATGATATTAACACCTGCAGAAAAACCCGGTATTGTAGTTATAGGAGCTTCTGGACATGCCAGCGTTATTATAGACATTATTGAAAGACAAAATAAATATATCATTTTTGGATTAATAGATTCTTTTAAACCTGTTGGAACAAAACTTTTTAGTTACGAGGTTTTAGGAACCGAAGATTGCATTCCTGAGTTAATTAAAAAAAATAAAATTATAGGTGGTATTATAGGGATTGGTGATAATTACGATCGCTATAAAATGCATTTAAAAATTGAATCCTTAAAAGTGAATTTTAAATATGTTAGTGCGGTTCACCCAAATGCTATTATTGGTAAAAATGTGAATATTAAACAAGGAACTGTAGTAATGCCTGGTGCAATTGCTAATGCAAATGCCGAAATTGGAGCATTTTGTATAGTTAATACGGCGGCGTCCTTAGGTCATGATTGTTATATGGAATCCTTTTCAAGTCTAGCTCCTGGCGTTAATGTTGCAGGACACGTATCCATACAAAAATGTAGCTCTATAGGTATTGGGTCTTGCGTAGTTGGAGGTGTTACTATTGGAGCACATACACACATTGGTGCCGGCTCTACCGTTATTAAAGATGTAGGAAACCTTAAAATTGCTTATGGAAATCCTACTAAGGAAATAAGAGACAGAGAAAAACATGAAGGTTACCTCAATAATAAACAAAAAATTCATTTAAAATAATAGATTACTACTTGTATCCTTTTGCTGCTTTATAAGCACCTACTCTATTAAGCCTTTCTATATATTGGAAAATAAACTTTGCTCGAAGTTTTGGACTTAACCTTACCCTTTTCTTTTGGACCGTTAAAAGCAACATCTAATGCTTTATATATTTGAGTATTTACTACTTTACGTCCCGTATAAAAGATAACATCGCTATCGTTAGGAAAAAACGTTTTCTTATAATGATATAAGTTATCATTATCTTCTCTTCCGCCTCCTAAAACATAATATTCATGCCCTTCTTTACGAGCCCAATTCATGACTTCTATTTTCAAGAAATCATTTGGTCTGTAATTAAAATAATCTGACAACGTACCGCCTAGATAAGAATAAAGGGTCGTTCTTAATATCAAAATAAGTTCTACAGAGATAATAACATCATCTTTATAGACAAATGCCAAGGCATAGTTATCACTATTTCTCTTTATAATATTCTTAAAATAATCTAATGAATAGAAATATTCTTTTGCTGCACCAATGCGAGTCATGGTTTTAATATAAACCTGATAAAAATTTTCTACATGTTTTAAACTGGTGCTGTCTTGATTAATTTCAAAACGTAAACCATTAGAAACCGCCTTTCTGTAATTGTTTCTTACTTTAGACTTAAAAGCATCCCATTGTTTCTTTTCATCTTGAATAATATGCCCTTTTACGTTAGACAACGTAGGAACTAATTTACCAGAATAAAATTGATAATTATTATTTAAACTAAACCTAATAAACTCACAAACAACATCGTTTTCTTGATACCATTGATCAACAAGCTTCCAAAATTCTAATAAATAAGCTCTAGATAAATTTTGATCGTATAATGGGCCACTATATCCATAAGGAGAAACGACATCAAAATAAGTTTCACCTGCAACTTTATGATTTATTTCTCTTAATATAAAAGGCATAAGAATCAAAACGTTTCCATCCTCTTCTAATGTAAAATAACACAACTGTTCTTTTTCTTGTTCCTTTAAATATCCTGATATAATTTTATAAAACGGATATATCTCTTTAAATAAACTAACCTTAGAAAGATAGACGCTTAAATCTTGCTCACTTTGTATTTTGCTATAAACTAAGTTCATTAAAATTTTTCGATTTTTTTTAAAATTTCTGGTATTTGCTTTAAGCTATTAATAACAAATAGGGGTTTTAATTTTTCTTCTAAATCGAATGTTTGTTTATGTATATTATCGCCATTATCTCTTAGACAGATACTTATCCAATTTAATGCGTTAGGTGCAATAAAATCTTTTTTAGTATTATCTCCTATATAAATGTACTTATAATTTTTACCGTATTTATCTAAATAAAAGTTAAAATTTTTAACATTTGGTTTTTCTGAACCAAACTCTTCCGATATTATGACTTCGTCGAAAAACTTGGTTAACCCTAACGATTTTAATTTATTTCTTTGTTGAATACTCCTACCATCTGTTATTAAACCAATTTTATAAACCGTTTCTTTTAAAAACGCCAATATATCTTGGTGAGATTTTTTTAAAATAATATCTGGTTCGTGATTTCTATAAATAGATAGTAACGCAGATATGTTTATATCCTCCGATTTAACGAAATCTATAATAGTTTGAAATGGATTATCACCATTGTAATAAGAAGAAATCATTTTATCAAAAATAATTTGCTCCGCAAAACTTGTACTTTCCGAAATGTACCCGGAGATTTCTTTATATGCCGATTTTAAAAAATCAATTTCTTTGTATAATGTATCATCTAAATCAAATACAAATACAATATTATGCTTTATAGTCATGTACCAAAACTTCTTTATCGTAGCGCAACATTAGTAAATTCTCTTCCCAATCTGCCAAATAATCTATCGTGATATCTTCTTCCAACAAATATTCTTGTATCAGCCATTTTGGATAATTAGCTCCAACAAAATAAGACAAGGGATAACCACCACCAAATCGAGCGTTTATTTCTATACCAAAAATTTCATCTGTCTTTTTATGCTTAAAAAACTGAGCAGTTAAACAGCCAATGGCTCCATCTATAAAACTCAATCTTTCTTTTATATAATCCACCAAAGGCCCTTTTTCGGCAACACATTTATTTACTTCACCATCCCTTACTTCTATTCGTTTTCTTGGAACAACACATTTCAAGTCATGGTTTTTATCATAGTATAAATCACAAGTATATTCCTCGAACTCATCATGATCTAAATATTTTAAAAACATTAAATCATCATTTTTAAAATGATATTTAGTTAATTGTTCATGTTTGGTAATAGTGTAGGTATCAATACTTCTACTACCATTTTTTGGCTTTATAAAAATAGGTAATTTATAATCGTACTTCGAGTATTCTTTAGCAATTTGAACATTGTTTTCCTCAAAAAACACGTGAATCTGTCTTTTATCTCGACACATTTCAACAAATTTTTGAGATGCTATTATTGGTTTAATCCCATGTTTTAAAAATTGCTTTTCCTTTTTAGCAAGTAAAAGTAGTTCAGTATCTATGGTTGGAATAATGAGTTTTATCTCGTTTTCTAAACAAACCTTAAGCAAGAGATCAAAATAATCGTCATCACTTACTAAAGGCAATTGAAAAGACCCATCTGATATTTGGCATGCAGCAGATAGCTTAATATTAAAATCTGTTGTCATTACCTTTCCCTTCGGAAATATTTCTTTTAACTCCTTTTGAAAAGCTTCAACTAATGAAACGCGCCTTCCTGCTGATGTAATTAATATATTCATAATAAATATATACCTATGTATAATTTGTTTGTAATAAATTAAATTTCATGCTTACTCTATAAATAAACACTATTTTTTCTATATGTACCCAATGTATTTACGAGAAATACGAGAACTTAGATTCTATATTTAATATTACTACTATTAATTTCAAATAATTTTAATATAAACATTTATCATCTAGGTCTATTAAAATCCATATATTTAGGATAAATATAGCCTAATAATAAAGTCCTTGTCAAAATTATTCTTTGAAATACTTGTTATACGGTCAAATCGTTTGAAATGATATTATATATTACAAATTAATTACTTTTAAAGGTTTTAAAAGCCTTAACAACACAATCGGCAATTAAATTTCTACCATGATTATTCCAATGTTGATCGAAAATTAAAGTTGGAGGTATTTTCGAGTTATTTAAGGATTCACCAAAATCAATATACTTAAAATGATTATTCTCTAAAAATACTAGAAAATCGATAGGTGTTTTGCTCTTATCAATAAGCAACACATACCGCGATTTATCATAACCGTATTTTTCTATTAGCAATTCAAAGTTTTTAATATACTTTAATTGCTTTGCTTGCTTCTCGACAAGCGTCTCCTTTTTAGCAACATTATTATCATTTTTAGCTCCCCCTTTAATCAAGGAAATTATTTTACCAGGAAACTTCTTTGCAGAATCTAAAACACCAATACTTTGTGCATAAACCAATAACTTTATTTTTCTTAAATTTTTATAGAGAGAAGATTCAAGTCGCATACGATCGTGAACAACCTGATATTCGCCTCGAAATAGATCGTCTCGAAACCGAAGCCCTAAAACTACATAATCAATTTTATCAAACGTGTCTTTGTATTGATATAATAAATGAAGTTGATCTGCAAAATCGTAACCAGCATAGCCATATTCGTAAACTTCAACATCCCGTAACTGATTTTCGATTTTTTTACCTACCGAGTCGTAAAAATCTTGATGAAAACCTTGAATAAAAGAATCGCCAACCAAAGCAATTTCTGTTTTAGCTATAGTTGGATTAAACTCACGATAAGAATTAAATCCAGATTTATTAATACGGTATGCCGAAAAATTCTGTCTTCTGTTACCTGTTACCGAATAGCCGTCTTGATTGGGTTCCCACTTCTCCACGCCATATTCATCAATATACCTAGAAGGACTATCTTTTCCTAAGTGAAAAGCTCGAACAAGTAATTCTAATGCTATTAAAATTAGGATGAAATATAGTCCTGATTTAAAAAGTAATTTTTTCATAACTATTAAAATTGAAAATATATAAATGAACGATCTATACCATTATCATAAAAAAGCATCATTACAAAAATCATAATCGTGTAAGTAAAAAACCTAACGTATTTGTTTTTAAAATTGAAAGGTGAACGCTCATCTTTCCTTATAATAAATTCATAACATAAAAACACAATAACAATAACATAATAATCTATCATTCTATAACCGTTTGGATGAAAATAAGTTCCTATTGAGAAATTGCTCATACTACCTAAAAAACTAAAGGCATCGGCTATGGAATTAGATCTAAAAAATATCCAAGAAATTGTTACAGTAAAAAACACACTAAAAATACTTACTAATTCTCGAAAGGATGGTAAAATAGAATTTTGAGCTACAATGGTATCTTTATACTTTGTATTATTTCCTAAAAGTAATACAGGAATAAAAATTAAGGCGTGAACCAATCCCCATAAAATAAATGTCCAATTCGCTCCATGCCATAAACCACTCACTAGAAAAATTATAAATACATTTCTAATAGTTTTAAACTTCCCCTCTCGCGATCCGCCTAGAGGCACGTATATATAAGCTTGAAACCATGAGGATAGTGAAATATGCCAACGCCTCCAAAACTCAGCTATGTTTCTAGAAAAATAAGGAAACTTAAAGTTAGACATTAACTCAATACCAAATAACTTAGCAGTACCAATAGCTATATCTGAATACCCACTAAAATCTCCATAGATCTGAAAGCCAAAAAATATAGCACCTATTAATAATGTAGAGCTCGGGTATGAACCATAATTAGCAAAAATATCATCTACAATAGGGCCTAAAGCATCTGCTATCGCAATCTTTTTAAATAATCCCCAAAGAATTAATTTTAAACCAGAAACAGATTGCGCATAATTAAAAGTACGTTTATTTGTTATTTGAGATAACAAGTTTGATGCGCGCTCTATTGGCCCTGCAACTAATTGTGGAAAAAAACTAACAAACGCCGCAAAAGACAAAAAACTTTTTGTTGGTTTTAACTTTTTATAGTAGATATCGAAAGAATACGACATCGTTTGAAAAGTGTAAAACGAAATACCTACCGGAAGAATAACATTTAAAGTCCAAGTACTTTTTATGTTATAACCAATAGCAGATGCTAAATCGATCCAAGAATCAATAAAAAAGTTATAGTACTTAAAAAAGCCTAATAGACCTATATTAAAAATAACACTACACCAAAGCCATCTTTTCCTTACAGAATTATCATCGGAAGCATATATTTTATTACCAATAATATAATCTACAATAGTACTTAATAAAATTAACGATAGAAACCGCCAATCCCAAATACCATAGAAAAAATAACTTGCTAATAGCAAGAGGATATTTTGTGATTTTAAACTTTTCTTTAGAACAAACCAATAAAGGAGATATACAATAATTAGAAAAATAAAAAATTCGAAAGAATTAAATAACATGAGTTAGTTTTGAATTGATAATAGCCATTCTAGATATTTCAAAAAAAAATATAAATAAAAATTTTTTCTATAAAAAACCTATTCACAGCTACAAAAAATAAGGCATAAAAAAGTCCTTTCTATTTAAACAGAAAGGACTTAACATGTATATATACAATGTGTTACCTACATATCACTGAAAATAGAATGCATTAGTCGCTTTTTGTCGTTAATACTTTCTTCTAAAGATATCATTGTTTCTGTTCTGTAAACACCTTCAATGTCATCCAACATAAAAATAACCTCTTTTGCATGTTCCGTACTTCTCGCTCTAATCTTACAGAAAATATTAAACTTTCCTGTTGTTATATGCGCTACAGTAACATAGGCAATTTCATTAATACGTTCTAACACAAATTTAGTTTGTGAGGTATTGTTTAAATAAACGCCAACATAGGCAATAAACGAATACCCTAATTTTTTATAATCTAGTGTTAAAGACGAACCACGAATAATGCCCGATTCCTCCATTTTTTTTACACGTACATGTACTGTACCTGCAGATATCAATAATTTTTTTGCTATGTCTGTAAACGGAATTCTTGTGTTATCAATTAACATGTCAAGAATTTGGTGATCTATTTCGTCTAACTTTATTTTCCCCATAATTAACTATTCTTAAATAAAAAGCAAAAATAATACATTTTTGTTAATAATTACACACAATATCTGCGTTTTATTACATTAATAATGAAATATTTTGGTTATTGATAATTACGAAAACGTTTTCGCTACCTACTTGCAAATCTTCACCGTTACTATTTAATACATGTAAACCTTTAGCATCAAATTCTTTATGTCCGAAAAAAGCATCTAGGTTTTCAATTTTATCCACTTTTGGCAAAAACTCAATTCTATTGTCAACTAATTTCTCTTGATAAAGAATACCAATATCTAGTTTTCTTTCTTCTGATGAAACTCCGATTTTTACATTTCTAATAATTATATCATAAAAACATTTATCGTTTTCAGGTATTTTAAAATAAGACTCATAATGGTCGCCACTAACACTGTTTTCAGCGATATATATTAAAGATATTATATAAGATGTGTAAATCAACTCTCGAGTAACTTCACGACCATAATCATCCTTATAATGTCCTGCTTCAAATAAAATAGTCGGTATGTTTTCACTTTGAAAGGTGTCCCCAACGCAATTTAAATTGAAAGCATCATCATAAACACCTACTCCATCCGGTATTAACTCCTGCAAAGTCTCATTCATTACACCAATAACCTCCATGGCTCTTTTTCTATTAGGTGTTATTGCACAATCTTTGTCTTGAGCAGGAGCTAAAAACGACACCGTAGCAAGTTTGTTAGTCGTTCCAGCGCTAAAAATAGTACGCTGACCATGTAAATTATAGCAAAAATGTGGTTTAAAGCGTTTAAAAACAGTTCTTAAAACGTTGCTTTCCGGCTGTGTAAGGTTTTGTGCATCTCTATTTAAATCGACTTTATTCGCGTTTATACGCGTATATGCGCTAGCTCCATCTGGATTTAAAATAGGTATTATATATAAGGTACAACTTTCTAAAACGGCGTTTAAACCAGAATCTTTATCTAATAAGGTGTTTAATAAATCGAAAATAGCCTTAGTTGTTGTCGATTCGTTTCCGTGCATTTGCGACCACATTAAGATACGTTTTTCACCTTGTCCAATTTTTAATCCATAGATGGATTCTTTTAAAACCGACTCACCAATAACTTCAACCGTGATATTTTTTTCAAGGTTTTTTAAAAGTGGTTTAATATGATTATTGGTAATATAACGATGTGAAAGACTAGATTCTTTGTGTTTTAAAAACAGGGATTTTATAATGTCTAATTTCATGTGTTTTATTTATGATACAAATGTAAACAATTACTAATTTACAATTGTAAACAAGAAAAAACAAACTATTTGTTTACACTTGTACACAAGTATACCCTTGATTCAACAGGAATTGATGCTTTAAAACACAAAAACTACTTAAACGGCTATAATTCAGGTTATTAAATACTTATTGTTAAAGCTTAACTTATATGTAAAATATGATTTTAACACAAAATAAGATGCAAATCCACATATAATTGTTACATTTGTAACAGTGATTTACAAAAAACACAATTTACAATGATAAACAGCGAAGCATTCATTAAAAGACTCCAAAAAGTAATGGAATACTACGGAGAATCTGCATCTTCTTTTGCTGAAAAAATCAGTGTTCAACGCTCAAGTATATCACATATATTATCTGGCAGAAACAAGCCAAGTTTAGAATTTGTTTTAAAAACCCTTACCGCCTTTCCGGAAGTTGAACTGTATTGGCTAATGAATGGTAAAGGATCTTTTCCTGCGAAAAGCAAAACTGAAGAAGAAACAAAAACACCTTCGCTACCGCCAAATAATAATATTCAAACCCCTCAAAAAACAGATAACATTCAAAATAGCCTCAACCTAAAAGTAGACGCAGACAAAACTATTGAACGTATTGTTGTTTTTTATTCCGACGGAAGTTTTAAAAACTATCAGAATTAAAGTAATTTTGCATTTCAAGATACACTTATGAGATTCTTATACCTTTTACCTTTGCTTTTTCTTTTTAACTGCTACGAAAGCGCACGCAATTGTACAGACTTTAAAACAGGCACCTTCTATAGTGAGGTTTCTATTAATGGAGAATTATTTAAATCGAAGTTTAAAAGAAGTGAAACACTTCAGACGGAAATCTATAACAACAAAACAGATTCATCACAACTGAGATGGATAAACGACTGCGAGGTTGTCTTTAAAACCATAAACCCAAGGAATATGGCGGAACAAAAAGATATTCACTTAAAAATACTAACAACTACCGATTCATCATATACTTATGAATACTCGTACGTTGGGGAAACAAAAAAACAAAAAGGAATTGCTTATAGAGCAGAATAAACCTATGGCAGCGGATACAAGAAAGATTCCACTAAATTAAACTCAACTTCTCTATCCTTGGTTACTCGATAAGTCAAAAAAAGCTCGCCCCAAAATTCACCATCCGAGAAATCGGCAATAATCCATTTGTGGTTTAACATTTTCACTTTATTAATAAGCATACGCCGTCCTTCACTAGAAGCATACGGAATTAACGAATGCTCACCTTTTACCTCGTTTAAAGAATAAAGCTCATCTTTTATAAAAGGAATCAATTCTTCAACATTAAAACCATCACGCTCAAAATAACTTAGTGCATCTTCATTTTTTTCTAAATTAAAATACGAAAGGTTCGAAATTTCAGTATTCAAAACCAAAACAGAATCTTTATACTTATCTACTAGCGCTTTCTGTTTACCTAGTTTATTATTCATTCCTTCAAAAGCATTTTTAGAGCCAACATACTGAAACAGTACAATTAACATTGAAAACACAAACAAGTACATAAAAATCTTTTGCTTCATTGGGTATTATTATAAGTTTAATTCTAATTCATCATAAGCCAAAAACACATGATCAGGAAGTATTTTTTCAACTGCTTCATGAAAACCTAATAAATGACTAATATGAGTTAAATACGCTTTTTCTGGATTTACTTTTTTTATAAAATCTAAAGCTTCTTCTAAGTTAAAATGAGAATGATGCGGCTCAATCCGTAAGGCATTAACAACTAAAACCTTGACATTCTTAATTTTTTCGATTTCCGAATCTTCCACCTTTTTCATATCGGTTAGATAAGCAAAATCATTAAACCTAAAACCAAAAACCTGCAAGCCTCCATGTGTTCCATTTATAGGAATCACTTTTAAACCACCCAACTCAAAAGGTTTGTTTTCAATTTCATTCACGGTAACTTCTGGCGCCCCAGGATACCTATCTTTTGTTTTAAACACATAATCAAAACGTTTTTTCAACTCATTTAGAACACGTTTATGGGCATAAATCGGAATATCACCTTGCCTAAAATAAAAAGGCCTAATATCATCGAACCCTAAAACGTGATCGGAATGTTCATGAGTAAACACAATGGCATTAATCTTATCGCAAGCCGATCTCAACATTTGATATCTAAAATCTGGCCCACAATCCACCACACACGTAAAATCATTCCATTCTACCAAAACCGAAACTCGTAAACGTTTATCTTTTTGATCCGTACTTAAACAAACAGGATGCTTACTACCAATAACCGGAACACCCTGCGATGTACCCGTACCAAGAAATGTAATTTTCAAAAGTGTATATTTTGAAACAAAAATAAACTTATTTTTTTGTTTAGCATACTTATTTAATACCTTTGTCTAGACAGACCTAACCTATATACTATATGGATATTACCATTAAAGGCGATAAAGAGTTTAATGATATTCCTTCGTTAAAATCGAAAGCACTTCGCATAAATTTAAACGAAAATATTTACGGGACATTTGCAGAAATTGGCGCAGGACAAGAAACTTGTCGTCATTTTTTTAGAGCTGGCGGTGCCTCAGGCACTATTGCCAAAGCGATGTCTGCCTATGATAAAGATTTCAGTGATTCCATTTACGGTGTTGAAGATGATGGGCGCTATGTAACCGAAGCTCGATTACGTAAAATGCTTACTCACGAAATGAACCTTATGGAAACAAGGTTAACACGTGAAAAAAATCCGAATAAAATATTTTTTACCTACGCCAATACCGTTGCAACCATAGATTTTGCGAAACAATTTAAAGGCCACGGCTGGGTAGGAATTAAATATCAAGTAGAAGCATCTGGAGATTATAATGAAATTATTCTGCATTTACGCTTTAAAGAAACCGATGCACGTTTACAGCAAGAAACACTTGGTGTTCTAGGAACCAACCTAATTTACGGCGCTTTCTATAAACACAACGAACCTAAAAAATTACTGCGCTATCTATACGACCATCTTGATAAAGATCAAATTGAAATTGATACTATAAACTTTTCAGGACCTGTATTTAAAGATATCGATAACCGTTTAATGAGTTTGCAACTTGTTAAAAACGGCATGACTGATGCTGTAATGTTTGGACCAGATGGAACAAACGTACTTCCCGCTCGTGTATTTTACAAAAAAAATATTTTAGCGCTTCGCGGAAGTTTTAGACCAGTAACTAAAGTTAACATGGCTATGTATGAGAAATCGTACGAAATGTTTATCAAAGAAAATAAAGTCGACAAAGATAAAACCGTTGTTGTTTTTGAAATTACACTTTCTAACTTACGGGCTGAAGGCGAGATTGATGAACAAGATTTTATCGACAGAGCAGATTTATTATGTTCTCTAGGACAATCGGTTATGATATCCAACTTCCAAGAATACTTCAAGGTGGTTGAGTACTTCTCTATCTATACCAAAGCACGTATTGGCCTTGCCATGGGCGTGAGTAATTTAGTTGATATTTTCGACGAAAAATACTATCGTCATTTAAGTGGTGGAATTTTAGAAGCTTTCGGGAAACTATTCTTTAAAGATTTAAAAGTCTATCTATACCCAATGAAAGACACTAAAACTGGAGAATTAATTACCAGTGAGAATTTAAAAGTCTATCCACGTATGAAGGAGCTTTATAAATTCTTTAAATACAATGGAAAAGTTATAGATATTGAAGATTACGACGAAACTATCATGAATATTTTCTCTAGAGAAATCTTAAATAAAATAGCGAATGGAGAACCTGGATGGGAGTCTATGGTTCCTGAAGGGACTGATGATTTAATTAAAGATTATCGATTATTTGGTTATTCCAGAAGACCATTAACCTTAAGTAGAAAACGAAAGTAATACTTCATATAAAAACACAAAAGCAGCTATATTTCAATAATATAGCTGCTTTTTTTATTAACTCAATTTACGCTTACTCTAAAATCTGAGCAGCATGATCTTTAGTTTTTACTTTTTCAATAACGCGCTCAACAACTCCGTTTTCATCAATTAAAAAGGTCATTCTATGAATCCCATCATAAACTTTTCCCATAAACTTTTTCGGTCCCCAAACCCCAAAAGCATTAATTACCGTTTTATCTTCATCTGCTAAAAGCGGAAATGGAAATTCATGCTTATTTTTAAAATTAGATTGTCGTTTTGCAGAATCGGCACTAACACCTAATAAAGCATATCCCTTTTCTTTTAAAACCTCATAATTATCTCTCAAATTACAAGCTTCTACCGTGCAACCTGGTGTACTAGCCTTTGGGTAAAAAAACACGACTAGCTTGTGCCCTTTATAATCGCTTAGCGAAATAGTATTTCCTTGTTCATCTTGTGCCGAAAAATTAGGAACGGCATCACCTTGTTTTAGTGTGTTCATAGTATTAACTTTGATTTCTCAAACAAAAATACAATTTATGACTAAACAAGAAAAGGTAAACTTTGTTATTAATACACTTTATAAAATTTATCCCGAAATCCCTATTCCTTTAGATCATAAAGACCCTTACACCTTACTAATCGCCGTACTTATGTCTGCACAAAGTACCGATGTTCGTGTAAATAAAATCACTCCTATTTTGTTTGAGCAAGCGGATAACCCTTATGATATGGTTAAACTTACCGTAGAAGATATTCGTGAGATTATAAAACCTGTTGGCCTTTCACCTATGAAAAGTAAAGGCATTCATGGGTTATCACAAATATTAATCGATAAATATAATGGCGAAGTACCAAAAACTTACGAAGCCCTAGAAGCCTTGCCAGCCGTGGGGCACAAAACCGCTGCGGTAGTATTATCACAAGCTTTTGGAATACCTGCTTTTCCGGTAGATACTCATATTCATAGATTAATGTATCGTTGGAACTTAACCAACGGAAAAAACGTAGTACAAACCGAGAAAGATGCTAAACGCCTATTCCCTGAAGAACTTTGGAACGAATTGCATCTACAAATTATTTGGTACGGCCGACAATATTCTCCAGCGAGAGGCTGGGATTTAGAAAAAGATATTATTACCAAAACCATTGGTAGACAATCGGTTATTAAAGAGTATTATAAAAATAAAAAAACTTAATTATTAAAAACAGAAGAGTTGGAATAAAAGTTGAATACTATCTTCATTATTTAGTATTTTTACAAACCAACACTAACTAAATAAAACGCTTAAAAAGAAGCCTTTCATTTATAATTTTCTTGTTAAAATTTAAGACGAAAATGCTTCGAATAAAAACTCATTGATAAAATAAAACAAAAAATATAATGTCTACAGCAAAAAAAGAATATAAACGAGTAACAGTAAAGTCATTGATTGACATGAAAAGCCATGGAGAAAAAATATCGATGCTAACTGCTTACGATTATACCATGGCCAAAATTGTTGATGGCGCTGGTGTAGATGTAATTCTCGTCGGAGACTCAGCAAGTAACGTTATGGCTGGCCACGAAACTACATTGCCTATTACTTTAGATCAAATGATTTATCATGCCTCTTCTGTAATTCGCGCCGTTAATCGCGCACTAGTTGTAGTTGATTTACCTTTTGGAAGCTACCAAAGTGATCCAAAAGAAGCTTTACGCTCTGCGATTAGAATTATGAAGGAAAGTGGCGGACACTCTGTAAAACTTGAAGGCGGACGTGAAATTAAAGAATCTATTAAACGCATTATAAATGCAGGAATCCCAGTTATGGGACATTTAGGATTAACACCGCAATCTATCTATAAATTCGGGACTTATACCGTTCGAGCTAAAGAAGAAGAAGAAGCTAAAGCTCTTATTGAAGACGCCAAAGCACTTGAGAAAATTGGTTGTTTTGCTATTGTTCTAGAAAAAGTACCTGCTGCTTTAGCTAAACAAGTAGCCGAAAGTGTTAGTATCCCTATTATCGGTATTGGCGCAGGACATGATGTTGACGGACAAGTTTTAGTGCTTCACGATATGATTGGAATGACGCACGAATTCAATCCAAGGTTTTTGAGACGTTATTTAAATTTATATGAAGACATGACAGGAGCAATCGCTCAATATGTTGACGACGTAAAATCTGTTGATTTCCCTAATGATAGCGAGCAATATTAAAAATTTACTGATTAAAATAGTGATTCCCGAAGCTTGTTTGATTTAAGAAAAATGCACAAAAAAATAATTTCAGATAAAGATAACCTCCAAGTGCTTTATGAAGATAATCATATTATCATCGTAAATAAACGAGCAGGAGATATTGTGCAAGGCGATAAAACGGGAGACAAACCATTAAGTGATGTTGTAAAAGAATACATTGCTCAAAAATACAACAAACCAGGCAACGTCTATTTAGGCGTTGTCCACCGGTTAGATCGTCCTACAACTGGAATTATAGTGTTTTCTAAAACCAGCAAAGCGTTACCAAGATTAAACAAACTTTTTGCAGATAAGGAAGCTAAAAAAACCTATTGGGCTGTAGTAAAAAATGAACCACAAAAAAGCGCAGACACTTTAATTCATTGGTTAAAAAAGAATCCGAAGAACAATAAATCTTACGCATACCCAAAAGAAGTAAAAGAGAGTAAAAAGGCAATTCTTTATTACAAAATCTTGAAGAAATTAGATAGATATATTCTACTTGAAATTAACTTAGAAACAGGCCGACACCACCAAATACGTTCGCAATTATCAACCATTGGTTGCCAGATAAAAGGTGATTTAAAATACGGATTTGATAGAAGTAACAAAGATGCTAGCATCCATTTACACGCGCGTCACTTAAGCTTTATTCACCCTGTAAAAAAGGAAATTATCGAAGTAACTGCACCTTTACCTAAAGATCCAGTTTGGGATGCGTGTATAACTTAAAATCAATTAATTACCTGTTTAAAAAAAATCAGCATCTTGAAAAATATTTTAGAAATAATCGCCAATCAAAAACTTTTTTTCAATACTGAAAAAACAAAATCTATTGATTACCGAATTTCACTTTTAAAAACCTTAAAACAAGAATTACTTCACAACGAGAAAGCTGTTTTCGACGCCCTATACAAAGACTTTAAAAAATCGGAATTCGAGACCTATCTCAGCGAATACAGCATGGTGATGTCTCAATTAAATTTGGTTATTAAAAACCTGAAAAAATGGGCGAAACCAGAACGTGTAAAAAGTTCTTTACTCCTGTTTCCAGCAAGTAGTTTTATTTACAAAGCACCTTACGGGAGTGTTTTAATTATATCTCCCTGGAACTACCCATTTATTCTTGCTCTAGAACCACTAATTCTTGCTATAGCAGCAGGAAATACCGTTGTTTTAAAACCAAGTGAGCTAACACCAAACACTTCTGGACTTGTCTCTAAAATAATAACAAAAGTATTTCCAGAAAATCTCGTTGCCAGTATAGAAGGCGGTGTAGATGTTGCTACTGAATTACTTAACCAACGTTGGGATTATATTTTCTTTACAGGAAGTGTTTCTGTTGGAAAAATTATAGCAAGAGCCGCCGCAAAACACCTAACACCAGTTACTTTAGAGCTAGGTGGAAAATCGCCATGTATAATCGACGATTCTACCGATTTAAAACTCGCAGCAAAACGTATTGTTTGGGGCAAATTCTTAAATGCCGGACAAACCTGTATTGCTCCAGATTATATTTTAGTAAAACAGCATTCTAAAATTGACCTTGTAAAATTTTTAATTGAAGAAATAAAACAAGCTTATACTGAAAACATTAAAACTTCAGAAGATTTCCCGAGAATTATAAACAAAAAAAATACGCAACGTTTAGCTAATATGCTGGACAATGAAACTATTCTTTTTGGCGGTGAAGTCGATGAAGACACCTGCTACATATCACCTACTTTACTTGATGAACCAGATTTGGAAAGCGCATCAATGCAAGAAGAAATTTTCGGACCTATTCTACCTATTCTTTCTTATGAAACCGAACAGGATATTGAAAACATAATTTCTAAGTACGAAAAACCATTAGCTTTTTATGTTTTCTCAAAAAACAAAGCTTTTTCCGAAGGTTTAATTAGTAAATTTAGTTTTGGCGGTGGCGTGGTAAATGATACTTTAATGCATTTTGGAAACGACAAACTACCTTTTGGAGGCGTTGGTTTCAGTGGCATTGGGAGTTACCATGGTAAGTTTGGCTTCGATACGTTTTCGCATCAAAAATCTATTGTAAAACGAAAAACTTGGATAGATCCTCCGGTACGGTATGCACCTTATTCTGGAAAATTAAAACTGATAAAAGCATTTTTTAAATACTTCACTTAAACAATTTGTGTTAGCGGATAATCTATAGTTAAAGTAACACCCTCTCCAGGTTGCGACTGCAAATCTAGATTAGCATGAATTAAGGCTGCACGACTTTTCATATTAATTAAACCCGAACCTTTTTCAACTGTTTCCATATCGAAACCTTTCCCATCATCTTTAGCTATAATTCTAAAATTATCGACTGTATACTCTAAAATTATATTTAAATTTTTGGCTTCGGAATATTTTACTGAATTCGATAAAAACTCTTGCAGAATTCTAAATACAATAATTTCGTGCTTTCTATCTTTAAACTCAACCTTCTCACCCACTAATTTTAATTCGGCAGAAGTGAATTTCATTTTTTTAAGTCGGTTTAGCTCATTGGTAATCGACTTTTCGAAACCAATATTTAAAACTACTTCATTATTCAAGGTCCTAGAAAGTGCGCGAACTTCAGATAAACTCTCTTTTAAGGCTTCCGTTGTGTCTTTAAATTTATCACGAACATCACTATCGACCTGCATTTTCAAAATACTTAATTGCATACTCGCAAAGGATAATAATTGCCCAACATTGTCATGCAATTCCCATCCAATATTTTTTAAAGTCTGCTCTTGCGTTTCAGTTTGTGCTTGGGTTATTTCTTCTTCAAAAGCCTGTTTTTGCTTAACTCTATCTAAAAGTAATTTATTTTTTCGTTTTAAAAACACTACAAAAAATACAATAACTAAAGCAGTTACAGTAACCAACACGCCTATCATGTAGATTAATAAATAACGCTCGGCAGCAGTAGAAGCTTTTTCAGCTTGTAATAGTAGGCATAAAAAATTATTCATCTATTAATTGAGGTTTAGAAATAAGTAAGCCAATAGTAAAACAAGTATACATAAAAATGTTGGAACACGCCATTATTATCCTATTGAGATACACATAATGCATATCGTTTTCGTGATAATATTCTGAATAAATTTGCAAAGGAATAGTCACTAACCACCAAACTAATATAGTTGAAGCAATATAGAAATTAATATTAAAGTAAAAATCAAGAATTTTTTCGGTTAACAATAGTTCTAAAAAAAACAGCGCTACACATCCAACAACAATTACGGTGTTTAAGTAATCTAGAACTAAAAAATGAACATCAAAAAACCTGTCTGAATCTATGATTAACAAAACCACAACAATTAATAAAAACATGTATCGAGCATATTTTAAAACTAATTTGAAAGCTTTAATTTTTAATGTTTTCTGAAAATAAAAACTAAAAAAACAAGCACTAGCAATAACCCAAAAAAACATATAAAACCAATAATTACTGCTAAATTTGGTGTGTTCTATCCATTCAAAATATTTTATTTTAAATAAAAATAATGGAAATCGAGAGACTACCTCAACAAAGAACACATAGATTAGAAAGTAGTTAAAATAACGGTTATAGCTATTTTTATATTTTTTTATAAGCAAAAACGCAACCAAAGCCGTCACCGCTAAGTTGAAGTAATACACATATTGCAAAACACTAGCTACCTCGGAGTTCATCACTGTTTCTAAATAATTTGAAATTAAAAATTCACAGTAATCATTTTACATGTAAACTATTTAACAGGAGCAAGTTATCAGTTTTACCTAAAGTTATTTAATAGGTGTTTGGGATGGTTACTAACAAGACTAATGTATTAAATTTCTGTTATTTATAAGTAAAAAAAGACAAAAAAAATTTCATATTAATAAATAAAATCTACTCACTCAAATCGTCAAATTCAGGTTTACAAAAAATTAAAGCAAAAATAAAAATACCATACATGCAAACATTAGCAATTAAATAAATTTGCCATCTTAAAAAGATAAAATCCCAATCTAAATGGCTCATATATAAATCGTAAAACACCAAAGGTGTAATAATGAGCCACCAAATAAAAACAGCAAAACTAATATAGAAATTTAACGATTTATAAAAGGTGAGTATTTTATCGCTTTTTAACACTTCTATAAAATAACAAACTGTACATAAAAAAATAATAAAAGCCCCAAAAACACTAATAGAAGGAAAAAACATTCTAAAATAATCGTCCCAATTAAAAGCAATATAGCTTATTGAAAACAGCAAAAAGCTAAAAGCAGCTATTTTAACTAGCTTCTTAAAAAGAACTGTTTTCAAAACTCTATGATAATAAAATGCAAAAAATACAATAGCCCCAATTTTCCAATACAAAGTGGTCCACCAATAGTTTTTAACAAACACCGTACCTTGTAAAAAACTAAACAGCCCGCAATCTTTGATGTAACGTGGATAATTTGATATAAAATCGCATAAGGTTAAATACACCAAAAAGTATATAAAAAATTTAGCAGCTGTAGGTTTATACTTTTTTAAAAAAAATAAACCTGTAACAGCTGCTAAAACTTCAACTCCGGTTGTAATAAGGAATTTATAGGCTAATAAAAATTCGTCCATGACGTATATTTATCAAGGATATCCTGTTTCTCCGCCACCACCTTCATTTAATGGGTCTACTGGGATATCGTCATCGGCATCTCCAAAAAACGATACATTTAAACTACTTGCTTTAGATGTGTTTTTATGTCCAGTTGGTACAATAAACATAGTATTTCTGTTTTTCTTACCAGGCTTTCCGTTTTTTCCGTAATTACCTAAGTAAACACGTAAACCCGTCATGGTATACCCTACCGTATCAGATTCCTTTTTAGCGAAAGCGATATAATCTTCAATATTTTCTAAATCCCACATTACAGAACGCATAGGCTTTCTTTTAGATTTATCGTCTAACTCTATAGTAGAGTCTATTTCTTTCGAGTTGTTTTGTTCCCAATTCGCGCTAAGTGCTTCGGCTTCAATAATAGTAATAGTTCCTGTTGGTTTTTTAACAACTGCTACTCTTTCATTTTCTGCTTCTCCCGCCTCTTCTATTGGTCTTGGACAAAAATAATAAGTTAATGCGGCTCCAATAATAAAGCCCAAAATAATGTAAACTAATTTTTTCATATTTATTTGGTTAAAATGGTTTGATTTCCGCTAAAGTAGTAAAAAGATTTATGCCTCTTAAGTTAGTTTAGCTCTAATAGAAAACAAAGCTTATTTCTGTATGAAAAACCTTAAATATTAGCTAAATAACTAAATTTTCGGCTAAAAATTAATAACTGTAGTATATTTCACTTCATTTATAACAAACATACTGTGCGTACTCCCAATATGATTAATGGTGGTTAATTTTTCGACCATAAATGCTCTAAAAGCAACCATATCTTCAACTAAAACCTTTAACAAATAATCATATTCACCACTTAAATGGTAACACTCTAACACTTCGTTTAATTTTGTAACTTCCTTTTCAAACTTCACCACATAATCTTGGCTGTGCTGTACGAGTTTTATATGGCAAAATACCACAAAGTCACGCTCAATTTTCGTTTTATTTAGTAATGCAATATAACTCTCGATAAAACCTGCTTTTTCTAGTTTTTTAATACGCTCGTAAACCGCAGTAACCGATAAGTTTAATTTATTAGAAAGTTCCTTATTAGTCTGTTTACTATCTATTTGCAGGTATTCTAGCAGTTTTTTATCGGTAGCATCAAAAATCATAATCGAAAATATATCGTTAAAACAAGGTTTAATTTACAATGTAATGAAATATATTCTGCATTATAAAGCTATCTTAGATTTATTTTCCTTTAAAAGAAATTCTTATTGTTTATTAATCTACTAATAACCTTATTTGTATAACATATAAAACAAACTTTATGGCTTTTAAACCCGCAAATAATATTCAGGATTTACAATATTTTGGAGAATTCGGAGGTGTTAACCCTTCAATTTCAGATTCGTCTACATATACTTTTTTATCCGCAAAAACCATGTTCGATACGTTTGATGGCAATGCCGATGGCTGCTATTTATATTCGCGCCACTCCTCGCCTACTAATCTTTATTTAGGCGAAGCTTTAGCTGCTATGGAAGGCACAGAAACCGCTAACGTTTCGGCTTCGGGAATGGGTGCTATCACCCCTGTTTTACTACAATTATGTAATAGCGGAGACCATATAGTTTCTAGCCGAACTATTTATGGTGGTACTTATGCTTTTTTAAAAAACTTTACACCTCGTTTTAATATAAAAACCAGCTTTGTTGATATTACAAGGTTAGAATTAGTTGAAGCCGCCATTACAAAACATACCAAAGTATTGTATTGCGAATCGGTGAGCAACCCGTTATTAGAAGTTGCTGATGTTAAGGGTTTAGCTGCTATAGCAAAAAAACACAACTTAAAATTGGTGGTAGATAACACGTTTTCGCCACTATCTATTTCCCCTGCCATTTTAGGTGCGGATGTAGTAATCCATAGTTTAACAAAATTTATAAACGGCTCTAGCGATACTGTTGGCGGTGTGGTTTGTGGTACACAAGAGCTTATTAACGATTTAAGAAACGTAAATAGCGGCGCATCTATGCTACTAGGCGCTACCATGGATAGTTTACGGGCTTCGTCTATTTTAAAAAACTTAAGAACCTTGCATATAAGGATGCAACAGCACAGTAAAAACGCTTTATTTTTGGCCGAAAATTTTGAGAATTTAGGTTTAAAAACGGTTTATCCAGGTTTAGCCTCGCATCCATCTCACAATTTATTTAAAAGCATAATGAATGAAGCTTACGGTTTTGGAGGCATGCTAACTATAGATGTTGGCTCTGCGGAAAAAGCGAATGCACTTATGGAACTCATGCAACATAAAAACTTAGGCTATCTAGCGGTAAGTCTTGGCTTTTACAAAACGCTGTTTAGCACACCTGGAAGTTCAACATCTTCAGAAATACCTGAAGCAGAACAAAAAGAAATGGGATTATCTAATGGATTAATACGGTTTTCAATTGGTTTAGATCACGATATCGAACGAAGTTTTGAAATCATGAAAACCTGTATGATTGAAATTGGAGTACTTTCTGAATAAAAAAACAGCTATGAATTCACAAATTAGAAACATCAAATTCGTGAATTCATACTAAAAGGCATGAATAGCTATAACTAAAGCCTAATTTTTATCTTCTAATAAAGGCACAAAACGAAATTCACCAAATTCTTCTTGCTCAAATTCCTTTTGCCCTTTTCTAATAAAAAGTGTCATAATCTGCACATCGTCGCCTACAGGAATAACAAGTCTTCCTCCTATTTTTAACTGGCTTAACAGAGGCCTTGGCACAAATGGCGCACCTGCTGTTACAATAATACTATCAAAAGGCGCTTCGGTTTTTAAACCTATATAACCATCTCCAAAAATGAGTTTTTTAGCACGATAGCCTAATTTTGGTAAAAATTTGCTTGTTTTTTTAAACAGTTCGTTTTGGCGCTCAATACTGAATACTTTTGCGCCTAATTCGCACAAAACAGCCGTTTGATAGCCACTACCCGTACCAATTTCTAAAATTTTATGTCCCGCCTTAATTTTCATTAATTCACTTTGAAAAGCCACGGTATAGGGTTGAGATATGGTTTGATCGGCTGCAATAGGAAACGCTTTATCTTGGTAAGCATGATCTAAAAAACTAGAATCCATAAATAAATGTCGAGGAATTTTACCAATAGCACCCAATACAGAAGGATCGGTTATACCTTTCTTTTTTAATATATTAACCAATTGCTGCCTTAATCCCTGATGTTTAAAAGTGTCTTTCAATGCTTGCGAAGTTTTAAAGGCTAAAATTAGTCAAACATTTTTAAGCAGAAAGCATTTTTTATAGAAATTATTTTTAGTAAAAATTACGTAAAATTTTAAGCGTAATTAAGTAAATTGAAGTCTTAATTATGTTATTTTTGTTGAAAACCTATATATTATGCTAAACGCTGGAGTACTTGGTGCTGGTCATCTTGGAAAAATTCATTTAAGACTACTTAATCAATCAGAAAAATATAATCTTGTCGGGTTTTATGATGCCGATGAAGCTAATGGAAAGCTTGTAGAAGCTGAATTTGGATACAAATTTTTCAATTCTATAGACGAGCTAATTGATGCTGTTGATATGGTGGATATTGTAACGCCAACCCTATCGCATTACGATTGCGCTAAACAAGCTATAGCAAAAGGAAAACATGTTTTTATAGAAAAACCTATTACCAATACGGTTGAAGAGGCCGAACACATTAGACAGCTTTTAGCCGATCATAATTTACGTGGCCAAGTTGGTCATGTAGAGCGGTTTAACCCTGCTTATTTAGCAGTAAAAGACGAAATTAAATCACCAATGTTTATTGAAACACACCGGTTAGCAGAGTTTAATCCGCGTGGCACTGATGTACCTGTGGTATTAGATTTAATGATACATGATATCGATATTATTTTAAGTGTTGTAAAATCTAAAGTAAAACATATTTCTGCCAGTGGTGTTTCGGTTATTAGCGATACACCAGATATAGCAAATGCACGTTTAGAGTTCGAAAATGGCTGTGTTGCCAATCTTACTGCGAGTAGAATTTCACTTAAAAAAATGAGAAAAGCGCGTTTCTTTCAAAAAGACGCTTATATTTCTGTCGATTTTCTAGAAAAGAAGTGTGAAGTTGTTAAAATGAAAGATGCTCCAGAAACTCCTGGTGATTTCGATATGGTTTTGCAAAATGCAGAAGGTGTTAAAAAACAAATTTATTTTGATAACCCTAAAGTTGCCGATAACAATTCTATTTTAGATGAATTAGAAACTTTTGCTCACGCCATAAACACAAACACAACTCCTGTTGTAACATTGCACGACGGTACGGAAGCGCTACGCGTTGCAACTCAAATTATTGAATGTTTTTAACATAAAAACGCTTTAAATTTTTAATATTCTAAATATTAGAAGGTTTTCGCTTACGCGGAATTAAAACACATTATTAGAATGAAAAACATAGCAGTTATTGGCGCAGGAACCATGGGAAATGGTATTGCGCATACTTTTGCACAAAGTGGTTTTACTGTAAACTTAATTGATGTTAGTGAAAATGCTTTAAAAAAAGGCTTAGAAACTATTGCGAAAAATTTAGATCGCATGGTTATAAAGGAAAAAATAAGCGAAACTGATAAAACGAGTACACTTGCCAATATTTCAACTTATACTTCAATCCCAGAAGGAGTAAAAAACACCGATTTGGTGGTTGAAGCAGCTACCGAAAATCTAGATTTAAAATTAAAAATATTTAAACAAATTAGTGATACTTGCGACGATAATACAATTTTAGCAACCAACACCTCCTCTATTTCTATAACACAAATTGCTGCAATTACCGCGAAACCAGAAAACGTGATCGGCATGCATTTTATGAATCCGGTGCCTATTATGAAACTGGTTGAAATTATTAGAGGCTACAACACAAGTAACGAGGTAACAAAAACCATCATGGATTTATCTGTTAAATTAGGTAAAACCCCTGTTGAAGTTAACGATTACCCTGGCTTTGTTGCCAACCGCATTTTAATGCCCATGCTAAATGAATCTATAGAAACACTTTATAATGGCGTTGCTGGCGTAAATGAAATTGATACCGTAATGAAACTCGGTATGGCGCACCCAATGGGACCATTACAATTAGCAGATTTTATTGGCTTAGATGTTTGTTTATCGATATTAAATGTGATGTATAACGGATTTAAAAACCCTAAATATGCACCGTGCCCTTTATTGGTTAATATGGTAAATGCTGGAAAACTTGGTGTAAAATCGGGTGAGGGTTTTTATGATTATTCTGAAAGTAGAAAAGCAGAAAAAGTATCGAAACAGTTTTTATAATATTATGTCTAGACTACCGATTCTTATAATAATAACAAATTTAATATTTCTTTCATGCAAAGAAAAAAGCGGTATACCAAAAATTGAGATAGCACAAGTAGCGGTTAAAAAACAAATAACTTTAAAAGAGAAATACACTTCACTATTTCAAAACACACCTGATTATAAATCGGTAAAGTTCGATTTCCCCGTAGGGAAACCAAATGCAAAAGGGTATTATAATGCTCAGAAGTTTCAAGAAAACTCCCATTTAGGCGACGATTGGAATGGCATTAAAGGTGGTAATTCCGATTTAGGCGACACCATCTACTCTATTAGTAACGGCTATATTATGGAAACCAAAAACTACAAAGGCGGTTGGGGAAACGTAGTGAGAATTAATCATTTTTTTAAAAACAAATTATACCAATCGGTATACGCACATTGCGATACTATTTTAATTAAACAGAACCAATTTGTAAAACGTGGAGACAAAATAGCGACTATAGGCAACTGTAACGGTGTGTATTTAGCTCATTTACATCTAGAAATTAGAGATTCCATAGAGTTAGATATCGGCAATGGTTATTCGAATATTACAAAGGGATACATAGACCCTACTTTGTTTATTAAGAATAATTAATAATAGATTAACAACAAACCAAATGAGTATTAGTAAAAACCTCCTTGAAATAAAATCAACTTTACCAGAACACGTAACACTTGTAGCGGTTTCTAAAACTAAACCTGTTCCCGATTTAATGGAAGCATACAATGTTGGTCAACGTATTTTTGGTGAAAACAAAATTCAGGACATGGCCGATAAGCACGAAACCATGCCGAAAGATATTCAATGGCACATGATTGGGCATGTACAACGAAATAAAGTAAAATACATGGCCCCCTTTGTTGCTTTAATTCATGGTGTAGATAATTACAAATTATTAGTAGAGATAAACAAACAAGCCCAAAAACACGATAGAATTATAGATTGTTTACTTCAAATAAAGATAGCTTCGGAAGATTCTAAATTTGGCTTATCTCCAAATGACGCTTTAGAAATTCTTCAATCCGAAGATTTTTCAACATTAAAAAACATTAGAATTACTGGTGTTATGGGTATGGCAACTTTTACTGATAATGAATCGCAGGTTGAAACCGAATTCAAATTATTGAAATCAAATTTTGATAGTTTAAAAGAAATACATCCTGATAACAGCGCATTTACAACCATTTCCATGGGAATGAGTGGCGATTATAAATTAGCAATTCAATCTGGAAGTACTATGGTTCGCGTTGGAAGTAGTATATTTGGGTTAAGAAATTATTAAAAGGAAATTAACAGAAGTATAAAAAAACGGATGACTGAAGACTGCCAACCGAATACGACTGAATTCTAAAAGAAAAGCATTTGTACGCAATAGTAGATATAGAAACAACAGGTGGCAAATTTAACGAAGAAGGTATTACCGAAATAGCCATTTATAAGTTCGACGGTCATGAAGTGGTCGATCAATTTATCAGCCTTGTAAACCCAGAACGTGAAATACAGCCATTTGTAGTCAATCTTACAGGCATAAACAGCAATATGCTACGCGATGCTCCAAAGTTTTATGAAGTAGCAAAACGTATCATAGAAATTACCGAAGATTGTATTCTAATTGCACATAATGCCCAGTTCGATTATCGTATTTTAGGTACTGAATTTAGGAGATTAGGCTACGATTATAAACGTAAAACACTTTGTACGGTAGAGCTTTCCAAAGATTTAATTCCAGATCAGCCGTCTTATAGTTTGGGTAAACTTGTTAGGTCGCTTGGTATTCCAGTAACAGATAGACACCGCGCTTCTGGAGACGCATTAGCAACAGTTAAACTTTTTAAGCTATTACTTACCAAGGATACTACAAAAAGTATTATTCAGAAATCCATAAAACTGAATCAAAAAAACAAACTCGATTCTAAATTCTTAAATATATTAGACCGTCTTCCTTCCGCTACCGGTGTCTATTACATTCATAATGCTGAAGGCGATATCATCTATATAGGGAAAAGTAATAATATTAAAAAAAGACTTAACCAACACTTTACCGGAACGAATTCAAAGTCAAAAAAATTACAAAGATTAGTAAGCGATGTAACCTACGAATCTACAGGAAGTGAACTTGTTGCACTCCTTAAAGAAAATGAAGAAATAAAACAAAACAAACCGCTATTTAACAGAGCTTTACGACGATCCATCTTTACACATGCTTTATATAGTTTTGTTGACGAAAACAACTATATTAATTTAAAAATTGATGTGGCCGATGGCCGTAAAAAAAACATAACAACATTTACTAACAGACAGAGTGCAAAAAGTTTTTTAGCTAACGTTGTTGAAGAATATGAACTCTGCCAAAAATTAGCTGGACTTTATAAAACCAAAACTAGCTGTTTTAGTTACGATATAAAAGCTTGCAAAGGGGCTTGTATTCAAAAAGAAGCTCCGGAATCATACAATAAAAGAGTAAATGCGTTAATTGAAAAACACAGTTACGCCAAGAAAAACATGGTAATTATTGATAGAGGTCGTGATATTGATGAACGCACTGCTATTTTAATAGAAAATGGTGTTTTTAAAGGACTTGGATTCTTCAATCTAAACTATCAGATTAACAATATAAAAGTACTCGAATCCATTATTACACCTATGGAAAACAACCGAGATGCACAGCATATTATTAAAAATTATATTCGAAAAAACAAGCGCATAAAAATAATAAACTTCGACTAATACATGAAGCAAGCTGCACTATTCCTCTTTCTATTAAACACTTTACTAATCTCTGCTCAAGAAGAAATTTATAATTCAGAAAGCTTTGATGTTACTCTTGAAGATTTACAAACTAGAACATTCGCAAAAGACTCCTCTGCAAATGCCATTGTTATTTACGAGCAAGGCAATAGTTATGTTGACAAGGAAGATTACGACCTTCACACCCAAATAAAGCACAAAATAAAAATACTGAATAAAGAGGGTTTCAATCACGCAAACGTTACTATTTACTTATACAAATCTAAAGACAGTAAAAAAGAAGTAGAGCATATTGAAGCCACAACTTATAACGAAGTCAGTGGTGAAATGGTTAAAAGTCATCTTTTAAAAAAAAATATTTATACCGAAGTCTACAATGAAAATTACAATATCGTTAAATTCACTTTACCAAACATAAAAGAAGGATCGGTAATAACTTATAGTTATGAAATAATTTCGCCATTTATGTTTAAATACCATGGTTGGGATTTTCAAAGCGATATTCCAAAACTTTATAGCGAATATAAAGCAAGTATTCCTGGTAATTGGCTATATAATATAAAGCTTGTAGGACAAGAAAAACTTGACGTAAATGAGTCTGTAATTAAAAAAGAATGTTTGGTAATGCGAAACGGAGCTACCGCCGATTGTGGTAACAGCACATATGGCATGAAAAACATTCCTGCTTTTATTGAAGAAGATTACATGACCACTAAAAGCAACTATTTAGCACGAATTGAATACGAGCTAAAAACATTTAGAGGTCCGGACGGATCTATCAAACACTACACAAAAACATGGAAAGATGTTGATAGAGAGTTTAGAACCGAAAAAGAAATTGGACGTCAAATCAAAAAATCAATAAAATTAGAAGAGCTTTTAAGCCCTGGTGTTATCGCAGAAACAGACATCTTAAAAAAAGCCGAAGCCATTTATAAATACACACAGAATAACTATACATGGAACGGTGATTATAAAATTTTTAAAGATGTTTCTATAAAAGAACTACTAAAAACGAATTCTGGCAATGTTTCTTCAATAAACATCTTATTACATAATATTTTAAGAGAGGCCAATATCGAGGTAAAACCTGTTCTACTTTCTACTAGAAATAACGGATTTCCTACAACCATTTACCCTGTAATTTCAGATTTTAACTACTTAATAGTTCAGGCAACTATAAATAACGAAACCTATTTTTTAGATGCTACCGATAAATTTTTAAGCTTTGGAGAAATACCCTTTAGGTGCTTGAATGATAAAGGCCGTGTTTTAGATTTTAAAAACGGAAGCGAATGGGTCGATATTGTACCAAAAACTCATACAGCAACCATGTACTCAACAATGCTAACCTTAAATGAAAATGCTAGTATTAACGGGGTTATAAAAACAAATAAAACGGGCTACCACGCCTTATCTTCTAAAAAAGAATATTACAAAAATAGTGATGCCTACATAGATAACTTGGAAGACAAATACCCGAATCTTGAAATAAACAACTATGAAGTTTTAAGTGAAGGGCAAACGAGTGATAAATTTAGCGAAGCTTATGATATCTCTTTTGAATTTGATAATAGCAGCGCCGATCTCTTATATCTAAATCCTTTTATTGTTAAATTTTTCTCAACCAATCCGTTTAAACTTCAAGAACGCTCCTACCCGATAGATTTTGGATATCCTGATACTTATTTTTATACATTAAAATTAAATTTCGATCCTGAAAAATTTGAGATTTCCGAAACACCAAAAAATGTAAATCTTACCATACCAAACAATAAAGGCGTCGTTTCTTTTTCATCGGTAGCTCAAGAAGATTATTTACAACTTATGCTCAAAATAAGATTTAATAATGCTTTATACCCGCCAGCCTATTACCCATATTTAAAAGAGTTTATGAATAAGGTGGTAGATATTCAAACAAATTCACTAATATTATTAAGGAGAAAATAAGAAATCATTCCTTACTTTTGAATCATTATGAGTCAAAAACAAAAAAAACATTGGCAAACCCGTCTTCATGAAATTATTTATGAGGCAGACACGCCGGAAGGTAAACTTTTCGATGTTGTACTCCTTATTGTTATAATTGCCAGTATCCTACTCGTTATGCTCGAAAGCGTAAATAGTATAGATAGTAAATACCACACTATAATAGATATTTGCGAATGGATTGTTACGATACTTTTTACCATAGAATACATAGCGCGCATTGCTACAGTAAAAAAACCATTACATTATATCACTAGTTTTTATGGTATTATCGACTTACTATCTACAATTCCCAAATACCTATCACTGCTCTTTGCAGGAACACACGCTTTGGTAGCACTTCGAGCCTTACGATTATTACGAGTGTTCAGAATATTAAAATTGGGTCGCTATCTTGGCGCATCAAATAATTTACTTACTGCCATTAAGGCTAGTCGTGTAAAAATATCGGTATTTTTATTTGCTGTTGTTATTATATCCGTCATTCTAGGTACTATAATGTACATGGTAGAAGGTGAAGAAAACGGCTTTACAAATATCCCAAAAAGCGTGTATTGGTGTATTGTAACCCTAACAACAGTTGGTTATGGAGATATTGCACCACAAACTCCAATGGGACAATTAATAGCATCTATAGTCATGATTTTAGGTTACGGCATCATTGCGGTTCCAACTGGAATTGTAACAGCGGAATTATCTAAAGTATCAGAAAAAAAACCTGAAATTAACACACAATCTTGCCCAAATTGCTCTGCTGAAGGCCATAAAGACAACGCTGATTTTTGTTATAATTGCGGGCATAAATTTTAAATTTTGTAAATATACTTTTTAACGCTACCCCTATTAAATCAGACTGTATTTCATTGACTCTTATTTTAAATAAACGTTTAGCAACTTATATATTATTTTCTAAAGACTAAAAGACAGCATAAACTTGCCAAGCTAATACTTTTCCTTTTCCTTCAAAAAATCCGAGACTTTTATCTATTTTTGATAACTCTAAAAAAAGAATACTTATCAATACAACATCAAAATATCTTATTTCCATTGTTGGCCCTACAGCCATAGGAAAAACAGCATTAAGTATAAAACTAGCACATCATTTTAAAACCGAAATTATTTCGGCCGATTCTCGTCAGTTTTTCAAAGAAATGCAAATAGGTACAGCAGCGCCATCCCCTGAAGAACTTGCAGGGGCAAAACATCATTTTATCCATCATAAATCTATCCAAGACAATTACAATGTTGGGGCTTTTGAGAAGGATGCGATAAGTTGCTTAGAGACTCTTTTTGAAAATCATGATGTAGCTATTATGGTTGGAGGCTCAGGACTCTATAATGATGCCGTAACAAAAGGACTAGACTACTTTCCTGAAGTTGAACCTTCAGTTCGAGAAGCGCTAAACAAATCTTTAGAAAACAACGGGTTAGATTTTTTACAAAATCAACTTAAAGAGTTAGATATAGCATCATATAATAACATAGCCATAGACAATCCTCACCGTGTTATTCGTGCACTAGAAGTTTGTATTGGAAGCGGAAAACCGTATTCTTCTTTTCTAAATAAGGAAAAAAATAAGCGGCCTTTTACAACTATAACTATTGGTTTAACTGCCGATCGTGAACTGATTTACAATCGCATAAATCAGCGTGTAGAAATCATGATAAATCAAGGTTTATTAGATGAAGTTAAAACACTACTTCAATACCAAAAACTGAATGCCCTAAACACAGTTGGCTACAAAGAATTATTTCAATATTTAAATGAAGAATGGACTCTAGATTTTGCGATTTCAGAAATTAAAAAGAATACGCGCCGTTTCGCAAAACGTCAGCTTACCTGGTTTAAAAGAAATGAAAACACACTTTGGTTTGATTATGAAAGTGATTTAGATGCTATTATTAATAAAATAACCGAAAACATGCTCTAATTATAATTTTTAGAGCAAGCACAATTAAAATAAAGTAGTTTGATCTGATTCATCCTCTGGATTTGAATCCCCATCATCATCATTATTACTAACCTCTAAATTTTCAGCATGAACTTCTTCAGGAGATTTAAAAGGAATCGGCTCCAATAAATTTACCTGATTCACTTTTTCTTTTGTTAATTGATTACCTAAAGCACTTAAACCTTTTATAGCAATAAATTCTTCTAAGTTAATTTCTAAATTATCTTTTCGGTCTTTACCTCTTTCTTTCGCAAATACAATCTCTGCTATAGGTTTCCAATCTGTAGATACAATTTCTAACACCGAGCTTGGATGATCGGAAATAAAATATTCCTCTTTACCTTCTTGCTCAATTAAAAAACGTTTAACATAATGCATTTCCTTTTCACCATTAAAATACACAGCTGAAATAGGTTTATTTGGTATCCACTTTTCCATGACAATCATATCGTCATCAAAATGCATGGTAACCTCAGGTGTTACCGTTTTAATCAAACCAGACTGATTGATAATCAATAGTTTATCTTCACCTCTAAATTCACCAATAAGCTCACCACGACCATCAACATTTAAACGTTGCACCGTATCATCAAACCAAATTTTACGAGGTTTTAAGGTTGAAACACCTTTCTCTTTTAATTCTACACGTTTTATAGGAAATTTAGTCACTAAATTTCCTTTTGAAGCACGCCCTTTTATTAAGATATCTGAAAAATCGATATCCCACTTTAATTTCTTAATACTTCCTGCCTGACGCAATGAAATCGAAACAACTTCTGCTTCACCATTAGGATTTGCAGAAAAGTATAATGATGCAGAACCTTTATTTCCGTTGGTTAAATCGTACTCTCTATCTCGAGTTACCGAAGTAACAGCAAAGCGTTTTATATAAGACGGTCCCCCTTTACCATCACGATAAATCATGTTGTAAATGGTACGCTTATCTTTCTTTTTAAAGATAGCCACATGAATAATACCTTTACCTATAAAGGTTTTGCTATCCACTTTAGTCACCATCATGATTCCCGATTTGGTAAACACAATAATATCATCAATATCAGAACAATCACCAACGTATTCATCTCGCTTTAATGAGGTTCCAATAAAACCTTCTTCCCTATTAACGTAGAGTTTTGTATTTCGAATTATTACTTTTGTTGCATCAACATCATCAAAAGTTCTAATTTCTGTTTTACGTTCACGTCCTTCTCCATATTCTTTCTTAAGACGTCTGAAATAGGCAATAGCGTAATCAATAAGATGCGCTAAATGATGCTTAATTTCTGCAATTGACTCCTCTAAAGCATCAATTTTTTGTTGTGCTTTATCAATATCAAATTTTGAAATACGTTTAATTCGTATTTCGGTTAAACGCACAATATCCTCCTCGGTTACAGCACGTTTTAAATGTTTTGTATAAGGTTTCAGTCCTTTATCTATGGCGCTTATAACACCTGCCCAAGTTTCTTCTTCCTCAATGTCACGATAAATTCTATTTTCAATAAAAATACGTTCTAATGAAGCAAAATGCCATTGCTCTTCAAATTCACCTAAACGAATTTCCAATTCTTGCTTTAAAAGATCTACCGTATTATCTGTACTTCTTCTAAGCATTTCTGTTACTCCAACAAAAAGCGGCTTATTATCTTCAATAACACAACCTAATGGTGAAATTGACGACTCGCAACTTGTAAAAGCATATAGCGCATCTATTGTTTTATCTGGAGATAACCCCGAAGGTAAGTGCACGAGAATTTCTACTTGTGCAGCTGTATTATCTTCAATTTTTTTAACCTTAATTTTCCCTTTATCGTTCGCTTTTAAAATGGAATCGATTAAAGATGTTGTTGTAGTTCCAAATGGCAATTCGGTAATAACTAAAGTGTTTTTATCGAGTTGAGAAATTTTAGAACGCACTCTAACCTTTCCTCCACGAAGACCATCGTTATAGTTGGAAAAATCGGCTATTCCTGCGGTTGGAAAATCGGGTAAAATTGTAAAACGCTTACCTTGCAAATGCTTTATAGACGCATCAATAAGTTCTATAAAATTGTGAGGTAATATTTTGGTAGATAACCCTACCGCAATACCTTCTCCTCCTTGCGCTAATAACAATGGGAACATCACCGGTAAATTTACAGGTTCCTTTCTTCTTCCATCGTAACTCGCTTGCCACTCGGTAATTTTAGGATTAAAAACAACATCGAGACCAAATTTCGAAATACGAGCTTCAATATAACGCGAAGCTGCCGCACGATCACCTGTTAAAATATTCCCCCAGTTTCCTTGAGTATCAATTAACATGTCTTTTTGACCAATTTGAACCATCGCATCTGCAATACTAGCATCTCCGTGAGGATGATACTGCATAGTATGCCCAACAATATTCGCTACCTTATTATAACGCCCATCATCTAAATCTTTCATAGAATGCATGATACGGCGTTGCACAGGTTTAAATCCGTCCTCTATCGCAGGAACTGCGCGTTCTAAAATTACGTAAGATGCATAATCTAAAAACCAATCTTTATACATACCCGTAACTCGAGTAATGGTTTCTTGCGGTTCGTCTTGGCTATTAATTAAATCGTCGTTTTGGTCTTCTGTCATTAAAAATTATTACTCTTTTGGTTTACCGCTAAGGGTAACACGTCCAATTTCTCTTCGTTTCTTCGCTTTACTAGTTACATCATGGATGTATAAGTATTCGTAGGAACGTTTTTTTGCTTTGCTTTTTTCTTTAGTATATAACATCATTATAAGGTTTTTTGTTCTTAATTCCAGACTGCAATCAAAACAAGCTGAAAACAAGAGATTTATGAGTATTTTTAATATTTCGCTGCAAAATTACGAAATAATTAAATTTAAACACATAAAATCTTAATATGATAATACAAAAATGTTATTCGTCTATTAAATCTAATTCTACTTTAAGGTTATCTATTATAAATTCTTGTCGCGTTGGCGTATTTTTCCCCATGTAAAAGGACAATAAATCTTCAATAGACATATTATCATCTAGCATAATTGGGTCTAACCTAATATCCTCACCAATAAAGTGCTGAAACTCATCAGGAGAAATTTCACCTAAACCTTTAAATCGGGTAATTTCTGGCTTTGGTTTTAATTTTTCTATAGCACTGCGGCGCTCATCTTCAGAATAACAATAAATAGTTTCTTTTTTATTTCGAACACGAAATAATGGTGTTTGTAAAATATATAGGTGTCCTTCTTTTATAACTTCTGGAAAAAACTGAAGAAAGAATGTAATAAGTAATAAACGAATGTGCATCCCATCGACATCGGCATCTGTTGCTATCACCACGTTATTATAACGTAAATCTTCAAGTGTTTCTTCAATATTTAATGCAGCCTGTAATAAATTAAATTCTTCGTTTTCGTAAACAATTTTTTTTGTTAGTCCATAGCAATTTAAAGGTTTCCCTTTTAAACTGAATACCGCCTGAGTGTTTACGTCTCGCGATTTTGTGATACTTCCCGAAGCTGAATCTCCCTCTGTTATAAACAAAGTGCTTTCTAGGTTTTTCGGATTTTTAGTATCACCAAAATGCACACGACAATCACGCAACTTTTTATTATGAAGACTTGCCTTTTTAGCACGATCTTTAGCTAATTTACGAATACCTGATAGCTCTTTACGCTCACGCTCTGCTTGGAGAATTTTACGTTGAATTTTATCAGCTGTATCCGTATTTTTATGTAAATAGTTGTCTAAATACTTTTTAAGAAAATCGTTGATATAGGTTCGTACCGTAGGTAATTCACCTCCCATATCTGTAGAACCTAATTTAGTTTTAGTCTGACTTTCGAAAATAGGTTCCATTACTTTAATAGCAATAGCAGAAACAACAGACTTCCTAATATCCGAAGCATCGTAGTTTTTACCATAAAATTCACGAATGGTTTTTACCAATGCTTCCCGAAAAGCAGTTAAATGCGTTCCACCTTGTGTGGTATTCTGTCCGTTTACAAAACTATTATATTCTTCGCTATACTGAGTTTTACTGTGTGTTAATGCTACTTCAATATCATCACCACGAAGATGAATAATAGGATATAATAGATCTGATTCGTTTATTTTTTCAGCTAATAAATCTTTTAAACCGTTTTCACTGAAATATTTTTCGCCATTAAAAACTATAGTTAAACCTGGGTTTAAATACACATAGTTTTTAAGCATTTTAATAATATACTCGTTTCTATACTTATATTTCTTAAAGATAATTTCATCAGGAATAAAGGATACTTTGGTTCCTTTTCGGCGAGATGTTTCATCTAAAAACTCCTCGTTTGTTAGGTTTCCCTGAGAAAAATCCGCGGAAGCGCTTTTATTATCGCGTGTAGATTCTACTCTAAAAAACGATGATAACGCATTAACAGCCTTGGTACCTACTCCATTTAAACCAACCGATTTTTTAAAGGCTTTAGAATCGTATTTACCACCCGTGTTCATTTTAGAAACCACATCAACCACTTTTCCTAAAGGAATACCACGACCATAATCGCGAACAGTAACTTTTACACCTTGAATGGAGATTTCAATGGTTTTACCAGCTCCCATTACAAACTCATCTATCGAGTTATCGAGAACCTCTTTTAGCAAGATATAAACCCCATCGTCTGGAGAACTACCATCACCAAGTTTTCCAATATACATACCCGGGCGCATTCTAATATGTTCCTTCCAGTCGAGTGAGCGTATATTATCTTCGGTATAGTTAGATTCTTCTGCCATTAAGGTTTCGTGATTTTTGTGTATAAAAAGCTAAGATAGCACAAGTAAATAAAAAATAGAATAGCATGCAAACAAAGTAATTAACAATACGTTTTTTTTATTGTTGATACAGTACTTTTAATCCTTTTGTCGGTTTTTAATAGACATAAACACAATACCACCAATAACTATTAAAGCTCCAAAAACCTGCAACATCGTTAAAGATTCATTTAAGAAAATTGATGCTAATATTATAGTTGAAATAGGACCAATACCTGCTACAATAGCAAAATTGGACGAGCTAATCATTTTTATAGATAAAGAGACTAAAAATGATGGAATTACAGTGGCAAAAATAGCTATTAAAAAACCTAAACCATAAACTTGCCAAGGAAACCCGAATACATCCATTTCCCCAATAAACCCGTAATGAATAAACACACAAACACAAGATACTAACATAGCATAAGCCGTGAATTTAACAACGTCAAACCGCGGAATTAACCAGCCGCTACCTACCAAATACGAGGCATAGGTTATGGCGCTTAACAAAATAAAGAAACCACCTAAATAAGCTTCTGAGCCTGATACATTAACTTCTTCGGAAAACGCGATTATAATACCTATATAGGTTAAGCCAATAGCAATAGCCTGTATTTTTGAGATTGCTTGTTTCAAGAACACACGATTTAACAAAATAACAATTGTTGGATATAAAAATAAAATAATGCGCTCTAAACTAGCTTTTATATACGTTAAACCTACAAAACCGAAATAACTCGCTAAATAATAACCAACAAACCCAAAGAATAACAACCATTTATAATCGGCTTTTTTAACCTCTACTCCATTATTTTTATTTCTATATAGTATAGCGATAACTACATAAAACGGAAATGAAAATAACATACGTAATAACAAAACGCTAATAGCATCTACATTATAGTTGTAGGCTAATTTTACCATAACGGCTTTTGAAGAAAACAATACAATGCCTAAAACACCTATTGCAATACCAGACCAAAACTTTTTTGTTGTTTGCATGGCTCTAAATTAGAATTCATTTATTGATAATTCTTTAAAAAGTATTAGAATTACGACATCCAAAATATGTTTTTCACAATATATTCTTCATGATCGACGTTAAAAAGCGCTATTTACTTCAATTTTAATCCGAAATTAGCATCTCTATGCCATCCATCAGTGATTTAAAGATTAAACCTACCTATAGTATCTAAAAGCTTAAAATTTAGACATAAAAAAACTTCATTACTAAGATTAGAAATGAAGTTTTTTAAATTTATAATTATATGTTTTATACGTTGAATAAGAAATGCATCACATCGCCATCTTTAACAATGTAATTCTTACCTTCAACACGCATTTTACCTGCTTCTTTTACTTTAGCTTCACTACCGTAGCTTGCAAAATCCTCGTACCCGATAACTTCGGCACGAATAAATCCTTTTTCAAAATCGGTATGAATTACACCTGCTGCTTGTGGAGCTGTAGCTCCTATATCCACCGTCCATGCACGAACTTCCTTCACACCTGCTGTGAAATACGTTTGTTGGTTTAATAACTTATAAGCCGAACGAATTAATTTTGCAGCTCCTGCTTCTTCTAAACCTATATCTTGAAGAAACATTTGACGTTCTTCGTAATCGTCTAATTCATTAATATCCGCTTCCGTACCAACAGCTAAAACTAAAACTTCTGCATTTTCATCTTTTACAGCCTCACGCACTAAATCTACGTAAGCATTTCCAGAAACGGCTGCGCCTTCATCTACATTACAAACATACATTACAGGCTTATCTGTAATAAATTGCGATGGTTTTACAAAATCGGCATTATCTTCATCTGAAAACTCTAAAGCACGAATCGATACACCAGATTCTAAGGCCGCTTTAATTTTCAATAAAACAGCTTCTTCTTTTTGAGCTTCTTTATTTCCAGTTTTTGCAGCACGTTTTACTTTATCAAGTTTTTTATCAACGGTCTCTAAATCTTTAAGTTGAAGCTCCATATCGATAGTTTCTTTATCGCGAATTGGATCTACATTCCCATCAACGTGTATAATATTATCGTTATCAAAACAACGCAACACATGAAGAATCGCATCAGTTTCACGAATATTAGCTAAAAACTGATTTCCTAAACCTTCACCTTTACTTGCACCTTTTACTAAACCTGCAATATCTACAATTTCTACAGTTGCCGGCTGCACACGTTCTGGAACTACTAATTCTTCTAATTTTTCTAAACGTGGGTCTGGCACATTAACCACTCCAATATTAGGTTCAATAGTACAAAACGGAAAGTTTGCACTTTGCGCTTTTGCGTTAGATAAACAATTAAATAAAGTCGATTTCCCTACGTTTGGTAATCCTACGATGCCTGCTTTCATTGAAATATGTATTTTATCATTCCCATAAAGCTGGGAACCTATATTTTTCGAGTGCAAATATAGGGTATATTGATAGTATTTCTATATTTATTTTTTCACCTCAAATACCAAACATAACTCAATAAAATATCAATTAAACAACATATGCATCAGTTTTTTAACACAAAACCAAATAGTGTTAATAAAATTTTAACATATATTAGCTATAAATAACTCAAAACCAAATTAATATAATTATGAGAAAACTTTACACATTAATACTGTGCTTAGGAAGCTTTATGTTTTCGTACGCACAGCAAGTCGTAAAAGGCAATGTTGCCGATGCATCAGGAATTCCAATAGCAGGAGTTAACGTTGTTGAAAAAGGCACTGGAAATGGCGCAATTTCTGATTTTGATGGAAACTTTAGTATTTCAGCCAGCGGCAGTGCAACGCTTATATTTAGCTATATTGGATACAATTCTAAAGAAGTAAACGTAAACAATCGTACAACTATTGAAGTGACTTTGGAAGATGGCGTAAGTCTAGACGAAGTGATGCTAGTAGGTTCTCGTAGCCCGAAACGAACTGCAATAGATACGGCTGTTCCAGTAGATGTTATTAATGTTGCGGATATTGCTTCTAACACCGGAAAAGTTGAAGTGAATGAGATTTTACAATATGCTGCACCTTCATTCAACGCCAGTAAACAATCGGGATCTGATGGGGCCGACCATATTGTTCCAGCATCTTTACGTGGTTTAGGTCCAGATCAAACTTTAGTTTTAATTAATGGAAAACGTAGACACCAATCGAGTTTAGTAAATATTTTTGGAACGCGTGGACGTGGAAATTCTGGAACAGATTTAAACGCTATTCCTGCCAATGCCATTAAACGTATTGAGGTTTTAAGAGATGGAGCTTCAGCGCAATATGGCTCGGATGCGATTGCTGGTGTTATAAATATTGTTTTAAAAGATAACACCGATGGTTTTACCGGCGGAATCACTTACGGTGCATACAGCACAGCTATTGGTGAAGGTTGGGAAGACGCAACGGGCGAAACCTTAAGTAATGTTGAAGGTGAAAATCGCCTAGATGGTAAAAGTAAAAGTTGGGATGGTGAAACTGTAAAAATTGATGCTAATTATGGTGTATCTTTAAATGATGCTGGTGGTTACATGAATTTTACAACAGAATTTTTATCTAGACAAAATACGTTAAGACCAGGATTTTCTTGGAGACAAGGCTACGGTAGTGCTGGTGTTGATGGTTTTAACTTTATGATTAACTCTGCTTTGCCTATTAATGATAACACCGAAATTTATGCCTTTGGTGGTAGGAATTATAGAGATACCGATGCTTATGCCTTTTCTAGAGATAGTTTTGCAAATGGCGATAACAGATCGGTACCTAGCTTATATCCTAACGGATTTACGCCTAGAATCACCTCTAATATTACAGATGTTTCTGTTTCCGTTGGTGTAAGACATGAAATGGAAAATGGTTGGAATGTAGATTTTAATAACACCTTCGGAAGAAACTTTTTTCACTATTATATAAAGGACAGTAACAATGCCTCTATGAAAGATTTATCTCCTACAGATTTTGATGCAGGTGGCCATTTCTTATCTCAAAACACCACAGGTTTAGATTTCAATAAATATTTAGATGATGTAGCTTCTGGCTTAAGTTTAGCTTTTGGTTTTGAATATAGAACTGAAAATTTTGGAATTTTTGCAGGTGAAGAAGCTTCTTATGGGCTTTATGATAATAATGGAGTCATCATTACAAACCCAGCTGTACAAACAGTTGCTACAGATACTAACGACGATGTGTTATCTGGAAGCTCTCAAGGCTTCCCAGGTTATAGCCCAGATAACGAAGTAGATAGAAGCCGAACCAATTATGGTATTTATTTTGATACGGAACTTAATGTTTCTGAGCAGCTTATGTTTGCCGCAGCTTTACGTTTTGAAAAATACAGTGACTTCGGAAATACCTTTAACGGAAAATTAGCAAGTAGATTAAAAGTTACTGACAACTTTAGTTTAAGAGGATCTATTTCTACAGGTTTTAGAGCACCATCTTTAGCGCAATTATATTACAACCTAAAATTCACCAATATTGTTGCAGGAACCTCTGTGCCTTCTTTATTATCTGCTAATAATAGCACGGTAACTAAAGCTTTTGGTATTGGACAATTAAATGAAGAAAAAGCCTTTAACGCAAGTATTGGGTTTACTTATAAGCAAGGTGGTTTTACAGCAACTATCGATGCGTATTCCATTTCGGTTGACGATCGTATTATTTTAACAGATAATTTTACAGATCAAACTGTTTTAGGACCTTTAAATGTAGATGCAGCGCAGTTTTTCGCTAATGGTGTAGATACTAGAACCAATGGTTTAGATATTGTTTTAGGTTACGGAACTAGCGTAGGTGACGAGGGTAAAATTCAAGTGGATTTAATAGGTAACTTAAATGATTTAAAGATAAAAGACATTCACAACGGTGATTTAAATGAATTTACGTTCTTCGGGCCATTTTCTCAGGCTTATTTAAAAGCGGCTGCTCCCGATTATAAATTTGGTTTAAATCTTGGATATACCAACAAAAAATTCAACGCTTCGGTAGCTTTAACACAGTTTAGTGAAGTAACCCTTCAAGATTTTCAATGGGTAGATTCCCCTCCAACAACGCAAGCTGAAGCAGATGCTCTTTTCCCTGTAGCTACCGATGTTTATGAGGCTGCTTTAATTGTAGATTTAAGCTTAGGTTATCAAATTTCAGAAAAACTAAAGTTAAGTATTGGTGCAAACAATTTATTTAACACCTACCCGACTCCACAATTTGATGGATGGACAGATCAAGGTGGTTTAGCCGATTCTGTTCAAATGGGATCTGATGGTACGTATGCTTTTGCTAGATTAAACTTTAAATTATAAAAAGGATTTTAAATAGATTACATCAAAAAGCCGAGCAAAATTGCTCGGCTTTTTTTATGTTTTATAATCTATTAAATGAGTGAATTTTCAATAGCTTTTTGATAAATTAATTAAAGCCTCCACAGCTGTTTTTGTATCTTTTTTATCTACAAAAATATGATCGTGATAATAGCCTGCAACCACGTTACAGCTTACACTATGTTTGGCTAACTCTGAAGAAAATACCGCCGTTAACCCCACAGCTTCTAATGATGAATGTATTTGTAGCGTAATCCAACTTGCTTCATAAGCATAATCTAAACTTAGTTTGTCTGCCTTAGTTTTTTCAATAATAACGGTTAAGCCTTCAGCTTCTTTAAACTCAGCAATAGTATCTTTTCTATCTACCAAATTATAATCTTTCAACGTCACAAAAACGTAAACACCATCATTTAATTTTGGTGTCATATTTTTTATTAATTCCGATAAGTTTTTTTCTGCACTCATGTACCAATTTTCAATAAAACAAATTTTTAATCATTAATGAATAAAAACAAATTTCCTGTTTTAAAAGTTATCGAAATATTATTTTCTATAGCCTTATTTCGAGTTCCTATGCGATCTCCGAAAGCCAAACTCTCATTTTTTAAAGCATACTGTAAACCTACGGTAACAATACCTGTAGCTTCTGGTAATGGAATTAATGATACCGTTTTATTTAAGCAATTTTTAATTTCCGAAGATTTATCAGCTAAAAAGTAATAGCCATGATTATCGAAAAAAGTTAAATCGAGCTTTGCTTTCCATTGCAGTGCTGTGTGTAGGTTTCCTAAAAAGTGATCTTGCTCCTTCCCGCTTGCGCCAAAAACATGAACTGTTTTAAATCCCTTATCAGAAAGAATTTGTAAAACCTTATCAAAATCTGTGAAATCCTGATTAGGTGTATGGATCACTTCAACAGTTTCAGGAATGGTTTTAATAGAATCGAAATCGCCACTAATAAAGTGCGGAACAATATTATTTGCTTCTAAAAACGTGTAAGCGCCATCTGTGGCACAAACCATTTTATAGTTTTTTAAATTTGGAATAGACTTTGGTTGTTCGCCGTTTAAAAACAAACATACTTGTTCTGTATTCATCTAAACAAAAATAAGAAAGTTATAGGACATAAATTTCTATATTTTTTCTTAATAAACCATAGTATTAAAGAAACAGCATAATTAGAGTTAACACCACGCCAAAAACAGTAAAAAACATACCTTTTTTGAAAATTTTAGTTTTAGGCATAAACATCCAAAAAGATGATATTGCAAAAAAGAAAAGCGAAACTCCGCAAAACACATTCAACCAAAATAAAGGTTCTGCCGATGTGGCTTTGTGTAAATGCGTCATTCTATCTAACATATAAGGTAATTCCTTATTAGTGTATTTTGCTAAACCTGTAGTTTTATTGTATTGGCCATTTTTAAATAAAATTAAATCGCCTTCTGTTTTCTCTGCTCTAAATCGTTTTATTTTTAAAGCACGACCAATAGCTTCACCTTTTAAGTTGGGCTTTATAGTTTTTTCTACAGCGATTTCACTCTTTAGAAAATCTGTGTTTCTAAAAATCAAAACAATTCCACTTAATGAGTAAACAATCATTACTCCGATTAAAAAAAATCCTAAATAACGATGTATTATACGCATCCATTTCTTGGTCATAACTATATTTTTTTTTGGGATTTGACTAAACTATTGTGTAAAGGTTTAATCGGAACAAAAAAAAAGCGCCTAAATAACTTTTAGACGTTTTCAACTAAATGTCACATAAAAAACCTAAGCGCAAACTTAGGAATTTTATTATTTTTAATAAGCATCTTTTTATTGAAAAGAAATACCTTTTTGATTACCACTATAAACAAAAGGTTGAAAAGAATTATCCATGACTTGACAATCCACATTGACTGAGGTGCCTACAGCATTTCCAAAAATACTAGCAACGGCAGAATCTGCGGCATCTCTACCATTTGCAATTTTTACAAGTCCGTTTAAAGCTACTAATTTAGTGGAGTCGAATATTATCCAATCGCCATTGATATAGGCTTCAAAACAAGCATGAAAATCTGGCGGATTTAATTGATATGCATAACCAGTAAAATACCTAGCCGGAATGGATAACGCTCTACAAAGTGCAATACCTAAATGTGCAAAATCTCGACAAACACCAACACGTTCCGTAACCGTATCTATTGCCGAAGTTTGAGAATCGGTACTACCGCTAGTGTATTCAATATTATTATAAATCCATTCCGTTATTGCTAAAACTCTATCATAAACAGATACGTAATGTCCAAATTCCTTAAAAGAAAACTTCATTAACTTATCAGACTGGCAATATCGACTTGGATAAAGAAAAGAAGCAATATAGCTATCGAGTTCTACAACAGACACCAAATTTTCAGAATTACTTTCATCAATAACCTTATAATTCATATCTACAACTGCCGAGTAAGACATTGAAAAATCACAAGGTTCTTGTATCTTTAATCTCATAAATTTAGAACTACCATCATGGGAAGTAAAAATTTCATGATTAATAGAGGGTTCAATAACCAAATTTTCTTCTAAAACCGTTTGACTCGCGGTGCTTAAAGCATGAATATTAAAAATAAAAGTCGTTGGACTACTTACAATATACGATAAGGAACTTTTTACACTAAATTTCATCTCAAATGGTTTTATTAATTACATTATTTAAAAAACATCGAAAAGTATGTAATATCCTTATCACGAATAAAACTTAAATCAATGCTTATTTTTAAAAGTTCAAATTTGCAACATTGCTCTACATAAATTCTCTTTTTAGTAGACTGATTGTTCACAAATATTTTAAAATCTAGAATAACTTTTAGGCCTTCCAAATCTCTAATATATCATATTTTCAATTTAAGCTTTTTCTTTATATCCTTATCTTCTAAAAGAGAATTAGTTTTCATCATTAAGTTATAAACTTAAATTATATAAACTTTTGTCAAACTTATAAATAAATAGAGTTTAATTTTAACTTGAATGAATTAACTTTTATAATAATTGCCTTTGTTTTTAACTCAATCACTTCCTTTTTCCTAATAAATCAAAACATAATAAGAATTTTAATTTTTCAATTTAATAATGCATTAAACTCATCGAAAGGCACAGTTTACGCATTTAAACATATACTACACTCATTATTCATTTTCGAACTTAACCTTACAAGTTACTTTTAACCTAAAATATAGATATTATGTATAAATTATTTTTCATCTTAGTCTCATTCATCTCAATATTCAACTGCAAGAATATTAATAAAAAAGAAATAAGTAAAAACGAAATACCAACATTAGTCGCCGCAAATAATAAAGAAACCAATACTAAAAATACTGAAATTGTATTCTGTCTTGATGCAACCGGAAGCATGGGTGGACTTATAGGTACCGCAAAGGAGAAAATTTGGGATATTGTTTCAGAGTTAGCAAAAAGTAATGATATTGACACTTTAAAAATGGGAATGGTATTTTATAGAGACAGGGGCGATAATTTTATAACAAAACGCATTGCAATAACTGCAGATCTAGATGAAGCATATTCCGATTTATTAGAAATTACTGCTAACGGCGGTGGTGATACACCAGAAAGTGTTAATCAAGCATTAAATGAATCGATAACCACCATGTTGTGGTCTACAAACCCGAAAACTTATAAAACTATCTTTGTTGTTGGAGATTGTCCGCCTCACATGGATTATAAAGACGATATTTTATATTCTGAAAGCTGTAAAAAAGCCGCTGAAAAAGGAATTATAATAAACACTATTAAATTAGGTAACGGTTGTGAGGAAGCTATTTACCATTTTAAAAAAATGGCAGAGTGTACTAACGGCGAATTTCTTAAATTAGACCAAGATGCTACAGATTATTCTATAGCCACACCTTACGATTCTGAAATTAACAACATATCAAAAGATATTGATGCTTCTAGAATCTATTATGGAACACATCAAGAACGCGAAGAAAACTATACAAAGAAAGCTAAATCTATGGAAGTTTATGATAAAGGTTCTGCAACAGCAAACAGTTCTCGCGCTGAATATAAAAATAGTAAAGTTGGCAAAAAAGCAGCTTTTGGCACGCAAGAAATTATTAAGGATTATAAATCAGGAAAATTGAAACTAGATCTTATCGAAGATGAAAAATTACCTGAAGAATTAAAAGGAAAAAGTACAATCGAAAAAGAATACTTAATTAAAGATTTAATTAATAAAAGAGACACTAACGATAAAAAACTTAAAGATTTAATTGAAAAGAAAAATGCTTATATAAAATCTAAAAAGACCAATCAAAAAGATACAACATCATTTAGTAAAGAGGTTTATAAAATTATGGATAAGCAATCTAAAAGCCAAAAATCCTTATAACATTTTATTATAGAACAAAAAAAAATCCCAAGCTATACACTTGGGATTCGTTTTATAATTTAAAACCTATTAAAATTTATCCTTCTGGATGCATAAAACGTTGTTTAGCCAAAAGCTCTTCTTCCGTTTCTACAACATCCTCATCTGGTACACAACAATCTACAGGGCAAACTGCAGCACATTGTGGCTCATCGTGAAAACCTTTACACTCTGTACACTTATCTGGTACAATATAGTAAAGCTCGTCGCTAATAGGTTCTTGCGCTTCATCAGCGTCTACCTCATGTCCGTTTGTTAAAACAACTTTACCATCTAAACTCGTTCCATCTTTATAGCGCCAATCGTCGGCACCTTCATATATTGCTGTATTTGGGCACTCAGGTTCACAAGCCCCACAATTTATACACTCGTCTGTTATTATAATTGCCATAGTAATTTTTATTTTTAAAATTTAAGAACTCTATTACAGTTTCCTTAAATTTGCAGTTGCAAAAATAAAGCCAAAACTATTCATAACCAAATTAAGAATGAATTTACAAGAAAGAATTAACGCTTTTGTAAAATTAGGAGAATTTTTAAGTCAATTTTCTAATGAAGAGATACAAAAGAAGGATAATGTTGAACTTAACGATGTGTTTTTCGACGGCTTTAAGCATCAACTAAAACTTGCCGAAGAACATAATGGCTGGTTTACTAAAGAAAATATGGCGTTCGCTTTGCAAGGCTGGGCAGAAAGTTTAACTCATAAAAAGCTAAATACCTGGCTTAATGCTTATGAATTTAATAGCGTAACACCAAAAAACGTGGCTATTATTATGGCTGGAAATATTCCGTTAGTCGGCTTTCACGATTTTCTTTCAGTATTAATTTCCGGACATCAAGTCGTTGTAAAACAATCGAGTAACGATAAGCATCTACTACCCTATTTGGCTAAATATTTGGAATTTGTAGAACCACAGTTTAAAGGAAAAATGAGCTTTACGGAAGGAAAACTAACCCATTTTGATGCCGTTATTGCTACAGGAAGTGATAACACTGCTCGCTATTTTGAATATTATTTTAAAGGAAAACCTTCTATAATAAGGAATAATAGAAATTCGGTTGCTGTTTTAACAGGAAATGAAACTTCGGAAGATTTAAAAAACCTATCAGAAGATATTTTTAGATATTATGGTCTTGGTTGCCGAAATGTATCAAAATTATTTATTCCGAAGGGTTATAAATTTGACGGCTTTTTTGAAGGCATTTACCACTGGCATCCTATTGTAAATAAAGCAAAATACGCTAATAACTACGATTATAATAAAGCCGTATATTTAATGAGCGAGTTTGATATGTTAGAAAATGGCTTTTTTATGATTAAAGAAGATGAAAGCTATGCATCTCCTATTGCTACACTTTTTTATGAATATTACGAATCTGTAGATGATTTAAATGAAAAATTAGATGCAGAATCCAACAAAATACAGTGTGTAGTTTCCAAAGGATTTACAAAAAATGAAATCGCATTTGGTGCCACACAAAAACCAGAACTTTGGGATTATGCGGATAGTGTTGATTCTGTTGAATTTTTGTTAGCGATTCGATGAAAAAATTATCGAATTTTTAACACCAATTCCGCAATTAATTAGCAACTTTGTAACTTACATTTTTTGAAAATTTAAATGAAACATCCACATTTTTAAAGAATAACAAAATGTATAATTTGGATGATATTTAAAACCATATAACTTTACAAATGAAAAAACATAACTTTAGTGCAGGACCAAGTATTTTACCTCAAAGTGTATTGTTAAAAGCTGCCGAGGCTATAGTTGACTATAATAATACGGGTTTATCTTTAATCGAAATATCACACAGAAGTAAAGAGTTTGTTGATATTATGGAAAATGCTAGAGCATTAGCTTTAGAATTATTAGGTTTAGAAGGTAAAGGTTACAAAGCATTATTTTTGCAAGGTGGCGCAAGTACTCAGTTTTTAATGGTAGCCATGAATCTTTTAGAAAAAAGAGCAGGATATTTAAATACTGGAGCTTGGAGTGCTAAAGCTATCAAAGAAGCTAAGAAATTAGACGATATTTATGAAGTAGCTTCTTCTGCCGATGCAAATTACAATTACATTCCTAAAGGTTTCGATATTCCTTCAGATTATGATTATTTCCATTGCACATCAAACAATACTATTTTTGGAACACAAATGAAACAGTTTCCAAAAACTAACGTACCAACGGTTTGCGATATGAGTAGCGATATTTTTTCTCGTGTTATAGATTATTCAAAATTCGATCTTATTTACGCTGGAGCTCAAAAAAATATGGGACCTGCAGGAACAACTTTAGTTATTGTTAAAGAAGAAATTTTAGGAAAAGTATCTCGTGATATTCCTTCTATTATGGATTATAAATTACACATAAAAGCAGGCAGTATGTACAACACGCCTCCTGTTTTTGCAGTTTATACATCTATGTTAACTTTAGAATGGTTAAAAGGTTTAGGTGGAATTGCTGGTATAGAAGAAGAAAATAAAAAGAAATCAACATTAATGTATTCTGAAATTGATTTAAACCCTTTATTTAAAGGTTTTGCAGCAAAAGAAGATCGTTCAATGATGAATGCCACTTTCAACTTAACAAACGATAATCTAAAAGAAACGTTTGAAACTATGTTGAAAGAAGCAGGGATTTGTGCTGTTAATGGACATCGTAGTGTTGGCGGTTATCGTGCTTCTATGTACAATGCTTTACCGCTAGATAGTGTAAAAGCACTTGTTGAAGTAATGAGCGAATTGGAAGCGAAAGCTTAAATAAATGGTTTTTAATTTCCACGAAAATGGAGATATCATTAAGCTCACCAAATATAATTATTAAAATTTCCACCTTAATGGAAATATAAAAAAGGAATATTACAATGAAAGTATTAGCAAACGATGGCGTTTCTCAAAGTGGAATTGATGCCTTAGAAAAAGCAGGTTACGAGGTAATTACAACTACTGTAGCTCAAGAGCAATTAATTAATTATATCAACGAAAAAGACATCGCTGTTTTATTAGTACGTAGCGCAACTACTGTACGTAAAGATTTAATCGATGCTTGCCCAGGACTTAAAATTATTGGTCGTGGTGGTGTTGGTATGGATAATATTGATGTAGAATATGCTCGTGAAAAAGGACTTTCCGTAATTAATACTCCAGCTGCATCTTCACATTCTGTTGCAGAATTAGTATTCGGTCACTTTTACGGTTTAGCTCGTTTTTTACATAACTCGAACCGCGATATGCCTCTAGAAGGTGATAGTAACTTTAAAGGTTTAAAGAAAGCTTATGCTAAAGGAACCGAACTTAAAGGAAAAACTTTAGGTGTTTTAGGTTTTGGTCGTATTGGTCAAGCTACAGCAAAAGTAGCTTTAGGTGCTGGTATGAAAGTAGTAGCTTTCGATCCGTTCTTAGAACAAGCAAACTTAGAGTTAGACTTTTTTGATGGACAAAAAGTAAACTTCGATATTAAAACAATTTCTAAAGAAGATGTTTTAAAACAAGCAGATTTTATAACACTTCACGTTCCTGCTCAAGATGGTTACGTAATTGATGAAGCTGAATTCAATATCATGAAAGATGGTGTAATTCTTGCAAATGCAGCACGTGGTGGTGTAGTAAATGAAGTAGCACTTGTTAAAGCTATAGAAAGTGGAAAAGTAGCGGGAGCTGCATTAGATGTTTTTGAAAAAGAACCTAAACCAGAAATGCAATTACTTATGAACTCTGCGTTATCGCTTACACCTCACATTGGTGCAGCAACTAACCAAGCGCAAGATAGAATTGGAACAGAATTAGCATCTCAAATTATTTCTATTCTTGGATAAGAATTAATAATAATTTAAATTTATAAAAACCCTCTTAACTTTATGTTTTGAGGGTTTCTTTATTTTAAATGTGACCTATCAGTAAATTGTGTGTCCTATTATTAGAAGTAAGGACTTTTTTTGTACCTTGAAATCCAATTTATAAACCCTAAATACCTTTTTCTTCTAAATAGGTATTACTTAAAAAAACAAAACAAATGTCAGGAATTTTAGACTTATTAGGCAGTGACTTAGGAAAATCAATCATTAGTGGTGTTGCTGGTTCAACTGGAAACGACGCTGGTAAAACAGGCAGTGTATTAACAATGGCTTTACCCGTTTTAATGAAAGCAATGCAACGTAATGCAGCAACACCAGAAGGTGCAGCAGGACTTATGGGTGCAATACAAAGCAAACAAGATGGAAACATTTTAGATAATCTTGGTGGATTATTTAGTGGTGGTGTTGATGATTCTGTAAAAAACGATGGAGAAAAAATATTAGGTCACGTTTTAGGTGCTAAACAAAGTGGTGTAGAACAAGTTATTGGTCAGAAATCTGGTTTAGATGCTGGTTCTGTTGCTAACATATTGAAAGTTGCAGCTCCTATTTTAATGGGTGTTTTAGGTAGCCAAGCTAAACAACAAAACGTTAGTGATTCTAACGGGATTGGTAATTTATTAGGCGGTTTACTTGGAGGTAACTCTGCAGATAAAGAACAAAGTTTCTTAGAGTCTATTTTAGATGCTGATGGTGACGGAAGCATTGTTGATGATGTTGCTGGAATGGTACTTGGTGGTGCTGGTAAATCATCAGGCGGTATTGGAGGTCTTTTAGGAGGTCTTTTTGGTAAATAAATTCTTGAATTACATAAATATATATAAAGAGTCAAGTTAATAGCTTGACTCTTTTTTTGTTAAAACCATTTAGTTTATCTGCATTAAAGAATGATTTTTGTAAATTTAAATGAACTTAAAGCTGTTCGCTCAGTCAAAATCATGGTTTACTCATTCGTGTTTTTTAAATAGAGCCATGAAACCTAAATTTGACTAAACAATATTTATCATGAAAAATTTTATATACCTTTTATTAGTCTGTGCTTTTATTCCTAGTTGTAATACTGGTAGAACAGCAGTTTCAAGCAAAATAAAAAACGAACAAGCAGCCAACCAAAAACTAAGTGATACCGTAACCATTGCAAACGACGATTTAGAATACGAAATCATCATTATAGAACCTGGTTTTAATTATTGGTTAGCAAGTCAAGCTCGACCAGAAGGCTTTTATTCACAGCAATATTTAGAAAATAAAAATTATCAATATGTAATAGAATGGAATCAACGCGTTAATCAACCATCACGGTTTGACTCTAGTTTGTATGAGTTACAAATTGATTATCAAAGCAATATAGATTACGGGTATGATGTAAATTACAAATTATACAACTACTTCATCTACTTTCAAAGAACTTATAAACAAAGATTAGGGCCTTACAACCCTCGTATTTAAATCACTTTACCTATTTTTGCATCACTAAACTATTACTGTGCAAAAATTTAAAGCAAACTGGCAAATAACTAAAAACTGGCAACTCATTTTTCCTCTATTAGGTTTATTGGCCTTGGGCTACTCCTCTTATAAACTCGCAGGTTTATTTATAAGTGGCCAAAACATAGCTATCACTATAGGTTTAGGAGCTATCATTTTTTTATTACTATTGAAATTAACACTCAAACTCTTCGGGAAACTTGAAAATAAATGGCAAGTAAATTCTCGTTGGGAATTAATAAGTATTTTTTTGGTTTTTGCAACTACGGGCTCTTCTTCTGTATTCGTAAGTCGACCATTAATTAAACTTATGGGGATTAATAAAGAAAATTTACCGACATTTGCCTATTGGGTTCTATACATCATTATCGGATTTATTTTTTATCAGATACTTTTAGTTTTAATTGGATGGGTATTTGGACAATATAAATTTTTCTGGAATTTTGAAAAAAAAATGCTACGTAGGCTTGGACTAAAACGCTTTGTTGATTAATTGGATAATATTAAAAAACATATTATTTTTAGATCACTAACATTACTGTTAGTGTTTATGCTATTTGTGCCATCTGGTGTTAAAATGGCTCATATTTTTGCGCATCATCATCATAAGGTATGTGTTGGAGGTAATAAGGTACATATCCATAAAGTTGATTTAGATTGTGAATTTCATAAATTTAGTATAACACATCACTTTCAATTATCGGAACAATTTGTTGAATTATTTCAAATTTTACCCTATACTCTTACTTATAATTTAACATATAAATTTCTTAATAATCATCGACCTTTATCTTTTTCTTTAAGGGGTCCTCCTACTTTAGTTTAAATTAAAAAACATTTATTTTTAAACTAAAATTTAGTAATGAAACACTATATGATGATTATAGCGTGTTGTTTTTTCAGCATTGCTTATAGTCAAAACTGCAATTACAAGCTTTCTGGTAATGTACAAGATTTTCATGATGGATCTGCAATAACTGGTGCTGCCATTTATATTGAATCTCTCGACAGGTATACAACATCTGATATTGACGGAAATTATAGTATTGAAAATCTCTGTAAAGGGCTTTTAATTCTTGAAGTATCTCATTTAGCATGCGACACAAAAAGAATAGAAATTCAAATTAATGGAGATACTCAATATGAAATTAATATGGAACACCATATTGAAGAACTTCATGAAATTAAAATTGATGCTCACGGAAATCCTAAGTTAACTAAAACATCGCAAGAAACTCAGTTAAAATCGAAAACTCTTGAACGCTTTAGTGCTTTTAGTCTGGGTGACGCCTTAAAACAGATAAGTGGTGTATCATCCATTAATACAGGAAACACTATTGTAAAACCTGTTATTAATGGTTTGCATAGTAGTCGAATTATTGTCATGACCAACAATGTGCGTTTGCAAGATCAAGAATGGGGTATTGAACATGCTCCAAATATTGATTTAAATGCTGCTGGACAAGTAAACGTTATTAAAGGTGCAAATACCTTAGCCTATGGTGGCGATGCTATTGGAGGTGTTATTGTGCTAAAACCTAAAAGTATTAGTTTGAAAGATTCTCTTTACGGAAAAACTATTATGGGCATGCAAAGTAATGGCAGAGGTTCTAATATCTCATCTTCTTTAACCAAATCTTGGAAAAAAGGGTGGTATATAACTGGCCAAGGTTCTTATAAGTTGTTTGGTGATTTTAAAGCTCCAGATTATTATTTAACCAATACGGGCATGAACTCAAAAGGATTCTCATTAAACGCAGGGTTTAAAACTTTTGAAAAAGGATTTAATGTTTTTTATAGCTACTTAGATAACGAAATAGGTATTTTAAGATCTTCACACATTGGTAACATTGAAGATTTAGTAAATGCTATAAATAGTCCAGAGCCCTTAGTTCAAGACGATTTTAGTTATGATATCAATGACCCCAAGCAAGAGATCACGCACCAAGTTATTAAAGCAGATTTTTATAAACGTTTCAAAAAATTTGGCCGCTTGGAAGTCCAATACGACTTCCAAAACAACCAAAGGTTAGAATACGACATTCGTGTTGGGGATGACAGAGATAAACCTGCGCTAGATTTAACTTTAAAAACGCATACTTTAAAGTCTGATTTAAAAATAGACTCTAATACCAATGCTATTTATAAGTTTGGGGTGAACGCTGGTTTTCAGAATAATTTTGCAAACCCTGATACTGGTGTAAGGCGATTAATTCCTGATTATGATAAATATGATTTCGGGATTTATGCCATTTCAGAATTTAAATTAAATGAAAATACCAATTTAGATTTTGGTTTACGTTACGACTTTAACAGAATAGATGCTAAAAAGTTTTATATAACAAGCCGTTGGGAAGAACGTGGATACGACGAGGATTTTGCGGATATTGTAATTGACGACTTAGGTACACAATTATTAGCAAACCCTGTACTTACGTATCATAATGTTTCAGCTTCTGCTGGAATTACCCATCAATTCAATGCTAATAATTCTGTGATTTTTAATTACGGATTGTCAAACAGAGCGCCAAACCCTTCCGAGTTGTTTAGTGATGGTTTACACCACTCTGCAGCACGAATAGAATTAGGTGACTTACGTATAAAGCAAGAAACATCGAACCGTATTGGTGCGTCGTATTTATTTAAAAATGAGAAACTAACCTTAAATTTGGAAAGTTATTTAAATCACATTAGCGATTATATTTATATACAACCTACTGGAACAGAAACAACCATAAGAGGTGCTTTTCCAGTTTGGGATTATTTACAAACGGATGCCTTATTGTATGGCTTAGATGTAACTGCGAATTATAAATTTGATGCCCAATGGAATTTAAATAATAAAACAGCTTTTATAAAAGGTAGGAACATCACAGAAAAAGAAGCTTTAATCGATATGCCTTCTTTTAAAACCGTTAATGCGATAGGTTATTCAAATAAAAAATGGCTGAATTTTAATGCCGAGTTACAAAGTGAGTTGGTTTTAAAGCAAAATGACTATCCTGATAATAATTTTGAGGTGTTTATTCCAACCACCGGAGAAACTGTGCTATTAGATATTAGTACACCACCTCCAACCTATCATTTAATGCATTTTGAAAGTGATATAACGGTTAAACTTTCTGAAAAATCAGATCTAAATATAGGTCTGAATGTTACAAACATCTTTAATACTTCTTATAGAGAATACCTTAATAGATTAAGATATTTCGCCGATGATTTAGGAAGAAATTTTATGTTACAATTAAAAATAAATTATTAATAATTTAAAAAAAAAGAATGAAAACTTTAAAAAATTTATCACTATTATTTATTTCAGCATTAGTATTTATAGCATGTTCTAGCGATGACGACAATCCGGAAGCAGTAAATGAAGAAGAAGTAATCACAACACTAACAGCTACTTTAATACCTGCAGGCGACGGGAGTACTATTACTCTACAAACACAAGATTTAGATGGTGATGGACCTAACGACCCTGTGATTACTGTATCTGGAGTTTTAGCTGCAAACACGATTTATAGTGGAACACTTGAGCTTTTAAATGAAACTGAATCACCAGCGGAATCTATCAATGCAGAAATTGAAGAAGAAGATGAAGATCATCAATTTTTCTTCCAAGTAAGTAACGACCTTGCAACTTTTACTTACGAGGATGAAGATGAAAACGGTAATCCTGTTGGACTAGAATTTACAGTAACTACTGGCGATACTACTGGAACTGGAACATTAACAATTACTTTAAGACATGAGCCTAGTAAAAGCGGAACTGGAGTAAGCGATGGTGATATTACAAATGCTGGTGGAGAAACAGATATTCAAGCTATTTTTAGTATCTCGGTAGAGTAATCCATTTATTGGAATAATACATTAAAAAATGTACACAAATGTAGGAGGACATTGAAAAAATGTTTTAAAATAATTGAAAAAAGTTTATTAGAAAGGAGCAAAAACGGGTACGTTTTTGTTCCTTTTTTTATATAATAATTACTCTTATAAACTAGAGAATAAATAACATTCATACAACGGGCGCAATGAAGAAATTTAATTAGTATGTTAAAGTATTTACTTTTGAAAACAATTTACATATTTTCGAATGTTTAAATTAAAATTGTGTTCTTTAATTCACTAAAAATCTATCTCTTTTACGGCTAAAATCTTATCTAATATTAATCGAACTCAGATTATAAAAAGCAAATATTATAACCCGAATTTGAATTAGAGGTCAGGCTAAATATTTGAAATCTTTTTTTTTAAAAATTGAGTAGCAAAACATTCATATTCATGATTTCCTTAATTTAAAGTAAAATTAAACGAATAAAGCTTGATCCCTTTAGAGTACTCCATGTTTATAAATAATAAAAAAAGCCCATTAACTAGATAGCTAATGGGCTTTTGAAATATATTAAAAGTATAATCTATTTCTTTTTGTTTTGAGCTTGTTTTTGCTTTTCAGCTTGCTCCATCATTTGAGCCATTTTTTTCTGGAAACGATTTTCTTTCTTAGGTTGTTTTTTCTTCTCTTGAATTTGAGCGTGAATTTTATCTTCATCTAAAATAAAATTCTTAATCACTAATATAATTCCGATACTAATTAAGTTTGAGATAAAGTAATATAAACTTAATCCTGACGCATAATTATTAAAGAAAAACAACATCATTATAGGAGAGAAATACATCATGTATTTCATCATTTTCCCCATATCTGGCATACCCTCTTGTTGTGGTTGCGATGCTGCTTGCTGTCCTGTGGTTAATTGCATATAAAAGAAAATTGCAACTGACGCTAATAAAGGAAATAAACTTACGTGACTTCCATAATATGGAATATTGAAAGGTAAGTTCGCAATAACATCATAAGATGATAAATCGTTTGCCCAAAGGAAAGATTTTTGTCTTAAATCAAAGGCCGACGGGAAAAATTGAAATAAGGCATAGAACACAGGAAGCTGCACTAAAGCCGGTAAACAACCCGCCATTGGGCTTGCTCCTGCTTTGGTTTGCAACGCCATAGTTTCTTGTTGCGCTTTTACTTTATTGTCTTTGTTTTTTTCACGAATAGCATCTAATTCTGGTTTTAGAATTTTCATTTTAGCTTGCGATAAAAACTGCTTGTATTGTACAAATGATAATAACAATTTAATTAAAACCGTCATAGCAATAATTGCAATTCCGTATGGTAAAAAACCTGCTAAAAAGGCAAATAAAGGTGTGAAAATATAACGATTAATCCATCCAAAAAGTCCCCAACCAAATGGTACTAATTCATCTAAATTACGATCATAAGAATTTACAACATCAAAATCATTAGGACCAAAATACAAATCCATAGTTTGATTAATCTCTCCTGCTTGCAATGTTAAAGGCATTTTAGCATCGAAGCTTTTAGTAAACAAGGTATCTATAACTTCGTCGTCTACTAAATTTTCAGATTTAATATGTGCGGTTTTAAAAGCCGTATCTGATAATAATACAGACGAAAAGAAATGTTGCTTAAAACCAATCCAAGTTACATCCTCTAATTCTTTATCAGCATCACGAGCTCCTGTGTAGTTCGCTTTACCATCTTCGTATTCGTAATGAATATCTGTATACCTATTTTCATAAGAAATACTTTTTGCATGACGATACCCTTTTAAAGCCCAATCTAAATTAATAGCTTGAGAACTATTAATAACATCACTTAAACCTTGAGAACGTACAGAAAAATCCATCATATAATCTCCTGGCTTAATCTCGTAACGATATTCTAAAAATTTAGATTCTGATACTTTAAGTTTCATAGAAACTATTGTATTCTCACCATTTTTAGTAACTGTTGGTGTAAAATATAAATCTTTGGTGTTTAAAATTCGGCTATCTGTAGTTCCGAAATTAATATTGAAACCCGCATTACGGTTCTTTATTAAATAAATAGGAAGAGAATCGTAGTTTACAAACTTTTTAAGCTCCAATTCTGAAAGATAACCACCTTTATTGCTAAATTTTAAAGCGAAAACATCACTCTCAACAAGGGTTTCTTTATCCGAAGCTGTTGATGCTGCATAAGCAAATGCTCCAAATTTATTTTTAAGACCAATTAATTGTAATGAATCTGAAACGCCAGCAACTTTAAAATCATCAGCAGTAACCACCTTGGTCTCTTCTTGATTATTTGCTTTATTTTCAGCAGCAATTTGTTCTTGCTTTGCTTTTTCTTGCGCTTCGAGTTCTTCTGGCGTTGGTTTATTCTGCCAAAGCATGAATGCCAATATTCCGAAAATAAGTACAAAACCAATGATCGAATTAAGATCTAATTTTTTTTCTTCCATATTTCAAATTTTAGACCTGACAGATTATAAAATCCACCAGGCCTTTTATCTATTATAATTTTTTAAATCAAAAAACTATCCACTATTCATTTTGTGCCATCTTGGCACTTTTACGCTTTTTACTAAAATTTAATCCGGCTTTTACAAAAGCTACAAATAATGGATGCGGATTGGCAACTGTACTTTTATATTCTGGGTGATACTGTACACCAATAAACCAAGGATGTGTTGGTATTTCTATAATTTCAACTAAACCTGTATTTGGGTTTAAGCCTGTTGCTTTCATACCAGCTTCTTCAAATTGATCTCTATAGTCACTGTTAAATTCATAACGATGCCTATGGCGTTCGCTAATACTTTCTGATTTATAAATATCACGCACTCCAGAACCTAATTTTAAATCGCAATCCCAAGCACCTAAACGCATAGTACCACCCATATCGGTAATATTCTTTTGCTCTTCCATTAAATTAATAACAGGGTTCTTGGTATCAGGACTCATTTCTGTAGAGTCAGCATCTTCTATTTTAAGTACGTTTCTTGCAAACTCAATCACTGCCATTTGCATTCCTAAACAAATTCCGAAAAACGGAACATTATTTTCACGCACATATCTTACAGCGTCAATTTTACCTTCAATACCACGCTCACCAAATCCTGGTGCTACTAAAACACCATCTAAATGACCTAATTTTAGCTTAGCATTATCTTCATTTATATATTCTGAATGAACAGATTCTATATTTACTTTAACTTCATTTTCAGCTCCGGCATGAATAAAAGATTCTAGTATTGATTTATAAGAATCTTGTAATTCTACATATTTTCCAATTAAACCAATAGTAATTTCATACTTTGGATTTTTATGGCGGTGCACAAATTTATTCCAGTTAGAAATATCAGGAACAATACTTTCAAGATTCAACTTTTTAAGTACAACCTTGTCTAAGCCTTCTTCTAACATTAAATTTGGTACATCATAAATAGTAGATGCATCAATAGATTGAATTACAGCTTCTTGTTTTACATTACAAAATAATGCAAGTTTACGGCGTAATTCTATAGGTAATTGGTGTTCTGTTCTACAAACCAAAATATCGGCTTGTACTCCACTTTCCATTAATGTTTTTACACTGTGCTGTGTTGGTTTTGTTTTTAATTCGCCTGCAGCCGATAAAAATGGCACTAAAGTTAAATGAATAACAATACCATTATTTTCGCCTAAATCCCAGCGTAATTGACGCACAGCTTCAATGTATGGCAAAGATTCTATATCACCAACAGTTCCACCAATTTCGGTAATAACAATATCGTAATCTCCAGATTTACCGAGTATTTGTATACGTTCCTTAATTTCATCGGTAATATGAGGAACCACCTGAACGGTTTTTCCTAAAAACTCACCACGACGTTCCTTTTGGATAACACTTTGGTAAATACGACCTGTAGTTACATTATTAGCCTGACTTGTTGGCACGTTTAAAAAACGTTCGTAATGCCCTAAATCTAAATCCGTTTCGGCACCATCTTCCGTAACATAACATTCGCCATGCTCGTAAGGGTTTAAAGTCCCTGGATCGACATTGATATATGGATCTAATTTTTGGATAGTTACTCTATAGCCTTGTGCTTGTAGAAGTTTTGCGAGCGATGCCGCGATAATCCCTTTTCCAAGAGATGATGTAACCCCACCGGTTACGAAAATGTATTTTGCTGTAGTTGTCATGTTGCGCTTGTAAACGCAGGCAAATTTACAAAATTTAAATAGTTATTTCAGAATTGTTTTCGGCTAATTTAAAAGTGATTTACTAATATTAATTTTGAACCGTTTTTATCCACTATTTTCTTACTAAAACACGAGCTAATTTGAATGAAATAAGCATTTTAGATTATAAGAAATCAACCCTGTTTTTAAGCTTATTAAGTCATTTTATTTTAATTAAACCTGAATTATACTAGCAAAGCTTCTTTTAAAACAGTAATTGGATGCTTAGCAATACGATTTGTTCCATCTTCTATTTGATGACGACAACTTGTACCGTTCGCAGAAATAACAGTGTCTTCAGTCGCTTTTCTAATTGCAGGAAATAACGTTTGCTCACCTACCTGCATACTCACTTTATAATGTTCTTTCTCATAACCAAAACTTCCAGCCATACCACAACAGCCACTTGGAATAATTGTTACTTTATAGTTTTTAGGCAAATTTAGAACAGCAAAACTAGATAACTGATTGCTATGCGATTTTTGATGGCAATGCCCATGAAATTTAATAATTTTTGTTTCTGAAGTAAACTGATCTTGCTTAATATTCCCTAATTCTATTTCCTTTTGAAGGAATTCTTCAATTAGAAAAGTATTTTCTGCAATGGATTGTGCAGAAACTTTATCGTCTGCCAACTTTAAATATTCATCCTTAAAAGTTAAAATAGCCGAAGGTTCAATACCTATTAATGGAGATACTTCTGAAATTATATTTTTAAAAACATCTATATTTTTATTTGTTGTTTTTTTAGCTTGTTCCAATAACCCTTTTGATAAAAACGTACGTCCAGATTCTTCATTCTTAACAATTTCAACCTTATAATTTAATGCGCTTAAAAGTTCGATAGCATCTATACCTATTGGTGTATCTAAATAATTTGTGAATTCATCATTAAATAAATATACCGTTTTTATATTTTTTTTATTTCCCGTCTTTTTTGAAAAACTTTTAAACGCCTTTTCTAAATTCTTCTTAGAAATTAAAGGCAAAGTTCTTTCTGTAGCAATTCCAAATAATTTTTTTAAAACTGAAGAAGTAAAACCGTTAGAGAAAAAGAAATTCGTTACACTTGGAGATATACTTCCAAATTTATTTAATAGATTATTGTAAGCGAAAAGTTTTGTTCTTAAAGAAATACCATGCTCTTTTTGATATTGATATAAGAATTCAGCTTTTAAACTAGCAACATCAACACTACTAGGGCATTCCGAAGCACAAGCTTTACAACTTAAACATAAATCGAACACAGATTTTAACTCCTCGTGATCAAATTTGTTTTCTTTATCAGAATTTGTTAGAAATTCTCTTAAAGCATTAGCACGAGCTCTTGTTGTATCTTTCTCGTTTCTTGTAGCGCGATAACTTGGGCACATTGTTCCTCCAAATTCAGGAAGTTTTCTACAATCCCCAGAACCGTTACATTTTTCGGTAGCTCTTAAAATACCTTGCGATTTTGAGAAATCGAGAAAGGTTTTTATTTCGGGTTCTACACGATCTACTTCATAACGTAGCGCTTTATCCATAGGGAAAGCATCTACAATTTTACCCTGATTAAAAACATTATTTGGATCGAAAACCGATTTTATACGCTTTATTAATTGATAATTCTCCTCGCCAATCATTAAAGGTATAAATTCTGCCCGAACAATACCATCACCATGTTCACCACTCATGGAACCATTATATTTCTTTACTAAATGTGCAACATCTGTTGTTATTTTTCTGAATAAAACAACGTCTTCACCTCTCTTCAAATTTAAAATCGGGCGTAAATGTAACTCTCCAGCTCCTGCATGTGCGTAATAAATAGCATCTTGTTTGTAGCCTTTCATAAGTGCTGTAAACTCCGATATATAATTTGCTAAATCTGGTAATGCAACCGCAGTATCTTCAATGCATGCAGCCGATTTTTTATCACCAATCATGTTTCCCAACAAGCCTAAGCCTGCACTTCTCAAATTATTTGCTTTTTGAATATCTTTACCAACTAATACAGGCAAAGCATAACTTAACCCAGACTTTCTTATAGCTTCGACTAAATTAAAGCCTAGTTTTTCAACTTCTACCAGTGAAGTCGCTCTAACTTCGCACATTAAAATAGCCTTAGGATCGCCTTCTATAAATACTCTATTTTCTTCTTGCGTTTTATTCTGTTTTGTACAATCTAAAATGGTTTTATCCATCATTTCACAATTGAACAAATTATGTTCCATAGTTAATTCTACTGCGCTTAAACAGTTTTCAATACTATCAAAGTGAGCAGCAACCATTATAGCTTCATTCGGCGGAAGCCTATCTAATTTTAATGTAATTTCTGTTGAAAAGGCTAATGTACCTTCACTACCAGAAAGTAGTTTACACATATTAAATTTATCGGTTGTTTCAAAAAAAACATCGGATTTTATTAATTCATCTATAGCATACCCTGTATTTCTTCTATGAATTTCTGGTTTAGGGAAATTTTCAAGAATTTGAGTTTTTACTTTATCAGATTTTAATTCATCATATATCGTTTTATAAATCTCCCCTTCTAAAGTGTTTTCTGAAGTTTTCTGCATAAAAGTTTCAGAAGTGAATTCTCCAAAAACAACCTCGCTACCATCACTTAAAATAGTATTTAATTCTAGAACCTTATCTCGTGTAACTCCATATTGAATTGATGTTGTTCCAGATGAATTGTTTCCAACCATACCGCCCATCATACAGCGGTTAGAAGTTGATGTGTTTGGTCCGAAAAAAAGACCATATGGTTTTAAATAGTTATTAAGCGCATCCCGAACAACTCCTGGCTGTACTTTTATAGTTTGTGCTTTTTCATCGAATTCTAAAATTTCGGTAAAATGTTTTGAGACATCAACTACAATACCAGTTCCTACACATTGACCTGCTAATGAAGTCCCTGCAGTTCTTGGAATTAGCGTGGTATTATTAGATTTAGCAAAACTAATTAGCTTTTTAATATCATCCTTGTTTTTTGGATAAGCCACCGCTAAGGGTAACATTCTATAAACAGAAGCATCGGTTGCATAAATAGATTTTGATAAATCATCATACAACAACTCTCCAGATAACTCCGATTCTAAACTCGTTAAACTCATCTGTTTTATTAAAATATGGTTTAGTTAAATACAATTTTGCATTTGGAGGAAAGCACTTTAAAAGATAGGCTTGCACAAAATAGAATTGTTTAATTTTCTAATAATATCAAAGTTATTAGTTTTAATTAAAATGGAGCTTGCTATTGGAATTAATTTATCTGAAATTTTAAGGAAATAGAATGTCTCTTATGAATTTGAGAATATTAAACTATAGTTCGAATATTTTTAATGTGCATTTATTTAGGATACTTACGTTGGATGTTCCTTATTAAATCTTCTAATCCATTCAATTTTAGCTCATAAACCTGTAACAACATATCTCCTAATTTACCTTTAGGAAAACCTTTATTGTGGTACCAAACTACATAATACTCAGGTAAATCTATTAAATAACGGTCTTTATATTTACCGAAAGGCATTTTAGTATGCGCTAAAGTTATTAGGAATTGTTTATCTGGAGTCACAGTTTTATTCTATGGATTTATATTTTGACAATTTATCAAGTTCAGACTTAATATAAAGTTGCCATTCTTTTTGAATTTCAGGGTTTTTAGAATGATTTGTCTCTGCATCATATTGCCTTTGCATCATTCCTAATCCCCTTTCGCTATTTTTATAAAGTGTTTTTAACTGCTCTTTAATATTATTAGATATTTTTAATTCTGAAATTCCTTTTCTAAATTTTCTTGCAAATAATTCTGTTATATCAAAATGCAATTGCTCGTGCTCTAAAATATAAGCACTAGCCTGTTCAGGATGAAACCACGAATCTTCTGGATAGAAATACGCCTTAACTTCAGTAGAAAAACTAACAACGTTAGATTCTAATTTTTTAAGAGAAAAACCAAAGCTAATTCCCGATGCTGTTTCTGCAACTGCTCCTGAATTTTGCTTTGGTTCCCCTTTAAAATCTGTCCATGACAGCTTATAATTATCTTTCCAAGAAATTACTGGCTTTTCTGTTTGAAAGCCAATAAAACAACATAATAAGACTAAAGTTCTAATCACAATAAAAAAATAAATCTATTAATATGATATAAAACGATTAGATTATATCCTTATTACTTTACTTCTATAATTCTTAAATTTTCGTGTTTTACTAAATAAATACTGTCATTATAATAACCGCCAGAGATATTCTTTTTATAAGCAAATTTACTTTCAATATATTCTGTTAATGGCGAATCGTTAACCGATTCATATAAACTATTAGAAGATACTAATCGTAAAACCACATCCATAGTTAAATCGAAACCTCTTACAGCTCTTTTATTTGGTGTTGCGTTATAAAGACTTTCATATTTCTTAACGAATGAATTATTACTTTCATCAAACCATTTAGAAGTTGCAGCAAAATGAAAGTTTAATTTTGATAAGTGTTCGTTAGAAACCTGATCGTCTTCAAATGCATCGTTCATATTGGTTGTTACCAAAGTAATTTGCTTTTTTTCATTACTTTGTTGTCCATTTAAAGATTTATTAACCGAAGCCAATAAACTCGTTACATTAGAAACAAAACCAGGATTATCAGTTTCTAAAAAGACATAATTATTACCACTTTTTAATGATCCGATAACATCGTTAACAAGTACATAATTTTCGTCTTGTCCTTTTTTATTTTTTCTTGAATAAACAATAGTTGCATGATTAAACATACGTTTTAACTCATTCGCTGTAGAAATATGCTCAGAGTCGGCAAGAATAATAACATTATCCACCAAACTATCGGCCTTTACAAAGTTTACTATTCTATTTTTTAATAAATTTGTTTTAGGTCTCGATTGAAACACATTAGAACGCAAATCTAAATCTAAACCAATTGGCGATACTACAGGAATATTATATCTTTCTAGTTCCGAAGCCACTTTAGCAAAGGTTTTAGGAGTTAGTGGACCTATTACAGCATCTACATCACTAAAATCATTAGTGCTTAAAATTCGAGAGACCTCACCTACTTCATATTTAGTATCGTAAACATCTACGTTAAGCGAAATACCTAAAGTTTTCAAAGAATCTATCGCCATTAAAACACCAGATTGAAAATCTAATGAAGCATTTAAATAAGGATCGTTTTTAATACTTCTTTTAGTATCTGCAACGGTGTCAAATTCAACACGGTTTAATCTAAATGGAAGCATTACAGCTATATGCTTAGTACTATAATCTCTAATTTTTAGTCTTAAATCTGAAGAAACTCCGCCATATTCTGCATCTACAATACCAGATAAATTAGTGTTTCCTTGTGGTGTTTTTAAAATCATTCCAACTTTTAATCCTGTTTCTTTCAACCCTGGATTTAAAGCTTCTAATTCTTCTTGAGTTAAACCTAATTTTAATTTTAAACGATAAAAACCTTCTTTTGGTAATACTTTGTAATAGCCATAAGTTTCATCAACTTGCTTAATCTCTTCCCTTTCTAGATTTGGCACATTAATTTGTTGACCTTCTTTAAGGACATCACCCATTTTTGGATTAAGCGCTTCTAATTCTTCTAAAGTAATTCCAAATTTATAAGCAATACGCCATTTTCCTTCTTTAGCTTTTACTAGGTAAGGCTTTGTGTTATTATTTTCTTCAACAACCGTTGTTTCCTTAAAAATAGGAATTTGAAGTTTATCGCCTTTACGAAGTGTATTGGCGTATAAAAATTTATTGTATTTCTTAATATCATCTTCCGATATATCGTACTTTTTACCTAAACTATATAAGGTCTCTTTACGTTTAGTTTTATGGGTTTTAAAACCTTTTAATTCCTTTACCGTTGTAACCGTTGGTTTATTGGCTTTAGAAATAGGAATAATTAAAATAGTATTTGCCTTAAACTCCTTTTTCGCATCGGGATTTAAAGTATAAATATCTGCAGGCGTTACAAAATAACGCTTTGCAATACTCTCAATAGTTTCTCCTTTTTTTACTTGATGCGTACTGAAATTCTGTGCATTTAATGTGCCAAAACCACACACTAAAACGATTAAAAGAATGGAAAAAAATTTACTCATTTATTTATTTTTAAAATTACCTAATTGATGTTTTCTTAATAGATATAACACATAACATGCCAAAACTTAAACATCAATTAGGTATTATCATTATTTTGATATACGTTGGGTTTTTACAAAACAGACCACTAAACCCCGAATTTAAATCGATAAGCTTTCTCTGCTGTTGAATATAAAACCCAAAGGGTTAAAAATTCGTTACGCGTCACTATTCCCACTCAATGGTAGCTGGCGGTTTAGAACTAATATCGTAAACCACACGGTTTACACCTTTTACTTTATTAATAATATCGTTTGATGTTTTTTGAAGAAACTCATAAGGTAAATTTACCCAATCGGCCGTCATACCATCTGTACTTTCTACGGCTCTAAGTGCTACACATTTTTCGTATGTACGCTCATCGCCCATTACACCAACACTATTAACGGGTAATAACATAGCGCCTGCTTGCCAAACTTTATCATAAAGTCCCCATTCTTTTAAACCGTTGATAAAAATAGCATCAACCTCTTGGAGCATAGTTACTTTTTCGGCAGTAATATCGCCTAAAATACGAATCCCTAAACCTGGACCAGGAAAAGGATGGCGTCCTAATAATTCTGGATCTATACCTAAAGTAGCACCAACGCGGCGTACTTCATCTTTAAAAATAGCACGAAGTGGTTCTACAATTTTAAGTTTCATAAAATCTGGTAATCCACCAACGTTATGGTGACTTTTAATAGTTGCAGATGGACCACCAGTTGCCGATACACTCTCGATAACATCAGGATAAATTGTTCCTTGCGCTAACCATTTCACATCTGTTAATTTGTGAGCTTCATCATCAAAAACTTCAATAAATGAATTACCAATAGCTTTACGTTTTTTCTCAGGATCTTCTAGACCTTTTAAAGCTTCTAAAAAACGCTCGGAAGCATCAACGCCTTTTACGTTAAGTCCCATGCCTTCGTATTGTTTTAAAACAGAAGTAAATTCATCTTTACGCAATAAACCGTTGTTCACAAAAATGCAATATAGATTTTCACCTATCGCTTTATTAAGTAAAACAGCTGCTACGGTAGAGTCTACACCACCAGAAAGGCCTAAAACCACTTTGTCTTTTCCTACTTTTTCTTGAATTGCCGCAACGGTTTCTTCAACAAAAGAATCTGGAGTCCAATCTTGCTTTAAACCAGCTATTTCAACTAAAAAGTTTTCTAAAAGTTGTTTTCCATCTTTAGAATGATAAACTTCTGGGTGAAACTGAATAGCAAATGTACTTTCGTTTTCAATTCTATAAGCGGCATTTTCTACATCGTTTGTACTTGCTAGTAAAACACCGTTTGTTGGTAATTGCTTAATAGTATCGGAATGGCTCATCCAAACTTGGCTGCCTTCACTTATATTTTTCAAAAAAGCTTCATCATTTTTTATGAATGATAAATTAGCTCTACCATATTCTCTTGTGTTCGATGGGGCTACTTCCCCTCCCGAAAAATGAGCTAAATACTGCGCACCATAACATACGGCTAGCATTGGTTTTTTTCCTCTAATTTCTGATAAATCAGGATGCAAAGCATCTTCACCTCTAACAGAATTTGGACTTCCCGAAAGAATAACCGCTTTAAAAGTTTCTAAATCCTTTGGGATTTTGTTAAATGGATGTATTTCGGAGTAAATGTTGAGTTCTCTAACTCGACGAGCAATAAGTTGTGTGTATTGCGATCCGAAGTCTAAAATAAGTACCTTGTCATGTTGCATGCGCAAAAATAGTAATTGATTTTATAATGACGAATTTAGGGCGCAAGATTTTTAGATTAATTTTTATTTCATAGAATCCAAAATCATATCTATATCTTCCTCAGTAGTATCTGGGTTAATAAAACAAAAGCGAGAAACAGTTTCAAAACTATCTCCTGTTTTCCATTTTGTGGGCGTTACTAAAGCAAAACCTTTTCCATGATTCTCATAGGTCCAATGTGTATAATCTTCTGGACTCCAACCAATTCTTCGGTATAACACACAAGATAAACTTGGAGCTCTAACCAACTCTACAAAAGGTTTTTCTTCTATTAATTTACCTGCTATTTGAGCTAATTCTAAACCACGTTCTACCGCTTCCTTATATTTATCAGTGCCGTGCATGGCTAAAGAAAACCATAACGGTAAACCTCTAACACGGCGCGTTAATTGTATTTGATAATCTGTAGGGTTAAAACCATGAGCTCCTTCATCTTTAAAAATATCTAAATAAGATCCTTCTTGAGCATGTGCTTTTTTTGCTAATTCTGGTTTTCTATATATAACTGCGCCACAATCATACGGAGAAAACATCCATTTATGAGGATCTATGGTTATACTATCTGCTTTTTCAATACCATTAAATAAATGTCTTACAGAATCGGCAGCTAAAGCGCCTCCACCATAAGCAGCATCAACGTGAAACCAAAGATGTGCATTTTCACAAATACTTCCAATACCCGATAAATCATCAATAATTCCAGCGTTTGTAGTCCCTCCTGTGGCTACAACAGCAAATAACCGTTTACGATCATCTATAGTTAAAGCATCTATTTTACTTTGTAAGGCGTCCGCATACATTTTATCTTCAGTATCTACAAATAATACATCTGCATCCACAACTTTAGCCATGGATTTAACTGAAGAATGTGCACCTATTGAAGTTATTATAAGCCCTTTTCTTGTTTTATTATCATCATCTAAGCTGCGCCAATATTCTCTTGCTGTAACAATTGCCGATAAATTTGCAGCAGTACCTCCACTAGTAAAAACACCAAAAGCTCCTTCTGGCAAACCTGTTAAAGATACAATCCATTTCATAGCTTCGTTTTCACAAAAAATACCACCAGCACCTTCCATCCAATACGCACCATGAATACTAGAAGCAGATACAACCAAATCGAACATAACTGCTGCTCTTGTAGGAGCTGCGGGCACAAAGGCTAAATTTCGTGGATGATCTACAGGCACATTAGCCTTCATCAAATGTTTTTTCCACAACTTTAAAGCATGCTCACCTCCAACACCTTTTTCTGTAACCGTTTCACCTACCAATTTTTTTAGTTCTTCTGAGGTTTTAGGTTTTCCTATTTTATGCTTTGTAGATGAAATTCTATCTATGGTATATTTCATAATATCCATAGTCATTTCTACCAATTCAATATCAATCTTATGCATCCTTAAATTATAAAGTTAATATTAAAAATTCGCCTTTTAAAGGTTCTAAATTTTTAATTAAATCTGGTATTAATTGTGTACCATGTTCTAGATAAAATTCTGAGAAATTGGTATTTCTTTCTTGTAAGCTACCACCCGGAAAAAGTTCTGTTTGCAAGTCCGTCATTCTAGAAACCGTATCTTTCAACTTGCGTTTTTGAGCCTTTAACAAACGGCTCTCAAGATGCTCTAAACCTTTTATTTGCTTTACTTCTTGTGCCTTTACTGCACCTAAAAACGATTTATCAGTTTCTTCTGCAAGTTTATACATACCTTCAAACTGTTGTGCTAAATATTTTTTTTGTTCCGAAAAATCGATATCAATATTAGAAATTTCTCTAACTTTTTTATTAATAAAGGCATTTCGTTTTAAGAAAACATCTTCTTTTGAAATATTTAGTTTCTGAAGCTTTTTACTCTGAATTTCCGTCTGTATTAAAACAGAGTTCCTTAATAACAATACAGGAAAAGGCACTTCAACTGTATTAAAATATTTTTTTAATTGAAACCAATACGCTAATTCTCCTCCTCCACCAATGTAGCAAAGGTTTGGTAAAATAACTTCTTGATATAGAGGTCGCATAATCACGTTTGGTGAAAAATGTTCTGGATTATTTTTTACTTCATCCAAAATAGCTTCTTTACTCCACGAAAGATTGGTGTTTAAAACTTTATAAACATCGTGCTCAAAAACAATACGTTCTCTTAAATTTTCATTTAAATAGAATAAATTAATTTCTCTAGGATTTACTTGAGCTTTATAATTTCGAGAATAGTTACTCAATTCTTCAATAGATTCAGAAACTGCTTTAAACGCTGTTTCGTTCAATAATTCTGTTTCTATATAAGGTATAAATCTTCTTTTTAATTCAGCATCATTTGCTTCAACAATTACTAATCCATATTCACTAAATAATGAATTTGCTAAGTATCTCGTGGCATCGGCTAAATTATCATGCTCTAAATAAGCATTTTTGAAAATATTTTTTAAATGTTCTGCATTTTTGGTGTGTCCTATTTCATTAGAAAATACTTCAAACACTTCTGCTAAACCATCGGTTGATAATTCGCCAACAGCACCACTCGCCTCTTTATTCCATTGTACTTTTTTTCCTTTGAAATTAAAATAATTTATTTCATCAAAATCATGATCTTCTGTTGCCATCCAATAAATAGGAACAAAATTCTGATTAGGATATTTTTCTTTTAATTCTTTTGAAAGATTTATTGCCGATACAATTTTATACAGAAAATAAAGTGGCCCAGTAAATAAATTTAATTGGTGTCCTGTAGTAATTGTAAAGGTGTTTTCTAATTTTAATAAATCTATATTTTGAAGTGTTAATATTGAAGCATCAACCTTTTTATATTGTTTTGATAATACAGAATATAACACATTCCGAGATTCTTGCGTGAAACTCGATTGCTTTTCATCAATTTGTTTTTTAAAATTATCAAGATTTGGAAAACGGTTATAGAACGGCTTTAACTCTTGATTTTCATTGAGATATTCACAAATTAAACTTGAAAAATATCCTGTGTTTTTAAACGAAATACAGTCTGCTGGCATAGTAAAATAGATAGAAAGTGTAAATATAAGCTTATTCAATTTTGCAATTCTAAAAATTTCGTTAAGAAATACAAAGGAAATTGAAGCACCTAATAAGTCGTATTAAATTCAGGAAACATTCATTTTATATTCAATTAACATTTCATTCCAAATTTCAGCTATTGGTTAATATTTAAGTAACGTTTTTAACATTAAGGTTACTTAAAATTAAATTAAACACAGTGGTTAGTTAACATGATTCTTTGATTCAAATTATAATTTTGAACCGAATTAATTAACCAATTTTTATAATGATGAACAAGTACATTAAATTATTTTTATTCCTTTTTGTAGTAACTTCTGTAAGTACAGTATTAACTAGCTGTGATATTGAAGACGGAAAAGACGGTGTTAACGGTGTTGACGGAAAAGATGGTGAAGACGGTGAGAATGGAGAAGATTTTACGCCTCCTACAACTATGTTTACAAACAAATCTTCTTTAGCTCCTTTAGTAAAATTACATTCTGATTTTAGCACAGTGGAAGCCTTTTCTTTAATAAGCTCTACAGATGTGCTTTCTAATGGTTTCCGTTTAGTGGGTGCTCAAGATGGCGCTGGATTTTTAAAAGATGGAGACGAGTACATATACGTTGTTAATGCTGAAGATGATTATGCCGTTTCTAGAATTCGTTTTGATAAAAACTTAAACCCAATTACAGGTGAATGGTTATTAAATAGTGGCGTTGCCGATTATGCTAGACAATGTTCTGGAACTATGTGGGAAGCTGCGATACATGGTGGTGATAAAGATATATTTTTATCTGCTTCAGAAAGTTATGCTTACGATGTAAAAGGTATCGATCCTTGGATTGAAACACCTACTCCAACTGCAGATTTTGGTTTAGATGCTTTAGGTGAATTTTCATGGGAAAATGCAGTACCATTGCCAAAAGGCGCCTATTCTGGTAAAACAGTTATTGTTGGTGGGGATGATGATTCTAGTGGATCTGAAGGTCAGGTTATTATGTATTTATCTGAAAACAGCGATGCAGATTTAGAAAACGGAAAAGTTTACGTTTTAAGGTTTAAACAAGTATCTGATGGTGCTGGAGGTGCAATGGATGTTACTGCAAATACCGTTTATAATGAAGGTAGTTTAGATTTCGCTAATTCTTACGATATCGAATTTGTTGAAATCGTTGATGGTGCTTCTTTAACTAAAGACGAAATGGAAACAGCTTGTACAAATGTATTTGCTTCCCAATTTATGCGTGTTGAAGATGTAGATTACAGAAAAGGTAGCGATGCTAATGCAAGAGAAGTGTTTTTTGCCGTAACCGGAAGAGGTCCTGGAAGAGGAACTTATAACGATTGGGGAACTGTTTACAAGATTGAACTTGATGAAACCAACCCATTAGAAGGTAAATTAACTCAAATTATTAGCGGAAATACCGATACAAATAATAAAGATGGTAATATTGCAGAATTACAAAGTCCAGATAACATTTGTGTAACAGAAAACTATATTTATACGCAAGAAGATCCAAACTCTTTTTCTAGAAATCATGCTGCTCAAATTTACCAATCAGATTTAGATGGAAATAACACTAAAGTAGTTTTAGAATTAAAAATTGAAAACAACTTAGACCCATCGGGATCTACAGGGTTTTCTGGTGAGTTTGGCGCTTTAACCGATATCTCTGATAAAGTAGGTGTTCCAGATACTTTTCTATTAAACTTACAACCACATTACTGGGAAAGCGATGCTTTTGTATCCAGCAGCTTACCACATAACCAAGGTGGTCAAATCGTATTATTAAAAGGCTTAGCTAGATAGTACACCTTAAATTTTTCTAATATTAAGAATCTTCATTTTCATAATGAAGATTCTTTCATTTATATAACTTTTACCATGTTTCAGTATTTTAAATCCCTATTTTTTATATTAACTTGTATTCTAATAACATCTTGTAATCAAGATAAAAAAGAAACTATTTCAGTAATAAACTGGGCATCTGCTCAACAATATTATGCTCAAAATATTGATACGGCTTTACTGTATTTAGACAGCTTAGAAGCTCAAGGTATGCGTGGTGAAAAAGCGAAGGCTTATTTTGCATTATCACGAGTGGCATTCAAAAAAGCAGAACCTTATGCATCGTATTTAAACCCCGAAGTTGGGCACAGAGCCAATGGTCCTGCCCTACCAATTTATAAGGAAGACACTGGGAAAATTATAAAACCAGTTGGTTATCAAAAAATTGAAGAAAGTGTTTTTGATAATGAAACATCCGAAGCCGATTTTAAACAGGAACTGTATGTGCAAAAAGGCATGCTTTCTAATTTGAAAAAAGGAATTGAAAAGCGCGATTTAAACCCACAACGTTTTTTTATTGCCACACATCAACAACTTTTAAGAATAGTGAGTTTGGCCATTTCTGGTTTTGATACACCAGTGAGTCATTTAGGAATTAACGAAACCATTATTTCTTTAGAAAGTTTACAAACCGTTTACGAGCAAACCATACAAAGTGTTATTCAAAAAAAGCATAAAAAACTAGATTCAGAATTTAATAATAACATAGAAAACGCCATTGCATTCATCAATAAAAATAAAGATTTCGATACTTTCGATCGTTTTACATTTACTAGAGATTACATGAATCCGATTACTCGGAACTGGGTTGAAATTAGAAAATCGAGCGCACTTTGGGAACCTATAGATAGTACACCGTTTAATTTTGATGCACCCACCTTTTTTGAGAATAATAGTTTCAATTTAAATTACTTTACAGCTACTATAAACAAGAACCCAACTAGCAAACAAATAGCCTTAGGTAAAAAACTATTTTCAGACCCTAAACTTTCAGGAAATGGAAAAATGGCTTGTGTTACTTGTCATTTACAAAATAAAGGTTATGCAGATAATGTAGCTTTAAATCTAGACAATAAGGGCAAACCTTTACAGCGCAACACACCAACACTTATAAATACCGCTTTTCAGCAAAGTTTCTTTTTAGACGGGAGATCGAATACACTTTTAGATCAAATTTCATCGGTATTTACAAACGATAAAGAGTTTAATTCTAATGTTCATAAATTCTCTAATGCCATCTTAATAGATTCCACTTACACATCACTTTTTAAAGATGCCTTTGGTAAAATAGCATCTAATAATACCGATGTAATAAAAGCAATTTCATCTTATATTTCTACACTAAATGGTTTCAATTCTAAATTTGATAAAAATATTAGAGGTGAAGAAAATAATTTTTCAGATGAAGAAAAACTAGGGTATAATTTATTTATGGGAAAAGCCTTGTGCGCCACTTGTCATTTTATACCATTAACAAATGGAACAGTGCCTCCATTTTTTACAGAAACTGAAAAAGAAGTGATTGGAGTCCCTGAAACTGCAGAAAACAAACAATTAGACGACGATTTAGGTTTCTATTGGAGTTATAAAGAAGAGCTACACAAAGGTATGTTTAAAACACCAAGTATTAGAAATGTAGCGTTAACAGAGCCTTATATGCACAATGGTGTCTACAACACTTTGGAACAAGTGGTTGAATTTTATAACCTTGGAGGTGGCGGCGGATTAGGTTTCGATTTAGAACACCAAACCTTGCCTTTCGATGAACTAAATTTAACTTCCGAAGAACAAAATGCCTTAGTTTCTTTTATGAAAACCCTCACAGAAACAGTAGATGAAGTCTAAATTTAACCTAAACAACTAATTACCAGAGCTATATTTAACTCAAATTGTTAAAACATTTTGAAATCATACTTCTTTTTTGTATCTTAAAACAGGTCTAAACCCTTTTAAATACAGAAAGTTATGAAAACTCAAAGCCTTATTAAAATTATTGTTTTAAGCGTACTTATTGTATTTACAAGTACGCTCATGGCGCAATCGGAAAAGAATGCGAAAGAAATTAAAGGCCGCGTTGTAGACTATAAAACTAATAGTCCTCTCACATTTACCAATTTTGTAATCAGCGGCACTAACATTAGTACGGTTTCAAACTCCGATGGTGAGTTTGTCTTAAAAATTCCAGAAACTTCAAACCATAATATAATTATAGTATCTCGTTTAGGGTATGAAACAAAAAAAATAAACATTTCAGAATTAAATAAAAACTCCAAAATTAAATTAATTCCTGCCATCACAACATTAAACGAAATAAGTATAAACGTACATACGAATCCCGAAGCTTTAGTGAGAGCAACTCTAAGTAAAAAAAGTACACTTTATAATAACAGCAATACTTTAATGACCGCTTTTTATAGAGAAACCATTAAAAAACGAAGAAAAAACGCCTCATTATCAGAAGCTGTTGTGCAAATACATAAACAACCGTATAACAGTTTAAAAAGAGATGCTATAGAGCTTGTAAAAGCAAGAAAAAGCACAGATTACACAAAATTAGATACGCTAGCCTTAAAACTACAAGGAGGACCTTTTTCCAATTTATATACAGATATTATAAAGTATCCTGAATATATTTTTACAGATGAAGATATGCCGCTTTATGAATTTAGTTTTGATACCAACACCCAAGTAAACAACCAACAAATTTATGTTGTAAATTTCAAACAAAAACCAAACATTATTACACCACTTTATTACGGTAAACTTTATATAGATTCCGAAACATTAGCGCTTACCAATGCCGTTTATAGCTTAAATGTCGAAAATAAAGAGTTATCGAGTAAAATGTACATTCGTAAAAAACCTAGAAAAGTAGATGTTTATCCAACCCAAGCTACATATCGCGTAAATTACCGAACACAAAATGGAAAATGGCATTATGCTTACAGCAACATTTCACTTACTTTTAAAGTAAATTGGAAAGGTAAATTGTTTAATAGCATTTATACGTTAAACAGTGAAATGGCTATTACGGATTGGGAAGAAATCGATACCAAAATAGCAAAGTCTAGAGAAAGAACACTTAGACCTACAACTATTTTAGCCGATGAAGCTTCTGGGTTTTCTGATCCTAGGTTTTGGGGTGAATACAATATTATTGAGCCCGAAAAATCTATAGAATCGGCTATTAAAAAGATTCAAAAACAGTTGAAGCGCACATAGTTTTGCATGCACTAATATTAGCTCTTTAATAAATTAACCCCTTGTTTTAATTCACAAAAAAACAAGGGGTTAATTTATTATATGAAATCTTATTTTCTTTATTAAACTCGATGAAAATATTTGTTCACTATCCAATTATAAAACTAAACACTTCGCTAAAGTCTCCTCATAAATTTTTTCATATTGAGGAACAATTTCGCGTAAATCAAATTTTAAGGCTTCTTTTCGAGCATTTTCCTTAAAAGTTTTTAATCGCTTTTCATCACTTAAAATATATATAGCATTCTTACTCATATCTTCAACATCACCTACATCACTTAAATATCCAGAAACTCCATGAATGTTAACTTCTGGAATACCACCTGTATTACTAGAAATAACAGGAACTCCAGATGCCATAGCTTCTAAAGCCGCTAAACCAAAACTTTCCGTTTGAGATGGTAATAAAAATAGGTCGCTAAAACATAGTATTTTATCAATTTCATTACTTCTTCCGAAGAAAATAACTTTATCCGTAATACCTAGTTCTGCACAATGATTTTCTACCTTTTCCTTTTCTGGTCCTTCACCTATAAACATAAGTTTTGCAGGCATTTCTTTTTGAATGTTATAAAATACTTTTATCACATCCTCTACACGCTTAACTGGACGTAAATTACTTATATGTGTTATTATCCTTTCATCTTCTTTAGCCATCATGCCACGTTGGCAATCCGTCATTCCATGATGATTATATTTTTCTAAATCTATAAAATTAGGAACAACCGATATCTCATTTTTAATATCAAATAAACGCAAGGTATCTTCTTTTAAACTTGCAGAGACCGCTGTTACCGCATCAGATTTATTAATACTAAAAGTTACGGCAGGTTTATAAAAAGGATGACTTCCAACTAACGTAATATCGGTACCATGCAATGTGGTAACAATAGGTACGTAAATATCTTCTTCAATTAACATCTTTTTAGCCATATAAGCCGCGTAAGCATGTGGAATAGCATAATGTACATGAAGGATTTCTATTTTATGAAGCTTCACCATATCTACCAATTTACTAGATAGAGCCAACTCATAAGGTTGATAATGAAACAACGGGTATTCAGGAACATTTACTTCGTGATAATGAACATTGTTTCCTAACAATTCCAGTCGCACAGGTTGGTTATATGTAATAAAATGAATTTCGTGACCACGCTTAGAAAGTTCTATTCCTAACTCCGTTGCTACAACTCCACTACCTCCAAATGTTGGATAACAAACTATACCTATTTTCATTTTCTTAATTTTATAAACTATACCTTTTAATCTTCAATCGCTTCATAAATTAAGCGCTGTATTTCTGTTCTAATATTTGCTTTTAACAGCAAATTTTTACCTGCATTAGGGTACGTTCTATTTGCCATAAAAATGTACACTATTTCTTCATCAGGATCTGCCCATGCATAGGTTCCTGTAAAGCCAGAATGCCCAAAACTTTTCATGGATAAACACCCACATGTTGGACCCGCTTCTCCCAATTGAGGTTTATCAAAACCAATTCCTCTTCTATTATTTTGAGCTTCAAAATAACGTGTATTAAACTTATCTACAGTTTCCGGTTTTAAATAGCGTTTTCCGCCATAAAACCCTTTTTGCAAATACATTTGCATAATTTTTGCAACATCGTTCGCATTACTAAAAACACCTGCGTGGCCACCAATACCATCTTGCATAGCTGCTCCCATATCATGTACATAACCTTGTACTCTTTGAAAACGGTAATAATTATCTTCTTCAGTAGGCACAATTTTTTTACTACTTATTTTATGATACGGATTATACATGGTGTTATTTGCTCCTAAAGACTCATAAAAATGTCCTTGCACTAATTGTTCTAGAGTTCTGTCGTAATACTCTTCAATAAATTTCTTTAAAATATAATAAGGAAAGTCACTATAGCGATATCTTAAACGATCTAGCAATTCGGAATCTTTAATTATCTTCGGAATAGAATCTTGATAATCAGATCTTAAAAACAAATTCTTAGCCACTTCAACATTAAACTTCGGACTCCTAACTTTTCTGTAATATTTTGCACTTGGCCGTTTAGTAACCGTATCTAAAGTATGATAATAAAAGGGTTCCCAAGGGCGTAACTGCGCATAATGAGATAGCATCTGTTTTAATGTAATATTTTCTTTATTCGAGCCTTTGTATTCTGATAAAATTTCAACCAATTTAGTATCGAGCGAAACAATATTCTGTTCTTCCAATTCCATTAACAAAGGCAAAGTTGCTAATATTTTTGTTAATGAAGCAACATCATAGATATCATCGAAACCCACTTTTTCTTTTCCAGCATATGTGTGTTTTCCAAAATTCTTATTATAAATCACTTTACCTTTTCTAGCCACTAAAAGTTGAATTCCCGGTGTCATTTTATGACTTACAGCATAGTTTGCAATAGAGTCTATTCTATTTAATTTTTTAGAATTCATACCTACACGTTCAGGAACTGTGTATCCTAATCGTTTTATGGCATCACTATCTATGCCTTCACCAGCATTATAAAACTGACCTATAGAAACTGGTAATATCCCTTTTGCCGGAATGGCTCCAAAAATAAGCTGAGCAGATTTTTGCTGAGCGATAGCACTGTTTTGGTAACTCACTATTATGGTCTCAATATTCGCCATTGTTCTTAAATCGGCAAGCGCATAAGGTTTAACAAATACATCGAGAATAACACTATGCGTTCGTGAAATTTCATGTAACCAACCAATCTCTTCTTCAGTAAATTTATAACTTTTCCAAGGATTTGCGTTGGAACGATGTAAACCAATAATTACAGTATTATAGGGTTCCAATTGCCCCATTAATTCTTCTAAAGTATTTCCTTTAACAGCATGCACTTTTCCATACTTTTTCAGCTCATTAAAGAATACATTGCCAGAATCGTCACCCATATTTACATAAGCCAATGTTTTAATTTCCAAATGTGTAATTGGCACTAAGTTATTTTCGTTTTTTACAACGGTAATCGCGTTTTCAAGAAGTTCTTCATATAAAATATCATCTTCAGGTCTATTTAAATCTTTAGCAAGGTTTTTTAAACTAATTGGTTTATAATTCTGTAAACCAACTTTGTACTTAGCCATTAAAATCTTTTTAACCGAAAGTTCTAATCGCGCTTCTGTAATTTCACCTCTATTATAAGCTTCTTTAATTTTAGAAACACCAATGCCTACATTTTCAGACATTAACATCACATCATTCCCTGCTTTAAAAGCAGCCAAATCAATATCGCCGGTTTCATCAAAATCTGCGGCACCCTTCATCGTTAATGCATCTGTAAAAATAAGCCCTTGAAAACCTAATCTATTTTTTAAAATATCGGTTACAATGTGTTTTGATAAAGAAGATGGCACACCAGAATTATCTAAGCCAGGAACGTTTAAATGCGCAACCATAACGCTTGAAAGCCCTTCTGTTATTAGCTTTTTATACGGATACAATTCAATAGAATCAATACGTTTTTCATCAAAACTGATAGTTGGTAACGTTAAATGCGAATCTTGATCGGTATCTCCATGACCAGGAAAATGTTTTGCATTGGCCAACACGCCAGCACTTTGCATCCCTTTCATAAAAGCAGAAGCTTTACGAGTTACATTATCACGATCTTCCCCAAAAGAACGATTCCCTATAATTGGGTTTTTAGGATTTGTATTAATATCAACTACAGGCGCAAAATTAAAATGGACACCTAAACGTTTGCAATGTTCTCCAATATGTCGACCAGCTTCTTCAACCAATTTATCATCTTTTATGGCTCCAAGCGTCATATTCCAAGGAAATGCATAAGTAGAATCTAAACGCATACTTAATCCCCATTCGGCATCCATACCTACTAAAAGTGGGATTTTTGATAAAGCTTGTAATTGATTATTAAGCTTAGCTTGCCTATACGGTCCGCCATTAGAATAAATAACTCCACCAATATGATTGTTCTTTACTAAGTTTTCTACCTTAACTTTTGTTGCAGCACTTTGGCTAGACATGACTTGAACCATGTACAACTGCCCTATTTTTTCTGATAAAGATAAAGATGAATAAACACTATCAACCCATTTGTGCTGTGCTTCTGGGTTTGCTATTTCTAAGGGGTTTTTAGAGGTTTGACTATAAATAGAAAGTACCGAAAACAGACAAACTACCGTAAATTTTATATGACGCATAAAAAGAATTAATTAAGAAACTATTAGTAATTAAGTATAGTACTAATAATCGTGCCAAAATAATACTTTTAAAAGGAAGATGGAAAGACTTTAAGATAGATTTATAAAGAAGTTTATAACAGATTTTAAATTTAGTAAATGAAATACATTTCCTATAAATCTAAAACCTGTTATATAACGCTCTAATTAATCGCCATCATTATCGGTAGTTGTGATAATAATAGACAAAATACTGCGCACATCAACGCTAAATAAAACCCCTAATTCATTAAGTTTTTCATGTAAAGTTTTCACCTCTATAGGATTACTGGAAATAGCCGTATAAAAATTTGTTGGTATTCCATCAATAGCCGCATAAACCTCTGCAATTTTAGTTTCTATCGCATTATTTAAATCTTCATTATCAACCGTAGCATAAACATAATCTGAAATACCTAAACCATTTGGGTTAAAATAAACCGCTTCAATACTTTTAATATTATTTTCAAGAATTTTTAATGATGTATGACTGAAATATGCTTGTGAAATTTCAGGATTTGTGTTTTCAGAATTTTCTAAACCTGCAGGCTTTCCTATTTTAGTTATTTTAGCATTATCAATTAAATTGAATAAGCCGTTATACAATAAGTTGAATGAACTTTTTATTCCCGCTTCTTCATTATTGATAAAAGTAGTGGCGTAAGCCCCAGAATTTAAAGTTCCCCAAATAATTTGAAGTCTTTCCGATTGCGATTTTAATTCTAAAGCTGTGTATTTTAAATAATCTCTTCTTTTTTCTGATGCAATAAACCCAGCATTAACAACTGCTAAATCGTCTCCAAAAAGTAAATATTCTAATCCTGAAAGGGTTTTTATTTGAGGACTTAAACTTAACATTAAAGTCTCGGTGATTTCATCATTATTAGTTAATATATTTTCAATTGCCGTTGGTAATGTTGGCCAATTAAACAAAGCCTGATGCATAAACTGCCCACGTACATCACCAATATTAAAAGCGTAAATACTTCCGTACGCTTTCGCGGAAACTTGCCATTGTGCACGCAGAATTTCTAAATCAACTTCTGTTAATGTTTCTAAATAAGCCTCTACAGCAGTGTTTAAACTGATACTTTCTGAAACAAAATTATCTACAGATGGTAAAATATTTTGATTAACAATATCAGTTACAAGTAAATTAACTTTAAAGGAAGGCTCACTACTATCATCTGATGAGTTACAAGTAAACAATAAAAGAGAAATAAATAAAAGTGTTAGATTTTTAATAGTATTCATGGTCTTGTTTTTATAAATCTGAATAATAGATATCTTATTAAAGTGAATTAACGAAACTGATAAGGTTTTCACGATCTTCGGCCGATAAATTCTTGAAATTTTCTTTTATAGTTTCAGCTTCACCACCATGCCATAAAATAGCTTCTTCAATATTAGCAGCTCTACCGTCATGAAGCAAATTTGTATGACTATTTACTGTTGAAATAAGTCCGATTCCCCAAAGAGGTTGTGTTCTCCATTCTGTTCCTGTTGCTAAAAAATCTGGCCTATTATCGGCTAAATCTTCTCCCATATCATGTAATAAAAAATCAGAATATGGTTTTATCGTTATATTTTCTAGATACTCACTTGCCGCATCTGTTCCTGTTTTTTGATTAATAGCATGGCACCCTATACAATTTAAAGACGTAAAAAGAACTTTTCCTTTTAATACATTTTCTTCTTTATAATTCCGTCTATTAGGGACAGCTAAATGAGCTTGATAAAAAAGAATTTTATCCAATTGCTCATCGGTAACTTCTGGTTCTCCACCATTAATGGCATCTTCACAATCTTGTTGTGGCGACGGACAATTTGTTTCAGAGAAAAGAGATGTTGTTAACCCCATATCTCCATGTAAAGCTCCTGCAACTTGTTGCTTTAATGTTGGTGCATTAGCTTTCCACCCATACTTTCCTAAATCTTGCTCGTTTAAATCATAATTATAAACATAATTTGCACGACCAGAAATACCATCATTATCAGCATCAGCTTCATCTGCAAACTTAGTAATTTCATCATCTGGTAAAGCACTAATTAAGCCTAAACCAATGGTTTGCTGTGCTACTCTTGGAGACATTAAAACTCCCGCTAAAGAACCAAAAGATTCTTGAGAAAAGCTATAAATTGGTTTTAGTAACTCGTAAGGTGTACCATCTGCATAAGTCCCTGTTATTGTTTCATAAGTAGCAACTATCTTAGCCTCAAAGTCAATACCATTATTAGCACGATCTTGAAGTTGTGTACCATAGCCTAATACAGGTAAAGCATCGCCATTACTATCCTGACCAGGTGAACTTAACCGCACTAAAAACCCACTAGAATCTTCGCCATTTATAAAAGCTTGACCTCGACCATCTTTAAAGTGACATGTTGCACAAGCTCTCGCATTAAATGTTGGCCCTAAGCCATCACGAGCAGTTGTTGATGCAGGAGAGGACACCCAGGTTTGATTAAATAACGAATTACCAGATGCAAATTCCGCTTGTTGCACAAACGATAAACCGCTTATTTCAAAACCAAAAGCATTACTACTCGTAGAATTTACGCCTAATGCACCCGTTAATAATTCCTCTCCTTCTTCATATTCTGCTTCAGCAATTGGTTCATAATCATCATTAGAACAATTAAAAAAGCTCAATGTTAGAACAAAGAATAATATAATTTTATGCGTCATTTTGAGTTATTCTTTTAAATAGTAAAATCTCGAATATAATATTCGAGATTTCACCTAATAAATAATTTATGTTAATTATAAACTAATTCCTACTGTAATAGCCGATGCACTTATCTCATCTGCCCAGTCTTGTAAAGCAACAACACTTTGCATTACAACACCAAAGTTAGCGTCTGTAGAACTCTCTAAAGTAATTAAGTAATCGAAAGGTTCCGCATTATTAGCAATAGCGTTAACTTTTTCCATAGCTTCATCAGCAGCATCTTTTAATTTTTGAGCTTGTTCTTCATCATTTGCTTTTACTAAATCGTAAAAAGAATCACCAGAAATACTTCCGTAGCTGCCAAAAACAACATTATAAACCCCTTGAGCATTTGCCCAAATATCTTGATGCGTGTTATCACTAAAACATGAGTGCTCATCTTCTTGACCTAGGCCATCTATACCATCTGTAGAATCTACTGGTGCAATAATACGTTCTGAACTTAACTCATCTCCAGCGATAAAAAAGGCACCATTAATAAATTGTTTTAATGCTACATCTTCATCTAAAGCCTCAAAAACTGTACGGTAATCTCCATTAGGAGCCCAAGTGGTTGTTAAAGCGTTTAAATCACTAACTAATAAATCTGTAGCAGCTTCTAAATATTCAGCTCTACGATCTGCATCATCTGCTATAGTATAATCTGTATAATCACGTTGCCCTGGTAAATCTTCACTTGGAGTTGTATTATCTTGCCCCCAAAGTAAAAACTCAATAGCATGCCATCCAGTACTTATTGATTTATCTGTTGTTTCTTCATTTAAAGAAGCTAAAGTAGCTTCATCAATAGTGACGCTAGTATCAGAAATAATACTTGTAAAACTTCCCGCGTAAGTTTCTGTGCCTGTTGCCACATAATCAATATAACTTTCATCAATAGGCCAAGCGTTAAGTTGCCCTTCTGTGCCAAGACTCCAAGATTCATTTTCGGTGTCTATTGGCCCGTTAGCTTCTCTAAAAGCTTCAGTTTGACCATAAAAGTCACGAGCTGCTAACCAAGCTGTTTTTGCTGCTGTAAAGTTAGCATCGGTAGGTGTTTCAATAAAAACATCTATAGCGGTTTGTAAAGATACAGCCCCGTTGTAGCTATCTAAATACGATTGGTAAACAAGGTTTGAATAATTTTCTATAACGGCAGACCTCTCTACAGTTACAGATGGCTCTCCTCCATCATCATCGTTAGAACACGCAGTAATGAATAGAGAGATAGTTAATAAATAAAGTAAGTTAATTAATTTAAATTTCATGTTTTTATTTTTATTTAGACTTAATATAAATAGAAATGCAAATATATTTTCTTTTTGGAGAAAACAAAATTTATTTAGATTAAATATAAATAAATTTTAAAAAGTATCATCAAGCAAGCATGTATCTAGATATAATAAAGTCCAAATATTGTTTTGTAGTCGAAAATAAAAAAGATAAAATTCTTCCTTTGGTCGATGTTATTGAAAAATCTAAAGAGTTTAATTCAAAATTACACGTCATTAATTTCGATTTGGAAGACTTAGACCCCATTTCCCCCTCTATTAGAAACATTTAAAGAAATAATGTATTAGCAACAATATAGATATCGTTTGCTTAATTAATCATAAACAAAATTTCTATCAACGCTTGTTATTCTTAATTTAACTGAAGATTTATAGTATATCTTCGACATCCAGATAATGGCTACTTATTGTGATTAATAACAACAAAAAAGCTCTAAATAATTTTAGAGCTTTTTCCGTTATAAAATATAAAGTAAATAATGCTTATTATTCAATTAAATCAATATGCCTGTCATGATAACCCAATAGGTATAAAACACCATCCAAACCAATGCTAGATATAGAACTTTGTGCATTATCTTTTACTTTTGGCTTTGCATGAAAAGCAATACCTAAACCTGCAAGGTTAAGCATTGGCAAATCGTTTGCGCCATCACCAACAGCAATAGTTTGGCTAATATCAATACCTTCTCTTTTGGCTATTTCTTTTAGATATTCGGCTTTTTTGTTTCCATCAACAATATCTCCCAAATAACCACCTGTTAACTTACCGTCTATAATTTCTAATTGGTTGGCATAAACATAATCCATGCCCAATTCTTTTTTTAGATATTCCCCAAAATAAGTAAAACCACCCGAAAGAATAGCCGTTTTAAAACCGTAGCTTTTTAAAGTATCAATTAAGCGACGGGCACCTTTAGTTATGGGCAAGTTTACAGCTACATCATGCAAAACATCTTCACTTAACCCTTTTAAAAGTTTCATTCTTTGTTTAAAACTTTCGTTAAAATCAATTTCACCTTGCATAGCAGATTCTGTAATGGCTTTAACTTCATCTCCTACTCCTGCTAGTTCTGCTAATTTATCTATAACTTCAGCTTGAATTAAAGTTGAATCCATATCGAAACAAACTAAACGACGGTTTCTACGATAAATATTATCTTCTTGGAAAGCTATATCAACATCGAGATCATTCGAAATTTGCATAAATTTTGCAGTGACTTCAGCTTTATTATCAATTTGACCACGAATGGAAAGTTGAATAGATGCACGTGGATATTCGGCTTCTTTTTTAAGCGATAACCGGCCTGTCAATCGGGTTATAGAATCAATATTTAAATTTTTATCTGAAATGACTTTAGTCACTTCAGATATTTGTTTGGCTGCTAATTTTTCACCTAAAAGTGTCACGATATAACGATCTTTTCCTTGAAGCGTTACCCAATCTTCATATTTATCTAAAGAAATTGGAGTAAACTTAGCCGAAATACCAAGTTCATATGCCTTAAAAAGTAAATCTTTTAAAACAGATGCCGATTTCTTTTTAGATTTTATTTCGAACAAAATACCAAGCGACAATGTATCGTGAATATTGGCCTGACCAATATCTAAAACTTTTGCACCATACTCGGCCAAAACACCAGTTAAACTAGATGTTAAGCCCGGTTTATCCTGCCCTGAAATATTTAATAAAACAATCTCTTTAGCCATAATTTAGTTTTTACTTTTTTCAAAGATGTAAAAATCATTATTCTATTTGAATTATGAAAGTTTTTTATAGAATAAAACACTTTGCACCGTTCTTGTAAAATATCACACTACCATTAAATCAAACGAAAAAAAAACACCCAAAAATTTTAATTATTTGTGGGTGTTTCAATTTTATTTTACAAATCGGCTATGCCAGCTTTCGCTTGCAGGAACTTCCCAATTTTCTTTAAACTCACCTACTGTCGCAACTAAATTATTAAACACAATGGTATTTTTAGAAACGGCTTTGTCTTTAGCCATTTTACGAAAATCTATTAATGTTTTATATGCTACATATTCGCCTTGTTTGTACGATACATTCATTTTATCCATTAAATCGACATTGTAATCTTTTTCTAATTGCTGAATAAAACGTACTGAAGCATCTATAGAACAACCAGATGCTTGGCTCATACTTTGGTTTACTCCTATTATTATAAAACGCTTATATTTTATGGTATAGCCCGATTGTAAATCACTACCATGTGCTGTCCAATTTTCTATAAAAACATTGAGTTTATCATGAATTTCTTCTAACTCTTGTTCGTTAAACGAACGATTTGCTTGGTATATCCAAACACGTGATTCTTCGGGTAATATATTGAAATCTACTAACATTATTATTTTTTACGAATTATAAAAGATGGTATTGATTGTCTTCGACAAGCTGAGACTGATAGCTTCTATTTAATTAACTTTAGTTACAAACCTTGAGATTGTGCAATTAATTCTGCTATATCCAAAACCGTAATTTCATTTTCTTTTTCCTTTAATTTTACGCCATCGCTCATCATAGTCATACAATAAGGGCAAGCCGTTGCAATTATTTCTGGATTGGTTTTAAGAGCATCTTCCGTACGAAGTTCATTAATCTCCTTATCCCCTTTTTCGGCATCTTTAAACATTTGCGCGCCTCCTGCTCCACAGCATAATGCAGTAGCCTTGCTACGTTTCATTTCTAGAAGGGTAGCATTTAATGAAGCTAAAACATCTCTAGGTGCATCATATTCCGAATTTGCTCGTCCTAAATAACAGGGATCATGAAAGGTAATACGCTTACCATTAAACACACCATCCTTTATATCTAGTTTTTTAGTTTCAATTAATTCTTTTATAAATTGTGTATGGTGCAGAACTTCGTAATTTCCGCCTAAACCCGGATATTCATTTTTTAAGCAATTAAATGAATGTGGATCGCAAGTTACAATGCGTTTTACTTCATAAGCATTTAGAACTTCTATGTTCATCATGGCTTGCATTTGAAACAAAAACTCATTTCCTGCACGTTTTGCAACATCGCCAGTACATGTTTCTTCAGTTCCTAAAACAGCAAAATTAACGTTAGCTTTGTTTAATATTTTAACAAAAGCACGTGTTATTTTCTTGGCTCTATCATCATAACTTCCAGCAGAACCTACCCAAAATAAAATGTCGGGCTGTTTGCCTTGTGCCATGAGTTCTTCCATGGTTGGTACGTTTAGTTGTTCGCTCATTTTTATTCTTTTCTAAATTAAAATGGATAATTTTAATTATTTGGATTTATATCTTCTTCTATTTCAAAATCTTCTCTTTTTAAACCAGCTAAATCTTTTTTAGAAACTCTAATATATAAAGCATGTTTAAATGTGCCGTTTGTAAGTCTAACATTTTTATCATTACGAATTAAAAATGTTCTTCGATATGCCTCTTCTGATAATTTTTCTATTTGAAACTCTGTACAATAATCACAAAACACCTTTTTAACCTTAATCTCCACTGGATGGGTATCGACATAATCAATAGCAGCATAAACTTTTATTTGCAATGAATCTTTTTGATATCCAACCTGAGATAGAACCCGATTAAAGCAAAATAAAGTAATAGTTAATATAATTAAAGAGTATCTCATTCATTATTATTCATCTTTCCAATTCAAACGGTCCATTTGATTATATGGCCATGGTGCTCCATTATTTTCAATATTGGTCATCATGTTATTAAGTTCTGCTGGTGCCGCACTTTGTTCCATAACGAGATAACGACGCATTTCGATAATAATAGATAATGGATCGATACTTACTGGGCAGGCTTCTACACAGGCATTACAACTGGTACATGCCCAAAGTTCTTCATTTGTGATGTAATCTCCAAGTAATTGTTTACCATCATCTTTAAATTCACCATTGTTGGCATCGATATTTTTACCAACCTCTTCGAGACGGTCACGTGTGTCCATCATTATTTTTCGAGGTGATAATTTTTTACCTGTTAAGTTTGCAGGACACTCGCTAGTACAGCGTCCGCACTCGGTACAAGTATAAGCATTTAATAAACTAACCCAACTTAAATCTTGCACATCGCTAGCTCCAAATTTAGCAGGAGCTTCGTCTGTTTCGCTTTCCGGTTGTGCTGCAAATGGATCTGCATTTGGATCCATCATGAGTTTTACTTCATTGGTAACAGACTCTAAATTATTGAATTGCCCTTTTGGTGTTAATTTACCATAATAAGTATTTGGAAACGCTAATAATATATGTAAATGTTTCGAAAAATAAAGATAATTTAGGAATACTAAAATACCAATAATATGTATCCACCAAGCACTACGCTCTATAACATGCAAGGTAGTTTCCGGTAAACCTGAAAATAACGGCGATATAAATTGACTGATAACGTTTCCTGAATTTAAGGCTTGAAAATGAAAATCGGTAGCATTCATAACCAAGAATAGGGTCATTAAAACCATTTCAAAATATAAAATGAAGTTTCCATCATTTTTTGGCCAACCCGTCATTTCACTTTTCCAAAAACGTTGAATTTTTATTACATTTCTACGGGTCCAAAATATGATTACAGCAATAAAAACAAGAATTGCTAACACCTCGAACGTGCCAATTAAAAAACCGTAAACAGATGTTGGTAATATACTTAAGCCTATACGATGTGTGCCAAAAAGCCCATCAATTATAATTTCAAGTACTTCTATATTTATAATAACAAATCCTACATAAACAACAACGTGCAGAAATCCAGAAATTGGGCGGCGCACCATTTTACTTTGCCCAAGGGCAATGCGGGCCATGTTCTTCCAACGTTGAGGCTTATTATCATTAACATCTACATCTTGACCGAGTTTAATATTTCGGAAGAGCTTTTTTACATTATTTGCAAAATATCCAATGCCACAAATTAAAATTATAGCGAATACTATGTTTGGTAAATATGTCATTTAAATTTAGTTAGTTTCAGGTTCTTTATACGGGATTTCTTTTTTAGAAAGAATTCTAGTATAACGGTTTGGGTGTAATTTAAAATCTTTTAAAAGAGATTCTAATTCTTCGGTTGCTCCTTCTAAATTATTGTATAAGGCATCGTCTTTAAGCAGTTTGCCCATAGAACCTTCTCCCTTTTCTAGGTTTGCCATTATATTATTGAAACTAGCTAAAGTAGTTTCAAGATTTTTCATAGTTGCAGCTAAATCAGATTTAGAAAGTGAACTCGTCATTTTTGCTAAATCATTACTTGCAATTTCTGCATTTGTTAAAACCGTGGTAATTTTAGATTCATTAGTTTGCATAATTTGATTCAAAGATTTTGATGTGCCTTCAAACGATTTCATAGTTACGCTTAAACTAGCCAAACTTGTTTTTAAGTTAGCTTTTCCCTTTTCATCTAAAACATCATTTAAATTTGAAATTAATGCATCAGCACTCGTTAGCATTTTTTCGATTTTACCTTGTAATGGTGTTAATTGGTTTGCAAGAGCGTCTGTTAATCCTACTTTTACCGTTCCGTTTAATACACTTTCACTTTCGGCGTTACCTGCCTTATCAAAAGCTGGTAGAATAGCAATAGCCTTTCCTCCTATTAATCCTGTATCGTATAATTGTGCTGTACTATTTTTCGAGAATTCAAAGTCATTATCTACCATTAGTTTTACTAATAATTTCCCTGAGCCGTCCTCCTTAAATTTAATACTAACTACCTTTCCAACGTTTAGTCCGTTTATGGTTACAGGTGTAGATGGCACCAAGCCTTCAACATTATCGTAAACTGCATAATAAGTTTTAGAACTATCTAATAAATTTTGTCCTTTTAGGTAATTAAAACCAAAAATAAAAAGGAGAATTCCTAATAATACTAATATGCCTGTTTTTACTTCTCTAGATATTTTCAAATTGTATATTCTTTAAATAACAAAGACAAATTTAAGATAATTTTAAAAAGAATGCTTGTAATTTCTTAATTACCTTTTTAAAGCTTCGCTAAGACTAATTTTTTTACCATTTTTAAAAGCTACAACAAAGCTTGATTTATAGCCTTTGCTTTTTGCATCGCTTACCAATTGCTTTGTTTGTGTATAATTTGATGTAGAACCATAATAATACTTATATAAACTACCCGTTTTTTCTTTAGAAATATTAGATAAACCTTTAAAATTGTATGGCTTAGTTACTAGAGATTTTGAACTTGCAGCTATTTGAATTTTAAAAGTAATATCCTTATATATTTCATCGCTAGTAGAAGATGTTTCTATCTCTTCTTCTTCAAAAATAGTATGCGCCACATTTTGTTCTAAGGATGCTTTATATTGTAAAATAGCATCGGTGACAGCCTTAGCCATCTGTTGTTGGCCTTTTTTTGAATTTAAAAATGCACCCTCTTTATTATTGGTTAAAAACCCTAATTCTACCAAAACACTTGGCATTACTGTTTGGTGTAAAACAATAAAACCAGCTTGTTTAACACTTCTGTCTTTTCTTTTTAATTTTCCAACAAAGTTTTTTTGAATTAAACTTGCTAACTGAATACTTTGATCTAAATAATCTTCCATTCCCATCATTATACTAATTGCAGATTCTGGTGAATTTGGGTCGTAACCCGAATAATTTTGATGGTAATTATCTTCCAATAAAATTACTGAGTTCTCCTTTTTAGCTACCTCAAAATTAGTTTTATTTCGGTGTAAACCTAAAACAAAAGTTCCTGCTCCATAAGCTTGTGATGTGTGCGAATCGCAATGTACAGATACAAATAAATCGGCTTTAGCTTTGTTTGCTATCTTTCCGCGTACAAATAAATCTATAAATTTATCAGATTTACGAGTATAAATTACTTTTATATTTGGGTTTTTCTCTAAGGCACTTCCAATAGCTAAAACTACTTTTAATGCAATATCTTTTTCTTTATAACCATTTCCTAAATTCCCAGGATCTTTTCCGCCATGGCCTGCATCGAGTACAACTACAAATTTATCAGCGTCGTTATTTCTATTATTTGCATATGAAGAAAATGTTAATACTAATATAAAAGATACGAAAAGTAATAAGGTGTTCGTTTTCATGAGATAAATAAGATTGTGTTTTAAATCGGTGTATTGAAAAATGTGGCTATTCTAAAATAAAAAGTATGCCTTTTTTAAAATAATAACGATTAAAATACTCAGTTTAGTTTAATTTTAAATTTTTCTTAGAATATAAAACATTCACAGAAAAATATATGTAATTTTGGCTTTTCAAAAACCGAGCCATACTTTTACAAAAATACATTTAAAAGCGTTGCAGACAAACAACTTTAATATACTTTTTGCACTAAGTTTTACCATGTTTATTAACATGCTAAGCTTTGGGCAAGACATCAAAAAAAAGACGGATTCTATTATACCTTCTGTTGAAAATCGGGTGACTATAAAAACCGATAGTGTACTAGTACCAATAATTGATGAAAAAGTTCAGGATTCCATTAAAACCGATTCTATTAAACCTAAAAAAGGCCTTTTAGAAAATAAAGTGGTTTACAGTGCGGTAGATTACACCACCTTCAATCAAATAAAACATAAACTATATCTATATAATCAAGCCAAAATTGATTATGGTGACATGAATATTTCTGCAGGAAGTATTATTGTAGATTATACAACAAACACCGTTCGTGCTCGAGGTATTATTGATACTACTGGCGAATACACCCAAAAACCCGTATTTACCCAAGGAAGTAGTGTTGTAGAACCTGATTCTATTATTTTTAATAGCAAAACTAAAAAAGCACTTATTTATAATTCTAAAACCGAACAAGGAGAAGGAACTGTAATTGCTAGTATCACAAAAAAGGAAAACGATTCAGTTTACTTTTTAAAGAATGCAAAATACACTACAGCTGAAAACCTTGAAGATCCAGATTATTACATAAAACTTAGAAAAGCTAAAATCGTTCCAGGAAAAAAGATTGTAACAGGCTTAGCCAATTTATTTATATATGATGTACCTACACCAATAGGTTTACCCTTCGCTTTTTTTCCACAAACTGAAACACATACATCGGGTGTAATTTTACCAAGTTTTGGAGAACAAAACGATCGAGGTTTCTTTTTACAAAATGGTGGATATTATTTTGCGGTAAGTGACAACATAGATTTAACTGTTTTAGGAGATTATTATACTAACGGAAGTTACGGGTTAAGAGTAGAAAACACTTATGCAAAACGTTATAAATACAGAGGTAATTTAGCCTTTAGATATGAAAGCTTAATTACCAGCGAACTTGGCTTTTCCGATTATGCTAAAAACACGTTATACAATTTACGTTGGTCGCATAGCCAAGATGCTAAAGCTAACCCTAACTCACGTTTTTCTGCCTCGGTAAACCTTGGTAGTAGTAATTATTACAGTGGCTCATTAAACCAAGTAAATCTAGCAAACCGATTTAATAATACGTTATCATCTTCGGTTTCTTACTCTAAAACATTTCAAGGCGAACCGCAAGTTAGTTTAAGTTTAACAGCTACGCATTCGCAAAATACGCAAACAGAAACTATTAATATGACCTTGCCGACCTTAACCGGTAGTATTGGTAGAATGTATCCTTTTGCTCCTAAAACAGGATCTAAAAAAGGGATTATTCAAAATATAAATTTACAGTATAATTTACGTGGTGAAAATAGAATATCAACTACCGATTCTTTATTCTTTAAAAGGAAATGTTTGACGATGCTAAAACTGGATTTCAACACACTATTCCTTTAACAACCAACTTTAAATTATTCAAATATTTTAGTATGAGTACAAGTACTAATTTTAATGAAGTTTGGACGTTTAAAACCATTGATAAAAGCTTTGATAATACAACTAGAGAAACAGTAACTGAAACAGTTAATGGCTTCGATTCTTTTAGAACATATAATTTTAGTACGAGTTTAGGAACTACTATTTATGGTATGTTCGATTTTGAAAAAGAAGGTAAAGATCCAAAAATTCAAAAAATTAGGCACGTTATGCGTCCGTCTATTAGTTATAATATAAATCCGGCTTTCGATAAATATTATGATACTTACGAGGTTGTTAGTGCCGATGGAGAAACGGTTGAAGATGTTTCATTTACTCGGTTTGAAGAAAGTATTTTTGGTACTCCTGGACAGACTTTTTCTAGTTCTATGGGGATTTCATTATCCAACAATTTTGAAGCAAAAGTTAGAGATAAAGATAGTACTGCAACCGAACCAAAAAAGGTTGTTCTATTAAACAATTTAAACTTTTCTACATCTTATAATTTTGCAGGCGACTCTTTACAATGGAGTCCGGTAAGAATGAGTGGTGGTACACAACTGTTTGATAATAAATTAAGTTTGAATTTTGGAGCTACTTTAGACCCATACGCTTTGGATAATAACAATAATAGAATAAATACTTTTAACATTGATAATAACGGAAGTCTATTTAGGCTAACTAGTGCCAACATGACAGCTAGTTGGTCGTTATCTAGTGATAAAAAAGGAAAAAAGGATTCTAAAGACGATGATAGAAACCGTGATGAAAATTTACAAGGTGGTGGTCGAGACGATGATATGTTCGGTGTATCTCAAGATTTCTCTAAACCTATTCCTGAAAAAGACGATAAAGATAAAGACACCAAAAATGCTTTTTATCGCTATAAAATCCCCTGGAGTTTACGTTTAGCTTACGCTGTAAATTACTCCAACTCTACAAGGCAAAACGAGATATCATCGCATTCCTTAATGTTCTCTGGAGATATTCAATTATCTGATAAATGGTCTATTGGAGCATCCTCTGGTTACGATGTTAAAAACAATGGTTTCACCTCTACTCAACTTCGCTTTGAACGTGATTTAGAAAGCTGGAGAATGAATATGAGTTGGGTACCTTTTGGAACTTATACCTCATGGAATTTCTTCATTGGTATAAAATCTAGCCTTTTACAAGATCTTAAATATGAAAAACGTAAATCGGCAGATACTCAACTTTAAAATTAACTATTCCTATATTGTTTGCACTGAATAAAGTGTAAATTTATTATTTTTATAGAAACATTTCGTTGATTTTCAACTTTACAAAAATTAAAATACTTTTTAGATGAAAAAAATAATAACAACAACTGAAGCTCCTGCTCCTATTGGACCATATAATCAAGCCGTTTTAACAGGAAACACATTATACACATCTGGACAAATAGCTATTAACCCAGAAACCAGCGAGCTTGTTTTAGAAGACATTAAAACAGAAACTACACAAGTTATGCATAATCTAAAAGCTGTTTTAAAAGCGGCTGATATGACTTTCGAAAATGTGATTAAATCATCAATTTTCATAAGTAACATGGACGATTTTGTTAGTATTAACGAAGTTTACGGAAGTTATTTTAACGACGCCACTGCTCCTGCACGCGAAACAGTTCAAGTTGCCCGATTACCTAAAAATGTAAATGTCGAAATTAGCGTTATTGCTGTCAAGTAATCTTTATAAATCTGATAGTCTAACCAAACAAGATATTGGTTATTAAGAATAAATTTTATCCAATTTTCTTTTGGAGAATGTGATGATGAAAAACTTCCTGATTTCAATAAATTTAAAACTCTAAATTTAGACGAATAATCCTATCTCGCGGATCATTACAATTGGGACGATGGAACAACTATATTAAATTGGATTATTGATAGCCCAAAATGTAACAAAGGAATCGCTTTATTGATTTTTTGGAGAGCTATACCTGATTTTTATTTTGATTATACTTAAGATTAGATAGAAAATCATGAAAAACCAGTGTGGAGTTTACTACAAAAGATCTTAAATAAATTTAAAAATAACGAATTTATAAAATATCGATTAAAATTTAATCCACGGGGAAGGATATAAAACAGATTGGAAAACAGAAATAGATATTTGGAAAATACCTGTAGAAATAAAAACAGCAGCTAGAGGTAAAAGCCTATAATATAAGGTTTTCAAAACTTACCTTATTTAGTCCTATTATATTATTGCCTCTTAAAGCGCATACTTATTTAATAACTTTTTTAGCTTTGGCAGTTCTATTGGCTTTGCTAAAAAATCGTTTGCTCCTGCTAGTTTTGCGCTTTCGATATCTTCTTCAAAAGCACTTGCCGAAACTGCTATTATCGGTGTTTTATGTTGTGCGTATTTTTTAGTTTTTATAATAGCTTCCGTAGCTTCATACCCATCCATATCTGGCATGTAGATATCCATAAAAATCATATCGAAATCTAAAATTTTATAAAGCTCCACAGCTTCCAAACCATTTTTTGCAAACGTACAATCGGCACCTTGTTTCTCTAATAAAAACTTAATTACTTTTTGGTTCATTCTATTATCTTCAGCAACCAAAACATTAAATTTAGCATTCAAAGTTTTCGATGGCTCTTCAACCACATTAACATTAAGCGTCTTTTTTAATTGAAGACTAAAATAAAAGGTAGAGCCTTCATTCTCTTTACTTTCTAGTTTTAAAGTTCCGCCCATCAATTTTACCAATTTACGCGAAATCGACAATCCTAAACCAGCACCGCGATAATCTTTAATAATGGCAGCCGGAATATTACTATCCCCATCAAAAAAGCGTTTTACTTCATCTGAACGCATACCTACCCCAGTATCTTTAACATAAAACGTCACTATTTTTTCAGTATCAATACCAACCGTCTGATCTATTATTATCGATACTTTTCCAGAATTAGTAAACTTAATAGCATTATTAATCAAGTTAATCAACACTTGCTGAATTCTAGAAGAATCGCCATAAACCAAAGACTTATCCTTTTCTTCAAATAAAAATTTAAAATCGAATTCTAAACCTTTTTCCCAAGCTTGGTATTCAAATACTTTAAATAAGTGAACTAAATCTTGTCTTAAATCGATGGCAATAAAATTCAATTTAACATCACTAGTATCCACTTCTGCATTATCCGTAACCATTTTTACCAATTGTAATAAATGCATCGATGAAAACTCTGCAATTTCAACTTGAGCAACCTGGTCTTCATCTAAATTTGTTTGCTTAAGCATACTAAGCATACCCAAAACCGTGTTAAGTGGAGTGCGAACCTCATAGCTCATGTTTGCTAAATAAATAGATTTATGTTCGGCTAAATCCTCTGCCTTTTCTAAATCTATCTTTAATTCTTTTATTCTAGTCATTAAATTTTCTTTAACGACATCATTTTTTAAAAGATTTTTTAAAAAAAATTGTAAAAGAAAAACCTGGACTACAGCAAGAATAAAGAGAGATATAGCGGCTGCTTCAACATAAATTTTGCCATCAACAAAAAAATAGCCAATAATTAAAATGGCCACAATTGATATTAAAATAGAAAAAGATAATTTCTTTTTTATTTTTATATATTTTATTGACTGCAGAAAAAATTTCATTGATCTTGGTTGGTTAGGGAAACATAAAATATGTTCATTAAAACACTAATATAATTAATTAGTCTCTCTTATTTATATTCTTTTTGTTTAATTTTAAATTTTATTAAAATAACTAATTTTAAAAGATAAATAATCATAATGCGCATAGAAAACGAAATAAAATTAGGATTTAAGGATGTTATGTTTCGCCCAAAAAGATCCACTCTAAAAAGCAGATCGGAAGTAAGTCTAGACCGAGAATTTAAATTTTTACATAGTTCGACAGTTTGGAAAGGCATTCCAATAATGGCCGCAAACATGGATACTGTTGGTACTTTTGAAATGGCTAAAGCCCTTGCTAGTAAAGGACTTTTTTCTGCAATACATAAGCATTATTCATTATCGGAATGGACGAGATTTTTATCTTCTATTTCTAAAAACGATTTAAATCATATTGCTGTTAGTACTGGTATTGGTGAGCATGATTCCGAAAAACTAGCCGAAATATTTAAACTAAAACCAGAATTAAAATTTATTTGTATTGATGTTGCAAACGGTTATTCTGAATATTTCGCAGATTTCGTGAAAAGCACCCGAAAACAATACCCTGATAAAGTTATTATTGCAGGAAATGTGGTTACAGGCGAGATGGTAGAAGAACTTATTCTCTCTGGTGCCGATATTGTAAAAGTTGGTATTGGTCCTGGATCGGTATGCACTACACGAATAAAAACCGGTGTTGGCTATCCTCAATTATCAGCAATTATTGAATGTGCCGATGCTGCCCATGGTTTAGGAGGACAAATTATTAGCGATGGTGGTTGTACAACTCCCGGAGATATAGCTAAGGCTTTTGGAGCTGGTGCAGATTTTGTAATGCTTGGAGGCATGCTTGCTGGACATGATGAAAGTGGTGGTGAAATTATTAAAAAAAATGGTGAGCAATTCAAGAAATTCTATGGTATGAGTTCCTCTACGGCTATGGAAAAACATGTTGGTGGCGTTGCCGAATACAGGGCTAGTGAAGGAAAAACAGTAGAAATACCATATAAAGGACCTGTAGAAAGCACCTTACAAGATATTTTAGGAGGGTTACGCAGTACGTGCACCTATGTTGGGGCATCTAGATTAAAAGAACTCACAAAACGGACTACATTTATTAGAGTTAATGAACAAGAAAACAGATTTTACAATTCGTAAAAAATAAATTTTCTGTATAATTTATGATTTTTAGTGTTTATCAAAAAAAAGGTAAACAATCCCTAAATTCGTCATATCATCAATTTTCGTCATTATAATTTTTAATGTTTTAATAATTTAACTAATCGGTTTAGTTTTATTTAAAACTCTATTTTACTGAGAAAATTAATGTATTTTTATAAGAATCTTTTTTACTACTAAATTCATTTAAAATAAAACCACAAAATTTATGGCGTTAAAAATTGTAATCTCACACAAAACAAAGTATAAATATGATAGAGCTGTAAATCTATCACCACATATTTTTAGATTACGTCCTGCTCCACACAGTAGAACTCCAATTGAGGCTTATTCAATAAAAATAAAACCTGATAATCAGTTTTTTAACTGGCAACAAGATGCCTTTGGAAATTATTTAGCGAGATTAATTTTTCCTGATAAAACAACGGAATTATCTGTTGAAGTAGAAATTATTGCTGATTTAAAAACTATAAATCCATTCGACTTTTTTGTTGAAGAATCTGCGGAAGAATATCCTTTTACATATTCTGACACCATTAAAAAGGAACTTCTACCCTATTTAGAAATCACAGATGATGGCCCACTTATTCACGAATTCATTAAAACAATAGATTATACGCCAAGAAAAACAATCTATTTTTTAATTGATATCAATCAAAAAATATATGAATATCTAAGCTACAACATCAGGCTTGACCCAGGTGTTCAATCTTGTGAAGAATCACTTCTGCAAAGAAATGGATCTTGCCGTGATTACGCTTGGTTATTTGTTCAAATTCTAAGACATTTAGGTTTTGGTGCACGGTTTGTTTCGGGATATTTAGTACAATTAAAGTCTGATGAAAAATCGCTTGATGGACCATCTGGACCTGAAGAAGATTTTACCGATTTACATGCTTGGGCTGAAGTTTATTTACCTGGTGCTGGATGGATTGGTTTCGATGCTACATCGGGATTATTAGCTGGTGAAGGGCATATTCCATTAGCGTGTACACCTTCTTTTGAAAGTGCTGCACCAGTTTCTGGAATGACGGATGTTTGTGAAACTGTTTTTGAGTTTGAAAACTCTGTAAAACGTATTTTCGAATCGCCACGAGTTACAAAGCCATACACAGATAAACAATGGAACGACATTTACAAACTTGGATTTAAAGTTGAAAAAGAACTAGAAAAAGGTGATGTACGTTTAACAATGGGTGGAGAACCTACCTTTGTTTCTATCGACGATATGGAATCTCCAGAATGGAATACAGATGCCGATGGACCACACAAAAGACAACTAGCAGACGACCTTACCAAACGTTTATTTAACAAATTTGCAAAAGGAGGTTTTTTACATCGAGCACAAGGTAAATGGTATCCAGGTGAGCCATTACCACGTTGGGGAACCGAAATGTGTTGGAGAAAAGATGGCCGTGTTATCTGGCATAACGAAAAACTACTTTCAACATTTGCTGACAACAAAATTGTTCCAGAAAATGCCGATAAATTATTTTTAGACACTTTAACTCAGTATTTAGGTATAACAGATAAGACTATTATGCCGGCTTTTGAAGATGCTTTTTACTTTCTTTGGGAAGAAGGCAATTTACCTACAGATATTGATCCAAGAACAGATAAAGATGGCTCATTAATTCAAAAGAAATTAGGTGAAATTTTAGAGCAAGGTACCTCAAAAGTAGTTGGCTACTTATTACCGCTAAATAATAGCTTTGGTAATTGGCTTACCTGCGATTGGGAATTTAGACGAAACCATTTGTTTTTAACGCCGGGTAATTCACCTGTTGGTTTAAGATTACCATTATCATCACTTATTCATAAATCAGAATACGAAGAATTTCCAAAGTTCGAACCAGATCAATTTACCAAACGTGGTAGATTCCCGAGTTATAAAAAAGTTGCAACTAACAGGTATGCATCATTTGTTAATGGAGAAATAGAGAGCCCAACAACCAATTATTTTATTAGAACTGCACTTTGTGCTGAAGTTAGAGACCAAAAACTCTATTTATTTTTACCACCTCTAGATTGTGCGGAATATTATTTGGATTTGCTTTCTTCTATTGAAGCTACAGCGAGAACATTAAATATTCCTGTAATATTAGAAGGTTACGCAGCACCAAAAGACAACCGATTAGAATCGTTAAAAATAACACCAGATCCAGGTGTTATTGAAATTAATGTACATCCTGCTAAAAACTGGGACGAGCTTACCAAAAATACGTTTACATTATATGAAGAAGCTAAAAAATCTCGTCTTGGTACCGAAAAGTTTATGCTCGACGGTAAGCACACAGGTACAGGAGGGGGAAATCACGTAACATTAGGAGGTGTTTCGCCTGCCGACAGTCCATTATTACGTAAACCAAGTTTATTACGAAGTTTACTTACGTTTTGGCAACATCACCCGGGTTTATCTTACTTATTTTCAGGCTCTTTTATTGGTGCAACAAGTCAAGCTCCAAGAATAGACGAAGCACGTATGGAAAACCTATACGAACTTGAAATAGCCTTTAGTCAAATACCGAAAGATGGTGAAGTTCCGTTTTGGTTAACCGATAGATTGTTCAGACATTTATTAACAGATTTAACAGGAAACACACATCGTGCAGAGTTTTGTATCGATAAATTATATTCACCAGATTCGTCATCAGGACGTCTGGGTATTTTAGAGCTTCGTGCTTTCGATATGCCACCACATCCACAAATGAGTTTAATGCAAAACTTATTAGTGCGGACCTTAGTAGCTTGGTTTTGGAAAAAACCATACGAGCACGATTTAGTACGTTGGGGAACCGAATTGCACGATAAATTTCTAATTGAACATTTTGTTAGGGAAGACATTAAAGATATTGTAACTTCATTAAACAGAGCTGGATATAGATTTAAAGAAGAATGGTTTAATCCGTTTTTTGAATTTAGATTTCCTTTACATGGCATGGTTACCATTAATAATATTCATATTGAACTTAGAGCAGCTATAGAACCATGGAATGTTTTAGGTGAAGAAATGACAGGTGGCGGAACAGCTAGATATGTCGATTCTTCTTTGGAACGAATCCAAATTAAAGTCTGTAACTTCACAGAAGAAAGATATGTTGTAACTTGCAACGGTGTTAAAGTAAACTTAAAAGCTACCGCTGTAAAAGGGGAACTTGTTGCTGGTATTCGTTACAAAGCATGGGATCCTTATTCCGCATTACACCCAACAATTGGAGTAGATACACCGTTAGTTTTCGACATTGTAGATACTTGGAACAAACGTTCTATTGGTGGTTGTACTTATTTTGTATCTCATCCTGGAGGACGTTCTTATGATACGTACCCTGTAAACAGTTACGAAGCAGAATCTAGACGAATTAGTCGTTTTTGGGAATCGGGACATACACAAGGAGAAATTAATCCTGTGCAAGAAACGATAATCGATGATGCTTCTTCTAATACAACAGTACAAAAGAAAGGTAGCTCCAAAAAGTTTCATTACAAGGAATTACCTATAAATTATGAGTTTCCTAACACAACAGATTTAAGAAAAAAGTAATTAAAATATTAAATGACCATAGATTCGAATACACTATTTCAGAATTATTTTACCGATCATAAAAATTATGATGAAGTATTGAAATCTAATAATAAAATTAATCCTAATTGGGATAATTTACTATCAAATTTAACAAAAGCAGGTCCTGAAGAATTAATTTCCAGACAAAAGGAAATTAATTGGTTAATGGACGAGAATGGAGTAACTTACAATGTTTATAATGATCCCAAGGGCTTACATCGCGCTTGGGATTTAAGTGTTATTCCCTTTTTAATTCATGATAAAGAATGGCAAACCATTGAAAAAGGTTTAATACAACGTGCCGAGCTACTTAATTTAATTTTAAAAGATATCTATGGTAAACGTGAACTTATAAAAAATGGTATTGTTCCTCAAGAAGTTTTATTTGCCCATCGTGGATTTTTACGTCAATGCGATCAAATACAATACAATACTTCTAAAAATTTATTAATTCATGCTACCGATTTAGCACGTGGTCCAGACGGACGTATGTGGGTCGTGAACGACCGTACAGAAGCACCTTCTGGCTTAGGTTATGCCTTAGAAAATAGGTTTGCTCTTAATAAGGCGGCTCCTAATTTATTTAGCGGAATTAATGTAAAACAACCAAGTGGTTTTTTTCAAGATTATAACCAAATGCTCATTGATGCAGCACCTAAAAATGTTGCGAATCCAAACATTGTTATACTAACATCTGGCCCCCATAATGAAACCTATTTCGAACATGCCTACATGTCGTCTTTTCTAGGGTATTCTCTAGTGAAAGGGAACGATTTAGTGGTTAGAAATGGAAAAGTTTGGATGAAATCTTTAAAGGAATTAAAGCAAGTTCATGTTATTTTAAGACGTGTAGACGATGCTTATATGGATCCTTTAGAACTTCGTGAAGATTCTTATTTAGGAATTGCAGGAATTCTAGATGTTATTAGACAGAAAAACGTAAGTATTGTAAACCCAATAGGTAGCGGTGTTTTAGAGAACTCAGGACTTATTCCTTTTATGAATGCTATTTCTAAGTATTTTTTAAAGGAAGAATTATTACTTCCACAAATTGCCTCTTGGTGGTGTGGACAGGAAAAAGAACGAGATCATGTATTCAAAAATATAGAAAAGTACGTTGTAAAACGTATTGATCGATCCAATAGAGAAAGCATATATTTCTGTGAATTTTTAGATGAAGCCGAACTAAACAAATTAAAAGAAGAAATATTAGCAAATCCATATCGATTTGTAGCTCAAGATAAAATAAAATTTTCTACCGCTCCAGATTTCATAAAAGATAAATTAGAGCCAAGAAAAATTATGTGTAGAACCTTTGCTATCGCTAAAAAAGACAGCTATAGTATTATGCCTGGTGGTTTGGTTCGTGTAGCATCAGAACGCGAAGATTTAAGAGTATCCAACCAAAGAGGCGGCGTTAGTAAAGATTTTTGGATTGTTACAGATAAAGTTCAAAACCACTTCCATAATTATGCGTGGGATAACACGTTTAGAAATCAGGTTTCGGACATGAACGATTTACCTAGCCATACGGCCGAAAATTTATTTTGGTCTGGTAGATATCTTGGTCGTACATTAATTACCTCTCGCCTACTGCGAATGTGTTTAAATAAAATGCAAAGTTCGCAATTTGATAAAAGTAAAGATCCATCAGAGAGTTTAAAAATAATTTTTGAAGCCGTAACAAATATAACATCTACATTACCAGGTTTTGTTGGGAAAGGGAAAGAAGAGGTATTAAAAAATCCTTTAAAAGAACTCAACTCACTTATTCTTGATAATTTTAAAATGGGCTCTTTAGCGCAAACTTTAGGTAGTTTTAACAATAGTTATTACACTCTAAGAAACCTATGGTCTAAAGACATGTGGCGTGTATTCGATGGTATAAAAAAATTATGGAATAAGTATGATAAAACTAAAGAATATTCTGTTTCTTCATTACTAAAATTACTAGATAGTACAACAACGAGACTTATAGCTTTTATGGGTTTAATTGAAGAAAGCATTTTAGTAGATCAAGGATTATTGCTTTATTTTATTGGTTTACAAACCGAACAAGCAAGTTTAACTATTGAAAAATGCCGCTCGCTAATTGTTGCAAAATACGATGAAGATTTAGAATATGAAATGCTTGAAGCCTTGCTATCTAGTCACGAAAGTTTAAATATATACCGTTATAGCTACCGATCGTATCTAAGTGTCGAAAATGTAATTAAATTAGTTTTACTTAACGATAAATACAGCCGTTCACTAACCTATCAACTAAGTCGTATTTTAAAAGATATTGGAAAATTACCATTACCAAAAGGTATTACAGACAATTCGAAATGCTATAACCTAATAAAAGAAGCAAACCAATTAATTTCAAATTCAAAAATAGAACAGCTTTTGGAGTTAGATGAACATGGTGCTATTAGAGGTAATTTAGATGATTTATTATCCGAACTAAGCGAATTATTACACCAAACATCCTTATCTATTTCAGATACATATTTTAATCATTCCTATCAACAAACTCAATTGGTTAATCAAAACTTCCCGCTACAATAATGGTTTTTCAATTATCACATACAACAATATACAAATATGGCAATGGTGTTACATTTTGCCATAATATAGCGACTCTAAAACCCCTTGATTTTTTAGGACAAAGCATTTTAAGTTATGAATTGGAAATAAGCCCAAAACCGACTGAAATTTCAGAACGTATCGATTTCTTCGGAAATACTATCACTCGCTTTTCTATTCAGCAATACCATGAAGAATTAAAAGTTGTCGCAAAAACTAAGGTGTTAAGAGATTCTAGTCTAGCACCAGATATTTACAAATCGACTGCTGGAATGGCGATAACTCTCGAAGAAGCTAAAAAAGAGATGAAATCTATTTCCTCAGAAATTTTAGAAGTAAAACAATTTTTACTTGAATCGATTTTAATTGCTAAAATAACAAAAAATATAAAAGATTATGCTTTGGTTTCTTTCAAACCGAAACGCCCCATTTTTGAATCGGCTTTAGAGCTCATGCAACGCATTTATATCGATTTCGAGTTTGATGCAACCGCTACAAATGTAGCAACACCAATTCAGGAAGTTATGGAGAATAAAAAAGGAGTGTGTCAAGATTTTGCTCAAATCGCTATTGCCTGCGTTAGATCTATAGGTTTGTCTGCACGCTATGTAAGTGGTTATATAGAAACTTTACCACCTCCTGGAAAAGAGAAACTTATTGGTACAGATGCTTCTCACGCATGGTTTTCAGTGTATATTCCTAAATTTGGATGGGTAGATTTTGATCCAACTAATAATCAAATACCAAAAAACCAACACATTATTGTGGCTTACGGACGCGATTATTATGATGTTCCTCCTTTAAAAGGAGTTATTTATAGTTCAGGTGAAAACAAAATGAAAGTTGAAGTAGATATTAGACCTGCTGTGTAATTCTAAGTTAGTATACTTCCAATAGAACCGTTTTCGTTTGGAACTAACTCATAAACAAATTCAGGATTTAAATTAGCCTCTTTTCTATGGGAAACATATAAAATAGCTGTATTTGTTTCTAAAGCTATTTTATTTATTAATTCGCAAAATAAAGCGGCATCGTTATCATCAAGACCGTTGGTAGGTTCGTCTAAGATAAGTAATGGTGGATTCTTAACCATGGCTCTCGCTATCAATACCAAACGTTGATGACCACGTGAAAGCGATAAAAAGCATTGCTTTCTAATATCAAACATATTTAAAACCCGTAACCAATGTTGGGCAATTTTAATTTGCGCGTTCGTTGGTGTTTTATACAAACCAACCGTATCAAAAAAACCTGATACAATCATGTTTCCAATAGTATCTCGACGAGTGAAACCGCGAAGCATTTCCGAAGAAAAATATCCGATTTTTTGTTTTATGTCCCAAATACTTTCTCCACTCCCCTTTTTAACTCCAAATAATGTAATATCTTGACCGTAAGCTTTTGGATTATCACCAAAAATCATGCTTAACATGGTGCTTTTACCTGATCCGTTTGGCCCCATTAATTGCCAAAACTCTCCCGATTTAATTTCCCATGAAATGGAATTTAAAATGGCACGCTCACGATAATTAATAGATACGTTATTAAACTTTACTAAAGGGTTTAAAATTTTAGTTGGTTCATGATACTCTACAGACGGTAAGGCTTCAATAAAATGAAAAGATTCTGTTTTACTTTCAGTATTTGAAAACTCAACAAGTATATCGTCTTTTATCTGATATATGTTTTTTATAAAAGGAAGGATATCTAATTTTCGATTTGCTATTTGAACAATTGAAGTTGTTTCACTTAAAACCGTAAGCTGCTTTTCGATTTGCGATTGGGTAGCCACATCTAAATTACCAAAAACATTATCGATGACTAAATAATCTGGTTTTCCGGAAATTATATGATCTAAAAGCGCTTTTTTTCGTTCACCTTCTGAAGAATGAAGTAAACTATTTTTTGTTTCGGTCGCGACATTCATTTTACCGTGACGGATTTCTTCATCTATGAATTTATTTAAAACTATTTCAGAAAAAAGTGCACCGTTTAAACTAGAAAAACTAGGGATAAGTTCTCCTAAAAAAATAGTTTTGATAAGGCTTTCCTTATCAAAACTATTAGATATATAAATTGCTAAATGTTTTTGCAATTATCTTTTACTTTAAATTATAGATTTTTGGTATGGAAAGGCACTAGACCATCAATAGGTCTACGTTCAAAATTTCCAACTATAAAGCCCATTTCTTCACCAACTTCTTTAATTTCTTTTTGCGCAAAAAAGGCTATAGATCCAGCAAAATGTACGGGAACTGTTTTTAACTCTTCCTTAAACTGAAAAATCATGTTTTTTGCAAACAAACGAATACCATCTTTAATTAAGTTAATGGTATATTCTGAATCTTTGTGTAAGAACATAAATTCAGCAAATCCTGCTAAATAAGCATTAGGACTTGGTTGCTTGTATAAGTTGTATTTAATAAAATCGGCCTCCATATTAAACTTAGCACCAAAGGCTATTCTAACATTTTCTGGCATTTGGCCAAAGTAATAATCTCTAATTAACTGCTTACCATAATAATTTCCTGAAGCATCGTCCATTAATGTGTAGCCAAGTGATATAACACGTTGGTGCAATATTTCGCCATCATAATAACTACAGTTAGAACCTGTACCCATAATACAAACTACAGCAGCTTCTTTTGGATTGTTAATAGTAGCGTAAACGGCAGCCAAGGTATCCTCATTAACTTCAACATGCGCATTAGAAAAAATATCTTTTAAAACGGTATTTAATAAATCTTTTGCATTATCCGTACCACAACCAGCGCCATAAAAAAACACGTGTGTCACTTTTTCTGCATTCGATTTTAATTCTTTACTTTTTTTAATTAATTTATTAAGCTTTTTCTCACTTAAAATGGCTGGATTTAATCCTTTAGTACGGATTTTATCCATTAATCTATTTCCATCTTTATCTACAGCAAGCCAATCGGACTTAGTAGAACCACTATCTACAATTAAAATCATAAGTTCTTAGAATAAAAAAATCCACAGCATTATTCAAAAAAAAATAATACTGTGGAAATATATAGATAATTTATTTTACAGCACCAATATATTGAGCTAAATCAATTAATTTAGTTGAGTAACCAAACTCATTATCATACCAAGAAATTAATTTTACAAAACCATCATTTAATGCCATACTTGCGTTAGCATCGAATGTACTAGTTTTTGGTTCAGATACGAAATCTTGAGAAACTACACCTTCTTCAGTATATCCTAATACACCAGCTAATTCACCTTCAGAAGCTTCTTTTAAAGCAGCTTTAACTTCAGCCCATGGAGCTGGACGCTCTAAACGACAAGTTAAATCTACAACAGATACATCTACAGTAGGGATTCTAAAAGCCATACCAGTTAATTTTCCGTTTAATTCAGGAATTACTTTTCCAACAGCTTTAGCAGCTCCAGTTGAAGCTGGTACAATGTTGTTTAAAGAAGCACGACCTAATCTGTAATCTTTTCTAGATACACCATCAACAGTAGATTGTGTAGCAGTTGCAGCGTGAACAGTTGTCATTAAACCTTCAGCAATTCCGAATTTATCGTTAATTACTTTAGCTAATGGCGCTAAACAGTTAGTAGTACAAGAAGCATTAGATACAATTGTATTTGCAGCAGTAATTTGTTTGTGGTTTACACCCATAACAAACATTGGTGCATCTGCAGATGGTGCAGAAATTGCAACTTTCTTAGCTCCAGCTGTAATGTGTTTTTGTGCACCTTCTAAAGAAGTGAAGATACCAGTACAATCTAAAACAACGTCTGCTCCAACAGCATCCCATTTTAAATCTTCTGGGTTACGTTCTGCAGTTACTCTAATAGTATTACCGTTTACTATTAAGTTACCATCTTTAGTTTCGATAGTACCATCGAACTGTCCGTGAACAGAATCAAATTTTAATAAGTAAGCTAAATGATCTACATCTAATAGATCATTAATTCCTACTACTTCAATATCATTAGATCTAGAAGCTGCTACTCTAAAAGCAATTCTACCTATTCTACCAAATCCGTTAATTCCAATTTTTAATTTTGACATAATCGTGTTTATAAATGTTAAGTGCTCATGATATCTGAGACACGCAATAATTCTAAATTTATTTTTGTTTTTCCTTTTATGGCATTATCCAATGGTGTAAGCTCCATACTATTATTAATTAAACCTACCATATAACTAGATTTACCTTCTAATAGAGAATCTACAGCTTTAACGCCCATTCTACTTGCTAAAACACGGTCGAAACATGATGGTGACCCGCCACGTTGCATATGTCCTAACACAGATACTCTAACATCGTAACCTTCCATGTTTTCGTCAACATAATCCTTAAGTTCAAAAATATTTTTACCTATTTTATCACCTTCAGCTACAACAACAATACTAGATGTTTTACCTGTTTTTCTACTACGCTTTAAAGATTCTACCAAACGCTCTAATCCTAAATCTTCTTCAGGAATTAAAATTTCTTCGGCACCACCAGCAATTCCAGTATTTAAAGCAATATGCCCAACATCACGTCCCATAACCTCAATAAAAAATAAACGGTTATGTGAACTTGCAGTATCTCTAATTTTATCAATAGCCTCTACTACTGTGTTTTGAGCCGTATCAAAACCTAAAGTATGTGATGTTCCAACAATATCATTATCGATAGTTCCCGGAATCCCCATTACAGGAAAACCAAACTCTTCGTTAAAAACCAATGCTCCAGTAAATGTACCATCACCACCAATAGCCACTAAAGCATCAATTCCTGCTTTGTTTAATTGATCGAAGGCTTTTTGACGGCCTTCTTTAGTTCTAAATTCTTTTGAACGTGCAGATTTTAAAATCGTCCCTCCTTTATTGATAATACCTTTAACGCTACGGGCATCCATTGGTTCGAAATCACCTTCCATTAAACCTTCGTAACCTCTATATATCCCAAAACATTCTATATTATGGTAAGCACAAGACCTTACTACAGATCGGATGGCGGCATTCATACCAGGAGCATCTCCTCCTGATGTAAACACTCCAATTTTTTTTATTTTATTTGGCATTTATTTCTTTGAATTAAAACGTAAATTTAATAAAGAAAAAGTATATAATCATACTATTTGTACTGTTTTATTCATTGTTTTTACTATAACGTTTTAGTAATAAATTATAAATAACATGCTATTTTAACCTCAAAAAATTAAACAATAACCAATTTGAGTTAATTTAAATGAGAATTTTTAAAAAACTTCTAGTCTGTTGAAGCCTATTTTACAGAAATAAAATCAGGTAAGGCGCTTTCCGCTTCTTTCTTAGGTTGCTCCAAGACTTCATTTTCGGTTTCGGATTTCTTTTTGAATATTTTTTGAAGTAATTCTCTAAATGTATCAAAATCCACATTATAAGAAAGTCCTACACCCTGGGTATATCCAATATCTTCACCAAAATTACGTATACTGTTTTCACGATTGAAGACTTTAGCTGTTAAAGTTCCATCATCATTTAAAAGAAAAGACACTTCTACATCGCCAGCAATAACCGTATCACTAGCTCCACCGACAGGAACACCAACTTTACCATTAATAAGCACACGGTCGCTAATTTGAGTTTGAAGCGTTAAACCTACTCTATCATCGGTTTGATAATCGGGAGTGTTTTGTCCAGCTTCATAATTTAAGCCTAAATTAAGTTTGCCATCACCATTAGAAAACACACTATTAATGATGCCATTAAGTCTTTCTGCAATAGTACCAGAGAAATTAAGCTCATCTATACCTCCTGAAAAGGAACCTGTTGAAACTAAATACAAGGCTTGATCCTGACGATCACTCTCCGACTCTAAACGATAATTTAACTCAGATTTTATAGTAGAATTTACATTAGGAAACTCAAAGCTGAAATCTGGAATAGGTTGCTCTAAATTTCCAGTTAATGCAATATTTAACTCAACAGGAATGGTTCTATTAATAGGAGTATCAAGCAAAGGCGATGGATTAGCTTGTGTTTTGTAAACAGCTTTCATATTAATTAAAGCATCAAGCGGGTCGCCTTCCCAAGCTAAAGTGCCACCGGGTTGTACTATAAATTGTTTTTGAACAAAGCCACCATAGGCAAAATTATAAACCCCTTCGAATACCGCAAAATCCCCCCACATATTAAACTTACCATTAGTATTAATTTCAACCAACAAGCCTCCACGTCCTCGTCCTTTTAAAGAGTGACCAGAGTTTTTATCAATAATAATTTCAACTTCAGCATCTTCGGTAACATCCAAATCAAAATCGAGTTCTAATCCTTTTATTTCCTCAAAAACAAGCTCTATACCTTTATTTCTCGCTTCTTTTTCTTCTTTTGTAATAAAATGAATAAAAGTATTATCTCCAAAAGATTCGGCATCGTTTAGCGGTATTTTAAATACTGTACCTGCTTTGGTTTCGCCAATTACATTTATTCTTAACTCGGAGGTTGGCCCAGAAATACTAGCTTCTCCTCCAATAAACCCCGTACCATAGTACAAGGCATCTTCGGTTTCTTTAGTGTCCAAAACCAATAAGTTTTTAGTTGATAGATCGAGGCCTAAACTCCATTTACCAAAATTAACATGGCTTAAATCTCCTTTAAGTAATCCTTTAGTATTATACTTAGTATCGGTTATATTGATATTATTAAAAATAAAACTTTGATTTTTTAAGGAAACGGAAGACTTTTCCGCAAAAGCGTAATCTACATTTAAAAAAGGAATACCCAAACCGGCATTTTTTAATAAAAGCTCGCCATTAAAATTAGGTTTAGCTAAATCTCCAACTACTTTTACTTTTCCTTCGGCCTTACCCCTAATATTACTTAAAACATCTCTTAATAACGGATTTAATGGATATAAATCGAAACCATCGAACATTAAATCGACATCAATTTTAGATTGTTTTCCGGCTACATAAATATCTCCTTTTGCTGTAAAGGAATCCGAATCGTCATTTTTTATTGTAGCATCTACGCTATAATTTGTAAGCGATTCGTTACCAATAATATTAGCATCGAAAGAACCAAGAAGAAAATCGTTCACCCTAAAATTGTCAATTATAATACTAGAATTCGGTAAATAATTGCCATTTTGCTGCAATAAGTCTAACTTTCCATTTACATTTCCTGATAGGGTTAAACTATCAATATCTGGCGTTATTTTAGTTAAATCGACATTTGTAAAATTAAGCTTTAAATCTTTTTCTGTTGAATCCCTAAGAAAACCCGAAAGTCTAATTTCTTCATTATTATGATTAATTCTAAACTTATCTATATTGAATTTTGTAAACTTTTTATCAAAAGATATTTTATGGAACTTATCTTGTAATTCATTGATGTTCCATTTATTATCCTTTATTGTAACATCCGATTGTTTAAAACCTATAACAGATTCATTTGCTTCATTTATAGTATGATAAAAACTTAGGTTGTAATTATCTTTATTACGCTTTCCGCCTTTAAATTCCGATCGCATAAACAACGTATCATTAACGGTAACATTAATTAAATTAAAATTAGAAACATTGTAATATTTGGTATTTAAACTATCGATTTCTACGAACGTATTAAAAACTGGATTACTATTATCTACTTGCAACTCGATGTTGTTTGCAAAATAATTTGAAAGTTTAATTTTAGGTGATTTAAAAGTGAGTTTAAATTGGCTTTCATCACTTTCTACTTGCCCACGAATAAAAGTGTTTTTTGCCAATTCCAGTTCCGGATAAATAACTTCTACAATTTTATTATAAATTGTGAAATTAAAATCGATACTTTGATTGTCTTCTATCTTATTTGGAATATAATTAGTATAAATGTAGCCAATAGAATTCTCGAACAATTTTTTAAGCTCCTTAAACTTAAACCGCCCTTTAAGCTCGCCTTCAATAATATCTGGCGAATTAATTTCTATATAACGTAAACCTTCGCTAAAACGAGAAGAAACATCAAATTTATCAAAATAATACGTATCGTTTTCATTTTTATACTTCGTTTTTCTAAATGAAATTTTACCGTGAGCATCATCATAATTACTCGCGTTCATATTCATTTTTACAACACTTCTAAAAATGGAAATACTATCTTTTTTAATGAAGTTTAATGCATTTAAATTGGCATAATCAACCTTGGCTTCAAAATCGTATTTATTTATAGCTTCTGAAAAATCTACAAGCCCAGTAAAATTAAGTTTTAAGTTTTTATCGTTGGTAATAAGGTTTCCATCAAAAATGTTGTTTTTTACATTTCCAGCTACTTTAACACCTTGATATTTATAGTTGTTATATTCAATTTCAAAAACATCACCTTTTACCTTAGTATTAATAGTTTTAGTGACAAAACCATTACCATCTACATCAAAATTTAAAGACGCTCTACCAACTTCTGGCGCATTTAAAAAGGTCCCGAAATCGAACTCAGTAAAAATAATATTACCTTTGTAAGCAGCATTATCAATATCGTTTATTTTGTTTATTTCTAAGTTTGAATCTACAAAACCCAACTCGGTATCTATCTGAATATCTGCAACTACAGTAGACGATGTAACTTGAGAATTGCCAACAACCGTAAAATAGCCTAATCTATCAAACGATGACGGAATAGCAGCTCCCAAGACATTTGGCAACAAACTTTTTAAATCTTTATAAGTAGATGATAGGTTTCTAAAATTACCCGTCATATAAAAATTACCTTCCTCCTTATTAAACAAGTTTTTAAAGTTAATATCTCCGTAAATTCGGGTCTTTCTATTGGTATTTAATTTTAAATTATAGGTTTGTAGATTATTTAATGTTCCAGATATTTCGGTACTAAAAGTTGCGGTTTGATTTACACCAAACTCGTTATAAAAAGTATTCAATTCATCTAACTGAACTTTAGAATCTTTAAAACTTGCAGACACCAAAACCTTATCTGTAAAGTATTTAAAATCAGCTCTATCGTACGAGAACTTCAAATCGCCTTTTAATTCAGAATTTGGGGTTTTAATGTCTAGGTTAGCAAAATTCATTTCGGTTAAGGTGTAACTAAAATTAGTCATCATATTCTTTACCGTAACGCCTCGGCTATCCCTAAAATTTAGAGTGTTTATTCTGGCATTTACATCACTTCCATTAATTAAAAAATTGGTAGCGTTAATATTTAAATCTTCAAAATGAAGTATTTTTGTAGTCTCTCTATTTTCATCTAAAAGCATAAAAACACTGTTATAAATAGAAACATCACTGGAAGATAATAAAAAACTGCTTTTTTCTGTTCTTGGGTTATCGCTATCAAATCGAGCAACAAAAACATCTAGATTGGTATCAGATTCTCCTTTATAAGTTTTAATATAAAAATTAAGGTTCTCAATATCAATATCACCAAATACGAGCTGCCCATTCACCAAGTTTCTAACACCCAAAATAGACGTATTTAATTCAGCAATACTTATAAGTGTATCTTGTTTATAATCTTGAATATAAATTTGTTTAAGCTCAACATCTCCATTAAACTGCAAGCTTACTTTATCAACATTTATATTGGTTTTAAAATCGTTATTTATACGCTTGGTTACATAATTTCCAAGCCCAGTTTGTATGGCAGGAATAGAAAGAATCAACACCAAAATGATGAATAGCATTAGCAATATACCTGCTATTTTTAATAGTATTTTTAGAAATTTTTTGATACCCTTATCGTTATAATTTTATTTAGAATAAACTATTTTTGCAATTCGAAATAAATAGAATCTATTAATTCATTTATTCGGATTCAAAATTAACAATTATTGTGCCTAAAATTCACTAATGAAGGAACAAAATATTTATATACTCGGAATTGAGTCATCTTGCGATGATACAGCGGCTTCCGTAATACACAACGGTAAAATTTTAAGTAATGTTGTCGCGACCCAAAAAATACACGAAGAATTCGGCGGTGTTGTGCCAGAACTAGCTTCGCGAGCCCACCAACAAAACATAGTTCCGGTTGTTTACCAAGCTCTTAAAAAGGCTAATATTACAAAAGAACAGCTCAATGCTATAGCTTTTACACGTGGTCCCGGATTAATGGGGAGTTTACTAGTTGGCACATCTTTTTCGAAATCGCTAGCCTATGGATTAAATATTCCGTTGATAGATGTAAACCATATGCAGGGGCATATCTTGGCACATTTTATAGATGAAGAAGGCTTTGATAAGCCAACTTTTCCGTTTTTAGCCATGACTATTTCGGGCGGACATACACAAATTGTTCGAGTAGATTCTTATTTTGAAATGACAGTTATTGGAGAAACCATCGATGATGCTGTAGGAGAAGCCTTTGATAAAAGCGGAAAAATTTTAGGATTAGGCTATCCTGCTGGTCCAGAAATTGATAAACGTGCCAAATTAGGAAACCCAAAAGCCTTTAAGTTTACAAAACCAAAAGTTGCTGGGTTAAATTTTAGTTTTTCCGGTTTCAAAACAGCTGTTTTATATTTTATTCAAAGAGAAGTTAAAGCAAATCCAAATTTTATCGCCGAGAACTTAAATGATATTTGCGCCTCAATTCAATATACCATTATCGGAATTTTAATTGATAAATTGAAACTCGCTACAAAAGAAACAGGCATAACCCATATTGCTATTGGAGGTGGCGTATCGGCTAATTCAGGAATACGGCAAGCCTTAAAAGATGGTGAACAAAAATTTGGATGGACAACTTACATTCCTAAGTTTGAATTTACCACAGATAACGCTGCAATGATTGCTATTGTGGGTTATTTGAAATTCTTGGAAGGTGATTTTGCAGAACAAGATATTGTAGCATCTGCTCGATTGAAAATATAATTTTTTAATCTGAAGAAACAAAAAACTCAAATTTACATTTAGAGCTTAGCTCTTTTATGAGGTATCATCAGTGCATGTTTGTTCAATTCTGTCGCTGTTGCTGTGTTAAATGTATCTGAAACAAAATTTATTATAACCTGTTTTCATTATAATAACAGAAATTTTATTTGTTTTAAGTTTACTTTTCTTCTTCTATTCAAAATTAAAAAAAAGACTAATTTAATTGCCTGATTTTGAAGTTATCAACAATAAATTGTTAATAACTTAATATTTCTTCTTTCATATCACAAACATTAACTCTAAATTTGGCGTTAAAATATACCCCATATATTATGATAAAACCTATATTTATTCTAGCCTTCATAGGCTTTTCTTCCATTTTAAACGCTCAAAAATCAATAGAAAAACAATTAGAACTTGTTGAAACTCCGGAGCAAATCGAGCAATTTTTAGAATCCAAGCACTCGAAAAAAAATAAGCTAATTACCTTTAACGAGGAAAAGCACAAAACAAGTTTAACAACAGATCTTTTCGACCTACGCCTTGGAGGCACTAAGGTTTATGAAAACGAATTTGAAAAAACCGCTTATAAAGTCGTTGAAAAAAATAAAAAAACATACAATAGAGTTTCTTATATTTATCTAGATGGCACAAAATATAGCCTAGAAGAAATAAACAACTTACGTGATAAAATTATAGCAAAATTTAATAATGGTGCACCATTCGACTTTTTATCGAAACAATACTCCATGGATGATAACGCAAATAAAGGAGGAGATCTAGGTTGGTTTTTATCGACTGATGTACATCCCGATTTTGACAACGAGATTGCTAACGGAGGTCACCAATTAAATGATATTTTCACTATTGATATTCCCGAAAAAAATTGGTATTATGTGGTATTGAAAACTCATGAACCAAAAGACATTGCGGAAATTGAAGTTTTGAAAATTGTTGAAGCCAAAAATTAATGCAATTATTTTATAATCCCAACATAAACGAAAACACCACGCAATTCTCTTTCGAAAAAGAAGAAAGCAGACATATTGTAAAAGTGTTGCGTAAACAAGTTGGCGATACTTTACACATAACTAACGGGAAAGGCTGGTTATTCTCTGCAAAAATTTCTATACCAAACATTAATAAATGTACCGCAGAAATTACATCTAAAACATTACAGCCCAAACAAAAATATAATCTACACCTAGCGGTTGCTCCTACCAAAATGAACGACCGCTACGAGTGGTTTTTAGAAAAAGCTACCGAAATTGGAATCGATAGCATTACGCCTATTATATGCGATCATAGCGAACGCAAAATTATTAAAGCAGAACGTTTTGAGCGCATTATACAATCGGCCGCAAAACAATCTCTAAGCTGTTATTTACCAAAATTAAATGAGGCTGTTTCTTTTAAAAATTTTATAAAACAAGATTTTCTTGGTGATTTATTTATAGCGCATTGTGAGGAAACTGATAAAAAATCACTAAAAAATGAGCTTAAGCCTAAACAAGATATCACCATTTTAATTGGTCCCGAAGGCGATTTTTCGATTAAAGAAATAGAACTAGCACTTCAAAATGATTTTATTCCTGTAACTTTGGGAGAAACACGTTTACGTACAGAAACAGCAGCTATTGTTGCCTGCCATTCCGTAGCGTTTATTAATGAAATGTAACAAAGCTTAAAACATGAAATTCATTTCGCTCATTTTATTTTGTCTATTTTCGATAGCTTGCTTTCCGCAAGATTTGGCTATCCTGAAGTATCAAGGCGGTGGCGATTGGTATGGTAACCCAACAGCATTACCAAATTTAATAAGGTTTTGTAATGAAAATATTGACACCAAAATAAACCCGAAAGTAGAAAATGTAGAAGTTAGCAGTCCCGATATTTTTCAATATCCTTTTTTACACATGACAGGACATGGCAATGTGTTTTTTAGCGAAACAGATATCGAAAATCTGAGAAACTATTTAATTTCAGGAGGATTTTTACATATCGATGATAATTACGGGATGCAGCCTTACATTACTAAAGAACTCAAAAAAGTATTTCCGAATAAAGATTTAATTGAACTGCCTGCAAACCACCCTATTTTTAGTTCGGTTTTTAACTTTCCAAAAGGCTTACCGAAAATACATGAACATGATGGTAAACGCCCACAAGCATTTGGCCTTTTTGAAAAGGACAGATTGATTCTATTATTTACTTATGAAAGTGATTTAGGAGATGGTTGGGAAGATCCAGAAGTACATAATGATCCTGCCAATGTTAGAGAAAAAGCCTTGAAAATGGGAGCTAATATTATAAAATATGTTTTTGAGAATTAGAGATTAAACGTATGAAAAAATCATCCTTTCATCTAAAAAGTATAGCATTTATCATTATTACATTGTTAATCTTTCAACCTTTAAATAACATAAATAATAATACCTATTCAACTGGTTTTTCTAATTTTCATTATGATGAATGTCCTGATGGCATAACATGTTGCTTTGGATATAGAACCAGTCATTCTAGCTATATTTGCGGAAAGGCTTTTCACCTTAATTAATAAAAAAAACACAACTAATAACAGAACAAAATTGCAACTCACCCACTACACTTCCAACTTCAAGAAACGCACATTCCCAATAACATTGGTTTGCGACAATGTAACTAATGCACCAAATATTGGTAGTTTGTTTAGAATGGCCGATGCTTTTGGTGTTGAAAAACTAGTGCTTTGCGGTGAAAATATTCAGTTGGGGCGTAAAGTATCAAAAACATCTCGAGCAACAGAAAAAGTAGTTAATTATGAAATTTATGAATCGGCTATAGAAGTTGTTAAAGAATTTAAAAATAATAATCATCAAATCATTTCTTTAGAAATAACGGATAAAAGTCAACCTATCCATACCGCTAAGTTTTCAACTGAAAAACCAATAGTTTTAGTTATTGGCGATGAAAACTTCGGAGTATCCGAAGTTATTTTAAATCTTTCCGATAATGTAATTCATATTGATATGTTTGGTCAGAACAGTAGCATGAATGTTGTACAAGCTACAAATATTGCAGTTTACGAGATAACTAAGCAACTTTTTTAAAACTAAACCGTCTACCGTTTATGATGTCTATTTAAATATTATTGTTAGACTGAGCTCGTTGAAATCTTCTAAAAGTAAATCAAGTTTCAAAAACTCTACAAGTCTTAAAAATTTAGCCCTAAATAATATTATATTTACAACATGAATTCAAACACTATTTCAAACGGTATACTCAAAGCCATTGCCATAGTTCTAGGCGTAGCGCTTACTTTATATTTTCTATACCAAATACAATCGGTGATTGGTTACGTGGCTATAGCAGCAGTAATTTCGTTAATTGGACGTCCAATAGTCTTGTTCTTAGAGCGTAAATTAAAATTTAAAAATACCATTGCTGTAATTGTAACTATGCTCATTTTACTTAGTTTATTTATCGGTTTGGTAGGTTTGTTTATTCCTTTAATTATTAAACAAGGACAAAATTTATCACTTTTAGATATTGACGCATTACAAGGCAATATCGAGAATTTATATGTCCAATTTATGACTTATTTCGATTTGCATGAAATTGATGTTGAGCAATCTTTAAAAGATTCTAATCTACTATCAAAAGTTAATTTCGCCATGATTCCCGATTTTTTAAACTCGGTTTTAAGTGGACTTGGTAGTTTTAGTATAGGCTTCTTTTCTGTGTTGTTTATTTCTTTTTTCTTTTTAAAAGATAGCCGTTTGTTCGAAAATGGCTTACTCACTTTTATACCAGAAAACAAAGAGTCTCGCTGGAAAAACTCTTCAACTAAAATTAAGGATTTATTATCACGTTATTTCGTAGGTCTTATTTTTCAAATATTAATTTTATTCATTATTTATACCATTGGTTTACTAATTATTGGTGTAGAAAATGCTATTGTTATTGCATTTTTATGCGCTTTGTTAAACCTTATTCCTTACGTTGGCCCACTAATTGGAGCTGCTTTGATGCTTATCCTAACCATGACAAGCAATTTAGACGAAAGCTTTAGTAATGTTATTTTACCAAAAACCTTTTGGGTATTTATTGTATTCATGATTGGGCAATTAATTGATAATTTTGGAAGTCAACCCATTATATTTTCTAAAAGTGTAAAATCACATCCTTTAGAAATATTCTTGATTATTTTAATAACGGGAATCCTTTTCGGTATTATTGGTTTAATTATAGCAGTGCCTGCTTACACCGTTATAAAAGTGATTTTAAAAGAGTTTTTGGCAGAAAACAAAATTGTAAAAAAACTAACTAAAGGATTATAATTCTAGTTTGAATACCTCTATTTTAAATACGGAAACTCAAAAATTTATTGATGCCAATTTACATGCAGATATTACATCTGTTTTATTAAAAGGCACCAACTTTCCTGATATTGAAACTAGTGCTATTATAGAACAAATTGAAGCAAAAAAACGAAGTGAAAAAAAATTACCTACTTGGTTTAATACTCAAAATATCTATTTTCCTAATAAGCTAAATATTGAGCAAACTTCTTCGGAAATTACAGCGCAACACAAAGCCAATTTAATGCAAGGCGAAACTGTAATAGACTTAACTGGCGGTTTTGGCGTAGATTGCTTATACTTTTCTAAACGCTTTAAAAGCGTAACACATTGCGAAATAAACCCACAACTCTCGCAAATAGTAAAACACAACTACAAACAACTTGGCATTGAAAATATTGAAACGCCATGTACAGATGGCGTAGAGTATTTAAAAAGCAGCACGTCTAGTTTCGATTGGATTTATATCGATCCTTCTAGGAGACACGACAGCAAAGGCAAAGTTTTTTTTTTAAACGACTGTTTGCCAAATGTTCCTGAGCATTTAGATTTACTCTTTAAACGCAGTAAAAACATCATGATAAAAACATCACCACTACTCGATTTTTCGGTTGGTATTGGTGAATTAAAACATGTAAAAACTATACATGTTATTGCTGTAAATAACGAAGTAAAAGAATTGCTTTGGATTTTAGAATCCGATTTTAATGGAGAGATAAGTATTGAAACTTCTAACTTAAAAAAAGATAATATTGAATCGTTTAATTTTATTTTAAATGAAGAAAAAATAACAGATTCAAGTTATAGCAAGCCACTCACCTATTTATATGAGCCTAATGCTGCCATTTTAAAATCGGGCGCTTTCCATTCTATATCTAAACAATTAATAGTTTCTAAACTTCATAAACATTCGCATTTATATACAAGTGATAATCTTAGAACTTTCCCCGGAAGGGCTTTTAAAATTGAAACTATACTCCCCTATAACAAAAAAGCAATAAAAAAAGCAGGTTTTATTAAAGCTAATATTACCACAAGAAACTTCCCGGAAACGGTGCAAAATATCAGAAAAAAACTTAATATTAAAGATGGTGGTGAAGTCTACCTATTCTTCACAACAAATATGGAGAACAATAAGGTAGTTTTAGTTGCCAAGAAAGTATTATAGTTCCAAATTAGAATTATTACATTCTTAATAGTGGCTACTCGACAAAATTACTATACCATCAATACAACTATAAAATATGTAGCTGTACCCCAAATAATGATTTATATTTGCAACAATTTTTTATAAACGCCATCCTTAGACTGCCTACTTATATTTAACTTATGAAAAACATATTTTTTCTATTTTTACTTTTGTGCTCATGTTATATTAGTGGACAAACAATAGAATCATTAAAAAACCAAACAACATGGCAAAACTTCAAATATGATATAGGAAGTATTGGAGGTGGTATTGGCCATGCTTTTAGCAGGCCAGCACATTGGAAAGGTAAAGAATGGCTTAACTTTGCTGGAATTGCTACTGGAACCGCCATATTAACTTTGTCTGATGATGAAATTGATAATTGGACTGATGGCATTCGAAATGATATACCAAACGATCTTCTAGAATTTGGTGGCCATTATGCTCGACCAGAAGGTAATTACGGACTATCTAGTGCTGTTTACTTTACAGGTTTATTTATAAAAAATGAAAAACTACGCCGAACAGGAGTTTTAATGATTGCCTCTACCATTACTGGAGGTATTTTACAACAACTTAGCATACGTATATTAAATAGAGCGAGACCTTTAACGGGAGAATCTGCAAATAACTTTGATTTAAAGTTTTTTGAGAAATCTGAACGTTACAACTCCTTTTTCTCTGGACATACCGTTTTATCTTTTGCTAATGCTTATGCTATTGGTAAACAGTTTAATAATCCTTGGGTAAAAGCTGGTATTTATACAGTAGGAATGATTCCAGGTTTTACAAGAATAATTATTAGTAAACATTGGTTTTCTGATGTTGTATTTGGAACCGTAATGAGTATCTTAATAGTAGAATCTATTGATAAATATTTAGATTCCAGATATGAGCAGAAATATAATGAAAATAATAAAAAGGTACATTGGGATTTAACATTTGCTCCAGGACAAATTGGTGTTAAATTGAATTTTAACTAAGTAATAATTTTTCTGAAAACTCAAATTTTCATCCATTTACAAACAAAAAAAATCCCAAACCAAAAGTCTGAGATTTTTAATATTACCAGTTTAAATAAACTGACGCTTAGTTAATATACCCGAAATTTTGACTAATTTCATCGGTTACATCAATAGTAGCCTGCGGAATAGCATAAACTCTTAAATACGGTTCCGTAGCAGATTTTGCAGTGTAGGCATCATCAAAAGTTCCAAAACGTATCATTTGTTTTCTTCGGTACATTTCCCAATACATCTCGAAACCAATCTCATTATATAGGGTTGTTTCATCTAAAGAAGTAATAGCAACACCTGGCGCATTTCCGAAGAGTGCTTCACGCGTTCTACTGGTTCTTAACATATTGATATCAGCAAGCGCTAAAGCTGTTTCTCCGTTACGGAAATAAGCTTCGGCACGCATACAATACATACCTCCTAATCGATACAATGGCACATCTACTGCAGAGTTTCCATTGCCATAATTTGGATCGAATTCCCATTTAAAATTACGTACACCACGATTAATTTCATCTTGAGAAAACACGGCTTCTACTGGATTGCTAAAATCTAAATCTGGTGTGTAATCCATAGGCGTACTTGTGTTTTTTTCCATGTATAACATGCTGATAGCAATACGCCCATCGGTCGTCATATTAAAACCACCTTCACCATCTAATATTGGCCCATACTGTTGCCCTTCTTGTAAACCACGGTTAAAATGTACTCGTAATTTTCCAGTGTCGGTTCTTGTATCTTCAGCAGGTACAGATTCTGTTGTGCCATCGTTCATAAACCAAGTCCCATCACTATATTGATAGTAACGATGAAAACGAGGATCGTCGTGATTACCATCCCATGTATAGTAAAACTCAGGCTCTACACAAGATCCGTTTGTACCGCGGTTATCTGGTGTTTGTTTTTGCGCACGACCAGTAGACATGTATGCAAAATCGTTATCGCTAGTTCTAATATTGTCATTTTCTTGAGCTACAGCAAAAATAATTTCTAACCCATTTGTGTTATCAATAGCAAAATTATCGAAATAATTACTTTCTAAACTAAAACCTCCATTAATTAAAAGTGATGTGTAATAAATTACTTTATCCATATCATTTCCATCATTATCAACCGCAGTTTCAGTAAAATTAAAACTAGAACTTGCATTATAACGGTCTTTAAAAACGGCTCTATTCAAATACATATCGGCCAATAACGCATAAGCAGCTTGCTTAGTAAAACGACCATTGTAAGTTTGGTTTTCGCCTAAATTTACAAGGCTAGGAATAATAGCTTCTACATCGGAAATTAAGTTGTCCATTTCTGTTTCTCCTTGTAGAATTTCTAATGGAGCACCTACTGCAAAAGGATCTCTGTATGGTGCTTGGTTGAATAAATCTAAGGTATTGTATACATAAAGTGCTAATAAACCACGCGCTTCTGCTAAAAACAAATCGTAATTGGCATAATCTGGATTTTCCTCTAAAGACTCAATGGCTGTTAAGGTTTTTGTAATACCGCTTGTTAAGTTATTCCAAGTTCCTGAAACCGCCGCATTATTAGTTCCCCAAGTAAACTCGGTTAATGCACGCCATTTTCCACCATCGCCCCAATCACTTCCTCGAGTTGGTAACATACACTCATCGGTAGGGTATTCTTGTAAACCAAATACGTTTCCGTGATCTGTAAATGTTCTATTTGCTAATTGCCCATAAGCAGCTGCCATAGCACTTTCCGGATTAGAGCTTGCGCCTCCAATCACTTCATCTATCACTTCTTCATTTAAATCTGTACAACTAAAAACAAGTGTACTAAGCATAAAAACAGAAGCTGTTTTTGATATTATGTTTGAAATTTTCATAAATTATAGTTTTAAAGTTGCACCAAGTAAAAATGATCTTGAAGAAGGATACGTGGTATAATCTATACCAATAGATTGATTTCCTCCAGCAGCACGAGGGCTGTTTACTAATGGATCGAAGCCTGAATAATTGGTGATTGTAAAAATGTTTTGTCCGCTTACATAAAGATTTAGACCTTGCAACCAAGTAATATTAAGTGCATCGGTATCTATAGAATATCCAAGTCTTGCATTGTTTAAGCGAATAAAATCAGATTTTTCTAAATACAGCGTAGATAATTGAGGTTGGTTAGTGAAACTTGCACCATCGTTATAAAACTCTGATAATACATTTCTATCCGAAACAATATTATTAATGTTTAATGCTAAGTTGGTATTGTTAACCAATAAACCACCTGTTTGACCAATAAATGCTAAGCTTAAATCCCAACGTTTGTAACTTAAATTTGTATTTAAACCAAAAGTGAAGTTTGGAAGTGCACCTTCGAATATTTGGCGATCTTCCGTATTAATAACGCTATCATTATTAAAATCTTCAAAAATATCCTTTCCGTCGGCATCAAAACCTAAATGCTTTAACATAAAGAATGAACCTGCCTCGTAACCACTCTTGTAAATATTAGCATAAACACCAGATAAACCAGGGCCTGCAACATCTCCAGAATAAAGTTCTGATACTGGTAAATTTTGAATTTCATTGTTTAATGTTGCTCCATTAACATCTACGTTCCATGAAAAATCGTCGGTTGTTATAAGGTTTGTACCTAAAGAAAACTCGAATCCTTTGTTTACAATTTTTCCATCTATATTTTTCCAAACTGTTGTAGTTGGACTCAATGGCTCGGATGGTATATTTAAAATAGCATCGGTTGTTGTTTTGTTGTAATAATCTAAAGACCCGTATAGTTTATTGTTCCATAAACTAAAATCCACACCAACGTTAAGCTGCGTTACAACTTCCCATTTTAAATCCGGATTAGCCGTACGGTTTACTACAATACCATTAATTAAGTTATAATCATCATACAAATAATATCCACCAGAAGCCGATTGCGAGTAACTCGCTTGGGTAATTTTATTTTGAACTTCCTGGTTACCGGTTTGTCCCCAACTCATTCTTAATTTTAATTGATCGATATTTTCTGCTTCTCCAATAAAGTTTTCGTTATCCAAATTCCAACCTAATGCAAAAGAAGGGAAATAACCATATTTATTATTCTCACCAAAACGTGTAGAACCATCGGCTCTTAAAGATGCTGTTAATAAATATTTATCGTCAAAATTGTAGTTTAATCTTCCAAAGTAAGACTGTAACTCGTTTACTTGTGCATATCCGCCAACGCCAGATTGCTCTCCAGAATAACCAGGATCGTATTCTGGTGCAACACCTGTATCCTGCTCATCTATTCCTGTTAAAGAAAAGTTTGTTCCTGAGAAATCGAATTCTTGATAAGAAAACCCTCCTAAAACTTCAAATTTGCTTTTATTTAAATCAAAACGGTAGGTTAAATAATGCTCCATTAAAGTACTTTGTGAATCTAAATTATTCTGAACATAAGCACCATCCGGAGTTCTATCGGTCGCGTTTGGATAAATAGTAGAATTTCTTTCGGAAACCGAACGGTCTATACCATAATTAAATTTATATTCTAAACCATCAATAATTCTAAACGAGGTCTCTATGTTACCAAGAACACGTAACGTTTGCGTATGATCGTCGTAAATATCCAACAAATACATGGGGTTGTAATTCTGGTTTAAGTTGAAATTGGTAAAACCGCCATCTTCAGTAAAAACAGGTTGTGTTGGGTTGGCCATTAGAGCATGAATAATTAACTGTCCGTCAGAACCTGCATTAGCTCCATTAGGAACTCCTGTTTCGTTAATTTGACTCGCTGTTAAATTCACTTTAACCTTTAATCGTTTGTTATCTAGAAAAGATTCTTCTGCATTTAAACGTGCTGTAGTTCTTTTAAATCCGCTAGTTTCAACAATCCCTTCTTGATCCATAAAAGATAGAGAGGTGTAGTAATTTCCGGTTTCCGTTTTCTTTGCAAACGAAAAATTATTGTTTTGTGTAACTGCACTGCGTAACAACTCGTCTTGCCAATCTGTATTTCCGCCGTGATCGTAAGCCGGCTCAGTAATAGCATTTCTGTATTCACTAGCCGATAAAACATCTGTTTTTTTAATAACAGAAGCAACGCTTAAATAAGAATCTACTGTTATGGTAGCATCGCCAGTTTTTCCTTTTTTGGTTGTAATAATTACAACACCGTTAGAACCTCTAGCTCCATAAATAGCTGCTGCCGAAGCATCTTTTAAAACCGTAATAGAAGCAATATCGCTTGTGTTTAAAAAGTTTAACGGGTTTTTAGCACTAGAGCTACCTAAGCCAACGTTAGGGCTCGCCGCACTAACATTATTATTACTTAACGGTACTCCATCTACAACAAATAATGGGGAACTACCACTACGAATAGATCCCACACCACGAATAGATACATTAACACCAGCGCCTGGTTCTCCACTAGATTGTACCACACGAACACCAGCAACTTTACCTTGTAATAAATTATCTGGAGATAGGTTTACTCCCTTTTTAAAATCGCCTGCAGAAAGCTGGGTAACAGCTCCTGTTAAATCCTTTTTTGTTTGTTGTCCATAACCAACAATTAGAACCTCGTCTAACATGGCATTTAATGGCTTTAGAGAAACTTTTAACTCTGTAGATGCAATAACAACATCCTTACTTTCGTAACCTACAAAAGAAATCTGCAAGGTTTGCCCAATGGCTGCTTGTATAGAAAATAGACCATCAAAATCGGTAGAAGCTCCTGTAGAAGTTCCTTTTAAAACAATAGTAGCACCTGGCAATGGCACTCCAGATTCGTCTACAACAACACCATTAACTGTTTTTTGAACAGCTTGTTTTGAAAAATTTATAGACCTTGTTGAGACACTATGTGAATACCCGCTTTGGTATAATAGTATAGATAAAACTAAAAAAGCTATGTTTTTTAGTGTAAAAAAATTATTTTTAGTGTACATTTTTAAGTGATTGGTTTTACAATGCTTAATGATTTAGCCGTAGTTGTTCCAGCAGCTACGGTTTTAATTTGTAAATAAGGGTTCCTTTTAATTGTTACATAAAGTTGAGAGTTTAAATATTTAACATTAATTTGTGATCTTAGAGACTGCAAAAAAATAAAATATTAAGCCGTTTTATTTTACCTTATTGTTATCTCATTATTAAATAAAGCATAACTCACAATCCCAACAAAAAAACATTAAAACACTAAAAAACAATACGTTAAATAATTTTTAATTGATTAATCTGAAAGAAAATCTTTATATTTTGTTTTCAATTTATTAACACAACATTAAACTTGACGTTCTACTTTTGTTGACCTTAATTCAATCTTATTTTATGAAACGTTACAGCACTTTACTCCTTCTGTTTTTTAGTTTTAACATGTTTGCACAGCACGATACTTTACACATTAACCAAATACAAGTTATTGGCTCTCACAACAGTTATAAAAAGGCTATAGAAGATAAATTGTATACCTTTTTAGAATCGCAAAGTGATAAAATGAAGTCAATACAATACGATCACATCACGATACCAGAACAGTTAGATTTAGGTTTACGAAATTTAGAAATAGATGTTTACGTTGACACGGAAGGTGGGAAATTTGCAAATCCTAAAGGGTTACAGCTTGCTGAGCCACAAGAAGGTTTTGACATGAACAAAGACATGATAAAACCAGGTTTTAAAGTTTTACACATACCTGATATTGATTTTAGAACACACTACAACACTTTAGAAGCGTGTTTACTAGCCATAAAAACGTGGTCGGATGCACACCCAACGCATGAACCTGTATTTATTACTTTGGAAGCTAAAGATGGGGAGACTAATAGATTTGGAACAACGCCTGAAGCCTTTACTGAAGCCGCTTTTAAAAATTTAGATGATGCTTTAATTGCAGGTCTTGGCAGAGATAAACTTATAACTCCAGACGATGTTAGAGGTACACATGTTACCTTAGAAGAAGCTATTTTAAATAATAACTGGCCAACTTTAAAAGCTTCGCGCGGAAAGTTTCTTTTTATTTTAGATGATGCAAAAGCTAAGCGTGCTTTATATATAAAAAATCATCCTTCTTTAAAAAACCGTGTATTATTTGTAAATGCTGAACCTGGAACACCAGAAGCCGCAGCTTTAATAAGAAATAACCCAGAAGATTCTACTATATCAAACCTCGTTTCTAAAGGCTATATTATTAGAACACGTGCCGATGCTGGAACTAAAGAAGCAAGAGCTAACGATTATACGCATTTCGAAGATGCAAAAAAATCTGGCGCACAAATAATTACTACCGATTATTACTTACCTAGCCGTTTTTTTGAAAGTGATTACCATATTTCTTTTAAAGGAAAAACCTATGTTAGAGAAAACCCTGTTTCTAACAAGCAATATTAAGGTTACCTAAAAAAAAATAGATATATCGAGAATTTTTTCAAAAAAATCACTCCTTTCTCAGCATGAAAAACACCCCAATCTCGTGCTATACAGTTTATTTTTTAAACAAATAAGGTTGAATTTCTAGAAACACCATAAAAAAATGAGCGTTTTTAGAAATTCAACCTTAATATTTAGATTAAGTATATTTATACTTACAACCCTAAAAGTTGCGGTAAAAACATTGAAATTGCAGGGATATAAGTAATTAAAAGTAAAACAACTACCATTATAATCAAAAATGGAATTAATGGTTTTATAACTTGCGAGACTGATACATTAGCAACTCCACTACCTACAAAGAGAATAGTTCCAACGGGCGGCGTACACAACCCAATACATAAGTTAAGTACTAATACAATACCGAAATGTACAGGATCCATGCCTAATGCAACCACTACTGGTAAAAATATTGGTGTAAATATTAAAACTGCTGGCGTCATATCCATAAAAGTTCCAATAATTAAAAGCACTAAATTAATCACTAAAAATATAACGATTTTATTACTGAATTGCTCCAATAAAAAACTACTTATAAGTTCCGGAATACCTTCAAAAGAAAACAACCAAGACATCGCCATAGATGTACAAATTAAAAACATTACAACCGCTGTGGTTTTTGCGCTAGTTAATAAAATAGAAGGAAAATCTTTAGCTTTTACATCACCATAAATCAATGCTAAAACACCAGCATATAGAACAGCAATAGCAGAGGCTTCGGTTGCTGTAAAAATACCAGCTACAATACCACCAACAACAATCACTAATAGTAATAAACTAAAAAAAGCTTTTCTAAAATACGTCCATATTAAGGACAATGGTGCACGATGTCCTTTAGCAAATTTTCGTGTAATAGCTACAAAAGCAATGTAAGCCATAATTGCAACACCTAATAAAATTCCAGGTAGATAACCTGCAATAAATAGTGCCGCCACAGATGCTGTACCACCACTTGCTAAAGCGTAAACAATTAAAATATTACTTGGCGGAATTAACAATCCTGTAGTTGCCGAGGTAATATTTACCGATGCACTAAATTCTCTTGGGTAACCTTCTTCTTCCATTCTATCGGTCATAATACTACCAATGGCCGAAGTTGCCGCAATGGCAGACCCAGAAATAGCTCCAAATAACATCGACGCTAATACATTAACATAAGCTAAACCTCCGGGTAAACTTGCTACTAAAGATTTTGCAAAATTTATTAATCTGTTGGCTATACCGCCTTGTTTCATAATTTCTCCTGCCAATACAAAAAACGGAATGGCTAAAAGTGCAAAACTATCAATACCAGTCGTCATACGTTGTGCAATGGTTGTTAACCCTGGTAATTTATCTATATTCAATAATAAACTTATTGTTGTAGAAATACCAATACTATAAGCGACTGGGACTCTCAACATTAATAGTGTAAAAAAACTGACAAATAATACGATAATACTTATTACTTCAATACTCATAATTATTCGGTTATTTCGTTAGCATTAATTTTTCCTAAATGATACACGGAAAAACACATAATAAAAAGGCCACTTATTGGTAAAATAGCATAAATGTAACCTAAAGGAATCCGTAATGTTCCAGATAATTGCCCTAAATGTAATGTAGTATAAACCAAATTGAAACCACCGATTACCATAACGATTAAGGCAAATAAAAAGATACAGATTTCAATAAAAATGAGTGCTTTTTTCTTTGTTTTACCTGAAAATTTTTGATACAAGAAATCCATAGATAAGTGTTCTCTTTTTCCGCTTAAATAAGCAGCTCCAAGAATAGATAACCAAATTAAAGAAAATCGAGCTAATTCCTCCGTAAAGGCAAACGAGGTATTTAAAACATATCTTGAAAACACCTGACTTAACACATCTATAACCAATAAACCGAATATAAAAACTAAAATAATTTCCATAATTCGACATACTTTATTAAAAAGAATATCTGCTTTTTTCATACCTATTGGTTTTTAATTTTGTTGATAAGTTCGCTCATTTCTGGATGTTCTTTTTCGAAACCTTCTAACACAGATTTTGATTGCTCTTGAAATAAAGATTTATCTGGAATTATAATTTCTACACCTGCTTTTCTTGCTGTAGCCATAGATTCTTCAACAGAATTTTGCCAAAATACTTTTTCAGCTTGAGATGATTCATCTGCAGCTTCTTGAACCCATTGTTTTTCTTGATCGGTTAATTTATTCCAAAACTTTGTACCTATTAATAATACGTCTGGCACAGAAGAATGTTGATCTAAAGTATAATACTTGCTTACTTCATAATGATTTGAAGATACAAATGATGGAGGATTATTTTCAGCACCATCAACCACGCCTTGCTGTATAGCAGTGTACAATTCTCCGTAAGCCATTGGTGTTGGAGAGCCTCCTAAAGCTTCCACCATATTAATAGCCATTTGGTTATTCATCACTCTAATTTTAAGACCTTTTAAATCTTCTGGTTTGCGTATGGCTTTGTTCGATGTGTAGAAACTACGGCTACCCGCATCATAATAACACAAACCTCGTAACCAAAATTTACTACCTTTCTCTAAAATAGCTTTTCCAACTTCACCTTCTAAAACATCATATTGATGTTGTTTATTTCTGAATAAATATGGAATACCTAAAATATGGTATTCTGGCACAAAATTAGATAACGTTGCTGCACTAACTTTAGTTACTGCTACACTTCCAATTTGAAGTAATTCTAAGGCTTCACGTTCTGATCCCAATTGGCCATCAGGGAAAATTTTAATTTGTATTTTTCCTCCCGATTTTTCATTTAAAGCTTTTTGAAACTCTAAAATCCCTTTATGAACGGGATGTGTTTGTGGTAATGTATGCGCTAAATACATCATTTTAACATCGTCGTTTTTCTTGCAGCCCTGCATAACGAACAAAATTAAAAATGCACATATTATTCTATTCATCATTCTTATTTAGTTTAGTTTAGTGGTGATCTCTATTTATTTAAAGTTAAAATATTTAACAGCGTTATAATAGCAAATGTCTTGAATTGTTTTTCCTATAAATTCTATATCATTTGGTACAAGTCCACTTTTAATATCTTCTGCCATTAGGTTACATAAAATTCTTCTAAAATATTCATGTCTTGGAAAAGATAAAAAGCTTCGACTATCGGTCAACATCCCAACAAAGCGGCTTAATAAGCCCATATTAGAAAGCGTGTTTAGTTGTTTTTCCATGCCATCTTTTTGATCTAAAAACCACCAACCGGAACCCCATTGCATTTTTCCAGGAGCATCTGCACTTTGAAAATTCCCCATCATTGTGGCGAATACTTCATTTTGTGATGGATTTAAATTATAAGTTATCGTTTTGGCTAATTGACCTGTTGATTCGAGTGTATTAAACAATTTCGACATAAATTCTGCCATCGGAAAATCGCCTATAGAATCGCAACCAGCATCTAATCCAACTTGCGATACCAATCGAGAATTATTGTTTCTTATTGGTCCCAAATGGTATTGTTGTACCCAATTAAATTCGTGATATTTTTTTCCTAAATATAAAAATAAAAACGAGCGATATATGTTTATTTCTAAAGTTGAAAGGGTTTCGTTATTTAATTTCTTTTCGAAAAGAGTATGAATCTCTTCATCGGTAAAATCAACCATTTCTAAGGCTTCACCTACTCCAAAATCAGATAATCTACATCCTAATCCATTAAAATAAACAATCCGTTCATCTATCGCTTTTAAAAAGGTTTCAAGAGAATCAATTTTAAAACCAGCCGTATTTCCAAGCTTTTTTAAATAGTCTAAAAAATCCGATTTTCCTATAAAGAAAAGATTGTCTGCTCTAAAAGTTGGTAATACTTTAGTATAAAAATCACCTTTAGAAATCTCTTTGTGGAATAATAAATCATCAGATGGATCGTCGGTTGTACAAACCACTTCTACCTTCATATCTTCTAAAAGCTGCGCCGGTGTTTTATTTTCTAAAATACTATTTGCTTTCTCGTAAATAGATTCTGCTGTACTTGGTTGCAGAATGTCATCGATATCAAAATAACGTTTTAATTCTAACTGCGTCCAATGAAAAAGCGGGTTTCTAACAGTATAAGGTACCGTTTCCGCCCAGCTTAAAAATTTATCTTTTAATGATGCTTCTCCTGTAATATTAAACTCTTCAATACCATTAGCGCGCATACCACGCCATTTATAGTGATCGCCTTTTAACCAAACTTCTGTTATATTTCTAACAGGTTTGTTTTCGGCAATTTGTTTAGCAGATAAGTGATTATGATAATCTATAATTGGTAAATCTTTAGCGTACTGATGGTATAATGTTTCAGCAACTTCAGAATTCAGTAAAAAATTATCATTTATAAAGTTTTTTGAATTTATAGTACTCATAATTTATAAACTTTTCGAAATTCCAAATTCTAAACCTCTCAATTCTGCCAAACCACGCAACCTTCCAATTCCAGAATACCCTGGATTTGTTTTCTTACCTAAATCGTCTAACATTTGATGCCCATGATCGGGACGTACTGGAATTAAAGCATCCTTCATACCAGCAGCTTTTCGTCTTCTTTCTTCAAAAACTACAGCTTTTACTACGCTATACATATCAACATCACCCTCTAAATGATTGGCTTCATAAAAGTTTCCTTTTGCATCACGTTGGGTACTTCTAAAATGTAAAAAATGAACACGATCGGCAAAACGCTCAAATATTTTCACCAAATCATTATCGGCACGAACACCTAAAGATCCTGTACAGAATGTAATTCCGTTCGATCTATCTGGTACTTCTGCAAATAAATAAGCATAATCTTCCTCTGTACTTACCACTCTTGGCAATCCTAAAATAGCATAAGGAGGATCATCTGGATGAATACACATTAACACCTCGTTTTGAGATGCTACAGGAATAATTTCCTTTAAAAATGCCGCTAAGTTCTCTCTTAATTTTTGCGCATCAATATCGGCGTAAGTATCTAGTATCGTTTGAAATTGCTCTAAAGTATAACCCTCTTCAGCACCTGGTAATCCAGCAATAATATTATTAATTAATTGTTTTTTATCGGCTTCGGAAAGATTCTCGGCGTAAACTTTAGCTTCGGCTTGTAATTCTGAAGAATAATCATTTTCTGCACCTGGGCGTTTTAATAAAAACAACTCGAATGCCGCAAAAGCAACCACATCAAACCGGAGAGCTTTAGATCCATCTTCCACTTCAAACCCTAAATCTGTACGTGTCCAATCTAAAACAGGCATAAAATTATAACATACAATATGCACACCACAACTTGCTAAGTTTTGAATACTGGTTTTATAATTATCTATATACTCTTGAAAGTTACCAGAGCGCGTTTTAATAGTTTCATGCACGGGTACACTTTCTACAACACTCCAAGTAAGACCCGTTTTTTCAATAGTATCTTTTCTTTTTTGAATCTCTTCTACCGTCCATACTTGTCCGTTTGGAATATGATGTAATGCCGAAACAACACCGGTTGCTCCTGCTTGTTTTATATCGGATAACGATACGGGATCATTTGGTCCATACCAACGCCATGTTTGCTCCATAATTTTATATACTTTTATTACAAGGTTTTGAAAACCTCGTAGAGTTTTAATTTATTTAAACACCACTATAAGCGCTAAAACCGCCATCGATTGGTATTACAACACCTGTTACAAATGATGCGCCTTCTCCACATAACCACAATGTTGTGCCTATTAGATCTTCCGGCTCACCGAATTTACCCATTGGTGTTTGTTCTATAATTTGATTACCACGTGGTGTTAAACTACCATCGCTTTCGGTAAGTAAACTTCTGTTTTGATCTGTTAAAAAGAAACCTGGTGCTAATGCATTTACACGAATCCCCACTTTAGAAAAGTGTACTGCTAACCATTGTGTAAAGTTTGATACGGCAGCTTTTGCACCACTGTATGCTGGTATTTTTGTTAACGGTGTAAAAGCATTCATAGATGAAATATTTAGAATACTGCATCCTTTTTTGCCTACCATATCTTTAGCAAAAACTTGTGTTGGTAACAAAGTGCCTAGAAAGTTTAAATCGAATACAAATTTAATTCCTGTAGGATCTAAATCGAAAAAGGTTTTAAATCCTTCTGTTTTATTATCTAAATCTGCTTCAGCAAAATGAGGATTAGAAGTTGTTCCTAATGGGTGGTTTCCTCCTGCTCCGTTTATTAAAATATCGCAAGGGCCTAATTTAGCATTCACAATGTCTTTAGCGTCTTGTAACGATTCTTTTTCTAAAACATTTGCAGCAACACCAATTGCAACACCTCCATCGGCATTAATCTCGTTTGCAATAATATCTGCGGCTTCTTTGCGCAAATCTAGAACGGCTATTTTATGACCTTCTTTGGCTAATGCTTTGGCTAATGCGCCACAAATAACGCCTCCTGCTCCTGTTAAAACAATTACTTTACTCATAGTTTTGATAGTTGAATTTTTCTTTAATAGCACGTTTTCGTGTACGCACACACAAATATAACAAAAAAATAGTGTGCGCACACTAAAACTAATTATTTTTAACTAAATTGCTTAAAATTAAAGTTCTATAATTTCAATTTTTAATTGTTTCTTATAAACTTAAACTTGACCTATTTAAGATGATTACTATAAAAGATATTGCAAAAGAAGCCCAAGTTTCCGAAGGTACAGTAGATCGTGTTATTCATAACCGTGGTGGCGTATCTAAAAAAACAGAAGCGAAAATTAGAGAAATTCTTAATCGTCATAACTTTAGTGTAAACCCTATTGCTAGTGCTCTTGCCATGAAAAACAAGCACATAATTGCAACGCTAATGCCTAAACATAATGCAGACGATTTATTTTGGAAATCACCACATATAGGCATTTTAAAAGCGGCCGATGATTTAAAAACTTTTGGTATTCAGGTTAACAATTTTTCTTTTAATCAATACGATGCACTCTCCTATTTCGATACTTTTAAAACCTTATTAACATCGGAACCTACGGCTGTAATAATGGTACCTAATTTTTCGAAAGAAACAAAAAAAATAGTAGCACTTTTAGAAGATAAAAATATTCCTTACTTATTTTTAAACATTGATATTGATGGGTTTAAAAACATGGCTTTTGTTGGGCAAGACTCTTACAAAGCTGGATATATTGCTGGAAAGTTAATGCATTTTAGCAGTCCAAATGCTGAAACTTTTTTAATTCTTCAGGCACGACATAATATATTAAAAAACAATGCCGTATCGAACCGAATAAAAGGATTCAATGATTATTTTCTAAAAAACAATGTTAGCTCTAAAAGCCAAACACTAAAATTAGATAGCTTAGATAATACGGCAGAAACTAAAGAAAAAATAAACAGCTATTTAATTGAAAACCCTGAAATTAAAGGCATTTTTGTTCCTTCGAGTAGAATTTACATTATTGTTGATTGTATAGAAAATAAAACCTTAGAAAATATTAAATTGATTGGTTTTGATAACACACCTCAAAACATTGAATGTTTATTAAACGATTCGGTTTCTTTTTTAATATCTCAAAAACCATTCGATCAGGGTTATGAAGCCGTGCGTATATTAACTGATTATTTGGTTCAAAATAAAGCACCAAATTCTAAGACATATTTACCCATCGATATTCTTATAAAAGAAAATGTAAAATATAATGAGCGTAATGAGTCTGCATTTGAAAATAAGGAAGATTAAAACTAACTCTTTTCCTCTTTAGAACGTTTAATAATTTCCTTTAATCGTTCTTTTCTCAACGCAACTTCAGCTTTTTTCTTATTCTTCTTTTGGTCCATTAACCTAGAGTGTTTAGCTTTATTCTTTGTGTTTTTATCTCGTCCTGTCTTTCCCATAATTCTACTTCGATTTTAATAACTTATTCTGCTCTTCCATTAAATCAGTAAGACGCCCTAACAACTCAATATCCTTTGGTGTTGCCACTGTTTTATCTTCAGAATCTTGTGCTTTATTTCGTAATTTATTCATAAATTTTACTACAATAAAAATAGTAAAACCTATAATTAAAAAATCGATTAAAGCTTCACCTAATGCGCCATAACCAATAGCAACCTCATCGGTTAATATTTTCCCTGTTGCATCTAAAACCGCATCTTTAAGAATTAGCCGTTGATCTTTAAAATTAACGCCGCTGGTTAATAAAGTCAATGGTGGTAAAATTACTTTTTTCGCCAGAACATCGATTACTTTGTTAAATGCAGCACCAATAATAATACCGACTGCCATATCCATCATATTGCCTTTTACAGCAAATTCTTTAAACTCTTTAAATAATGTCATATTTTTGATAAATTATACTGCAAATATATTAGTTTGAAGTTTTAATTTTCCTCACTTTTAAAATTAAAGCATATAAATAGTAGCTAATTACAATATATTTAAAATTAAAACCTTAAAAGGTAATATTTACAAATATTACCATATAAAGGAATAAAATAAAATATTCTATTTTAAAGGAATATATTTTGTAATGAAACAGAAAAGTAATACATTTGATAAAGAAGCCTAAATTACAATGATTAGCATAATAACGGGAGATATTATAAATTCAAAATCTAGCGAGCCCAAAAAATGGCTAAATACGCTTAAAGAAGTTTTGAACCAATATGGTAAACAGCCTACGCAGTGGGACGTTTTTAGAGGTGATAGTTTCCAATTAGAAACCAAGCCGGAACAAGCATTAAAAGCGGCTATTTTAATAAAATCGAGTATAAAACAATTCAAAAAAATTGATGTTAGAATTGCGATAGGTCTTGGAGAAAAAACATATTCCTCCGATAAAATAACCGAGTCTAACGGCACGGCTTATATTAATTCTGGTGAATGTTTTGACGACTTAAAAAAAACAACACTTGCTATAAAATCTCCTTTTGAGCATTTTGATCTACAAACCAATATTATGTTTGAATTGGCTTTGCTTACCATAAATAATTGGACAACAACCTCAGCTAAACTCATTAAAATGGCTTTAGAAAATCCCGAACTTACACAAGTGGAACTTGCAGCACACTTTAACACTACGCAAAGTAATATTAGCAAAGGACTGAAACGTGGTGGTTTCGATGAAATTTCCAAACTATTAAACTACTACAACGCACAAGTAAAAACATTATGATTATACTCTTTATTAAACTCATACTTGCTCATTTTATAGGCGATTTCCTGCTTCAACCACAAAAATGGGTAGAACATAAAGAATCTCGCAAGCACAAATCTAAATACTTATATTATCATATTTTAGTGCATTTTGCAGCTTTACTTGTCGTTTTGCAATTCAATTTCGAATATTGGCTCGGTTTTCTAATTATCATCTTATCTCATTACATTATAGACCTCATCAAACTTAAACTAAAAACAAAATCTAATGCTAGATTATTATTTGGTTTAGACCAACTAGCACATTTAATAGTAATCGCCATTGTTGTTAGTGTTTATAAGCCTTACGCCTTAAACATTAACTCATTATACAACCCTAAATTCTTATTACTAATTACGGCTATATTAGGCGTAACAGTGGTTTCTTCAATTATTATGAAAACCGTAATATCAAAATGGTATTTTAAAGAAAATAACAGTAATTTATCTTTAGAAAACGCTGGTGCTTTTATTGGTATCCTTGAACGTCTTTTTGTGTTTGTTTTAATAATTTCTCAACACTGGACAGGTATTGGCTTTTTGATTGCCGCAAAGTCAGTGCTTCGTTTTAGTGATTTGTCTAAAGCAAAAGATAGAAAACTTACAGAATACATTCTTATAGGAACTTTATTAAGCTATGGTTTAGCTGTTATTTTCGGAATAAGTTATGAGTACCTATTAGGCTTACTTGGATAAAATTATAAATAATTATAGAGTTGAATAATTTCGTCTTTAATCCTATAAAGAGATCAAAAAAGTTACCAAAATAATTAATATAGCTGCCACAAAATAGAATCCATATTTCGTCAGCTTATCTTTTTGAAAAATATAATTCCCTTTTTCATCATTCTTATCTTTTACAAATTCAAAATTTTCTTTTCCTTGTTTCATTATCTTTCTTTTTATGTGTTTACTTAATCATCCTTGATGATTTATTATTCCAAGTTTGTTAATCTATATAATGCCGTCAAATTTAATTATCAAATATAACTCTGATTAACGGTATCCTATAAATTTTTAACTCAATAAAACAGTAGATTCAATCTCCTCAAAGTTTATACTCTCAAAAAGTAATAGTGTCAATAATAGATTCATTTGGATTAAAGATAAACATGAAATAGTATCACCTTTGAAAAAAACAAATTATGGAAAATATATTAGTAGCTGGTGCCAACGGTACCACCGGAAAAAAAATAGTAAACTTATTAAATGCATCTCAATATTTTAAACCTGTTGCTATGGTTCGTAAAGCCGAACAAGAAGAACAGTTTAAAAAAGATGGTATAGAAACCGTTTTAGGAGATTTAGAAAAAGACATTTCTCATACTGTAAAAGGTATAGATAAAGTAATATTTGCAGCGGGTTCTGGAGGAAAAAACGTTATTGACGTAGATCAAGAAGGTGCAAAAAAATTAGTAGATGCTTCAAAAAAAGCCAATGTTAAGAAATTTGTTATGTTAAGTTCTATGGGAGCAGAAAACCCAGAAAAAGCAAGCGACTTAAAAAGCTACTTAATGGCTAAACATAATGCTGATGAATATTTAAAATTAAGCGAATTAACATATACTATTGTTAGACCAGGAAGCTTAACAGATAATAACGCCACAGACCATATTGAATTAGAAAAAAGTTTAAATAAAAGTGGTTCTATTAGTAGAGCCGATGTTGCTCAAACTTTAGTGAGATCACTACATGATGACGCCGCTATTAACCAAACTTTTGAAATTATAGAAGGTAATACTCTTATCGGAGAAGCTTTAGACACGCTATCTTAATTAAAAATATATACTTCAAGACTATTAGGTGTGTCTTTTTATTTTTAGAATAAAAAAGGCACACCTTTTTTAATAAAGAGCATGCATTCATTTTTATTCAATCCGCTTTTTAAATCCCACTAAAACTGCGCTGTACCATGGAGCAATTACAAACAACACATCAATTTAGCATTAAAGAACTTCCTTCTTTAATAAAAGAAACATACACCTCTTGGATGGCCGACGATCCGTTTAGGCTTAGTGCTATTGTGGCGTACTATACCGTATTGGCACTACCCGCTTTATTGGTGATTATAATAAATGTAATTGGTGCTATTTGGGGTGTTGAGATTGTACAAGGACAATTAACCGATGAAATTTCGGCCGCATTAGGTAAAGATGCCGCAAGTGCCATAGAGAATATTATTAGTGAAACTCAAAATTCAGAAAGTAATTTTCTGTCTACAGTTATAGGTATTGGTACGCTACTTTTTGGTGCAACTGGTGTATTTTATCAGCTAAAAATATCGCTTAACGAAATCTGGAAAATTAAAACCAATCCTAATGCTAAAATCTGGAAAATTATTACCGATCGTGCCTTGAGCTTTGCCTTCATATTGGTTATAGGTTTTTTACTTTTAGTTAGTTTTATAGTTACAGCAGCCATTAGCGCATTAAATAGTTATATACGCGATGCCTTACCAGATGTTCTATTATACATCGCTTACATATTAGATTTTGTATTATCTGTGGGTATTATTTCTGTGCTTTTTGCTTTAATGTTTAAGTACTTACCCGATGCTAAAATTAAATGGCGAACTGTATGGATTGGTGCTATACTTACCGCCATACTCTTTGTAGTTGGTAAATTATTATTAGGTATTTATTTCGGTCAAGCCGATCCGGGTTCTACCTATGGCGCAACCGGAAGTATTGTTCTAATTTTGTTATGGGTATCTTATTCATCCCTTATTCTGTTCTTTGGTGCCGAATTCACCTATGTCTATGCAAAACGTTATGGTAAAGGCATTGAACCGAAGACTATCGGTATTATAAAAGAATAACTATCAGTTCTATACGAGTTAACTTTTTAATGGATACCATTAATTGATTTCATCTTAAATCCTGAGTTTTGATGTAATGGAAAACTAACCATTAATCACTATTACTTATGAAACATATCAGCCCACAAATTATTAGACAAATTTTCGTTCTGCTACTCATAATTCTAATGGGTACTCTCATAATCAAGGAAACTCTACCCTATTTAAGTGGTGTTCTTGGGGCAATAACTATTTATGTTATTCTAAAAAAACCAATGAAAAAATTAACTGATAAAGGTTGGTACCCTAATATGGCAGCCCTCTTTTTAATGATGATGTCTTTTTTGTGTATTATGGTTCCCGTAGCTGGTTTAGCAGTTATGATGGGAAGTAAAATTCAATATGCGGTTGATAACTCTCAGAAAGTGATTAATGCCGGAAAAGGACAATTAGAAAAAGTAGAATCGTATTTCAATATAAACACGGCTTCCGATATAGATACTGGAGCCATTACATCTTGGTTATCAGATAAATTACAAAATTTTGCAGGTGGCACATTTAATATGGTAATATCCATAACTTTAATGTACTTCCTTTTGTTTTTTATGTTAACCAATAGAAAAAAATTAAAAGAATCTTTATATGAATATATACCTATAAAAGATGAAAACCTAAAAACCATAGGCAAGGAAACTAACGCCAATGTAAAAGCAAATGCACTCGGTATTCCTTTAGTAGCCATTGGTCAAGGTATTGTGAGCCTAATTGGCTTTTTAATATTCGGCATTTCCGATCCATTTTTCTGGGCAGCCATTGTTACCGTTGGATCTATGATTCCGTTTGTAGGTAGCGCATTGGGTACCATTCCCGTGTTTTTATTAGCCTTATCAAACGGTGATAATTTCCAAGCTTGGGGAATATTAATTTACGGTATTGTAGCTATTGGGGCCACCGATAATGTGTTTAGACTATATATATTAAAAAGGCTCGACGATGTACACCCTTTAATAACCTTAGTGGGCGTTTTGGTTGGGGTACCACTATTCGGTTTTATCGGGTTAATCTTCGGGCCTTTATTAGTTAGTTTATTCCTTATTGTACTTCGCATTTACAAAAAGCAATACGGAGAAACCCAATAAATAGTAATAGAAACAGCTTACACGTTAAATACCATTCAATTTATAGCGATTTAATCCTTCTTAATGGATAGCATCAAAAAAGAACGGGAACAAGTCAACCCACACCGTCATTGAGTCGTAATATTGAAGTAGTAAGAATAATGAACCCTTCTGAAGCAATTCAGAATATAAAAACATACAATTATGAAAATAGGAATAATAGGAAGCGGAAAAATTGGAGGAAATTTAGGAAAACATTGGGCACAAGCAGGCCATAACGTGCTATTTAGCTCGAGACACCCAGAAGAATTAGGAAGTCTTGTTAAGGAAGCTGGAGCCAATGCTAAAGCTTTGACTGTAACAGAAACTTTTGAAGCTAAAGCTGATGTTTATGTATTAGCCATGCCGTTTAAAGCCATTGACGAAATCGCAGAACATTACGCAGGCGAATATGCAAACAGCATCATTTTAGATGCTACTAATCCGTATCCATCTCGAGATGGCGATATGGCACAAAATGTAAGAGATGCTAATTATAATGCATCGGAATATACAGCCATGAAATTTGGTACAGCAAAAACAGCCAAAGCATTTAATACCATACAAGCCGATCACTTAAAAAATCGTGCTTTTAGAATGCAAGACAAACTATCTGTCCCTTTTGCAGCGCAAGACGAAAGTAGTAAAAACGTGGTAAAAGAACTTATAGAAGATATTGGTTTCGATGCTGTTTATGTTGGAAACTTAAGTGATTCTAAAATTATGGATCCCGATCAAGAAATTTACGGTATGTCGGTTTCTAAAACAGAACTTTTAGATACCATTCATTCTCAAAAATCATTTTAACACCAAAATTTCTTTACTTATTTAAAAAGAAATTAACTAAAACCTAAACACATGCAAATTATATATCAATATCACGATGTGTCTGCAAGCAGTAGCTTAGAGGCCATCGCAAAAGACAAACTAGAAAGCTTACAGAAAAAATTCAATTTTGTCCATCGGGCAGATGTATTTTTTAAAGTACAAAACCGAACGGATGATAAAGAACAAATTTGTGACATACGCTTAAGTTTGCCTGGCCCAAGGGTATTTGCATCCACAAATGCAGAAACATTTGAAGCCGCTATTGCTGAAACTCTTCGAGACTTAGAGATTCAGCTAAACAAGACAAAAGATAAAATGGGAGCTAGATAAACGCTTAATTAAAGATAACTATAGGTGGTTGGAAATGGTCTTGACAAACTTTTGAATGTTGAGGCCTATTTCTTTTAAAACCATCCCATTTTAACATTAACCCTTAAAATATAATACAATGAAAACTTCAGAAAACATAAATAATACAGATTCAACTTATAATTCTAACATTACAGAAGATGATATTAGCGCCCTAGGAAAAAAAGGCCTGAGAGCAGACTCTGAAGATGATAGATTGTTACTAGACCGCGAAGAATCGATAGATTTTCAAGGGAAAGATTTAGATATCCCAGGAAGAAGTAAAAGTGGTATTAATACCACTCAAATTATTACAGATGAAGAAAACACCCTCTTTGGACAAGGCGGTGAAGACAAAGAGAATTTAGAAGCTCCAGAGCGTGCCAATGTAAGTAGAAGTCAGAAGTAGAACGCGCCTGAATTTATAAATAAAAACTAGAAAAAGAAAGAAAACATTATGAGTAATACAAACGATAAAACCAATTTTGAGACTATTAATCCTGCAACAGGAGAAACGATAGCAACATATAAATATATGGACAGCAAAGAAGCTGCCAGCAAAGTAAAAGACGCACATAACGCCTTCTTGAAGTGGAAATTAACATCTTTAGATGAACGTGCAAAAATTATAAAATCTATTGGTAAAACTTTAGAGAAAAATAAGGATGCTTACGCTAAACTTATGACTCAGGAAATGGGTAAACTAATTTCACAGAGTTATGAAGAAATAGAATTGTGTATTGGCATTTGCGACTATACCGCTACAGAAGGTTTAAAACATTTACAAGATGAACACAGACCACTTTATGATGGTGGAAAAGGAACTATACATTATTCACCAATAGGTGTGATTTATGGTATTCAACCCTGGAATTTCCCGTTATATCAACCTATTCGTTATTCTATAGCCAACTTAATGGCAGGAAACGGTGTTTTACTTAAACACGCCAAAAACGTAACAGGATCGGCTATTATGCTGAAGAAAATATATGAAGAAGCAGGACTTCCAAAAGACTTGTTTCAGGTATTAGTAATTAATCACGATGTATCGGATGAAATTATTGCCAACGATGCCGTTAGAGGTGTTACCTTAACAGGGAGTTCTGGAGCCGGAAAACACGTAGCTATAAAATCTGCCGAAGTATTAAAGAAAACCGTTTTAGAACTTGGTAGTAACGATGCTTATGTTGTTTTAGACGATGCTGATATCGACTTAGCAGCAGAAGTTTGTGCCAAAGCTAGAATATACAATAACGGACAAACCTGTGTTGCCGCTAAACGTTTTATAGTAGCTGATAGTGCTTACGATGCTTTTAAAGAAAAATTTGTAAGCCTTATGGAGAGTATGGAACTTGGTGATCCCACAAATTCGGATACCGATTTAGGCCCTATAGCTCGAAAAGATTTAAGAGAAGAACTACATAATAAAGTAACAAAAAGTGTTGAAAACGGTGCTAAAATTTTATGCGGTGGCGAAATACCGAACACAAAAGGTTACTTCTACCCTTCTACTGTTTTAGATAACGTAAAACCAGGGCAACCTGCATATAGCGATGAGCTTTTTGGACCTGTAGCGTCTTTAATAAAAGCAAAAGATAATGAAGATGCTATGCGCATTGCCAATGATAGTAAGTTTGGTTTAGGTGGTGGTATTTTCAGTAAAAACGAAGAGAAAGCTTTAGAATTAGCCAAGAATCATTTTGATACAGGAATGATACATATTAATTCTTACGGCTTAGCGTATCCTAATATGCCTTTTGGAGGCGTAAAAGATTCGGGTTACGGAAGAGAACACGGTGGTTTTGGTGTACGCGAGTTTACTAATGCAAAAGCCATTACACAACAAAAATAATTAACTTAGTTTGAATAGACTTTTTCAAACTAAATAGAATTAAATAACAAAAACCTCATCTTGAAGTTAACTTCAAGATGAGGTTTTTTTATGCGCTAAACATAAAAAAAGCCCTAATTATAGGGCTCTTTTTATATTAACGCAATCTATTTTATTTTATTTCTTGATATATACCGTTTTCTTATTTACGAATTCTAATATACCTTCCTGAGACAATTCGCGTCCATAACCAGAAGCCTTTGTACCTCCAAAAGGTAATTGAGGATCCGATTTTACCATATCATTTATAAAAAATGCGCCATCAGGAATATCACTAATAAGCTTTCTAGCCGCTTCTAGGTCTTTTGTAAAAATCATGGTACCTAAACCAAATTTAGAATGTGTTGCAGTCTCTATAGCTTCTTGCTTATCCGCTACACGAATAATAGCTGCTACTGGTCCAAAAAGCTCCTCATCGAATGCTGGCATACCTGGTTTTACATCTTCTAAAATAGTCGGCTCAAAATAATTACCGTCGTTATTATAACCGTAAGTTACTTTAGCGCCTTTTTTAATAGAGTCTTCAACTTGTTTCTCTAAACCTTCAACTAAATCCTTTCTAGCCATTACGCCTATTTCGGTATCTTCCTCCATAGGATCTCCTTTTTTAATTTCAGCAACACGTTTTTTAAAGGCTTCTATAAATTCATCGTAAATAGCATCGACCACAATAAAACGTTTAGCGGCAATACAGCTTTGTCCGGCGTTTTGCATTCTTGCCATTACTATAGTATCGATATGCTTTTCTAATTTTGCATCTTCTAGAATAATACAAGCGTTATTTCCGCCCAATTCCATAACCGATTTCTTTAAATGCTTTCCGGCTAAAGCTGCAATGCTACGTCCTGCTTTTTCACTTCCGGTAAGGGTAACACCAGTAACACTTTGGTGAGCTATAATAGTTTCAATATCCTCATGGCCTATTAATACGGTTTGAAAACAACCTTCTGGATATCCAGCATCTATAAACAATTGCTGCATAGCCAAGGCACAACCTGTGGTGTTAGACGCATGTTTTAAAATAGCTGTATTACCAGCAGTAAGTGTTGGCGCAGCAAAGCGCATAACTTGCCAAAACGGATAGTTCCATGGCATAATGGCTAAAATAGTACCAGAAGGATCATAACTAATAAAACTCTCTTTGGCATCGGTTTTAATTAATTCATCGGCTAAAAAATAAGCCGCATTTTTTACATAAAAGTCGCAAACTGCACTACACTTTTCTATTTCGGCTATACTCTGTGAAATAGGTTTACCCATTTCTTTGGTCATGAGTTCTGCGTATTCCTGTTTTCTTTCTAGTAGCAATTGAGATACCTTATTAAGCATATCAGTTCTATCACCAATAGATTTCATCTTCCAACTTTTAAAAGCATTCGAGCCTTTATTAATTATTTCCTGTACTTCAGACTCAGTATGTAATTTATAAGTCTCTATATCCTTATTATTAAAGGGATTATTAGTTGTTATCATAATTATTTCATTTTTAAATATACTGCCACAAGGTATACCCGTATTATCAATAAAGATAACACAATCCATTTACATATTGCCTCATACCCTTCTATGCCGACTAAGTTAATATTTTAAGCGTTTGCGTCAATACTAACCGTAAATAGATTGCATCTTTGTAACAGAAACAAGAAGTAATATTAATTTAAAACATTTTACAACATGAACAATAATGGAAACACATTTTTAGGAGTATTAGCAGGAACAGCAATAGGTGCTGCATTAGGAATTCTTTTTGCACCAGATAAAGGATCTGCAACTAGAAAAAGAATTGCCGAACAAGCAGAATCTGCTAAAGAGAGTATTACAGAAACCACACTCGATATTAGAGATAAAGCAGCTTCTACTGTAGCCTCTAAAAGAGAAACATTAGATACACAATTGGATAACATTGTATCGGATGTAAGTCATAAAGCAGAAGACGTAATTTCAACGTTAGAAACTAAATTAGCAGATCTTAAAGCTAAAAACAAAAAGCTTCAAAAATCATAATAAGAACAATATAAAAGAAATCATAAATGGGAATAATTGAAGCATTAGACGAGACCAGCTCGAAGGCAGTAAAAACAGGAGAAGAGTATGTGCAGACTTCTAAAAATTACTTTGAATTAAAAGTATTTCAGCAGTTAGCCATTTTATCTACTGCTGGTATTAAGTTAGCCATTTACGGCATACTTTGTACGCTGGGTCTCATATTTTTAGCCGTTGCAGGTGCAGCCGCTTTAAGCACGTATTTTGAAAGTGCCGCTTTAGGTTACTTATGTATAGCTGGCGTATTCTTCCTTTTAATTGGTATTGTTTATTTACTGAGAAAAAAGATAGAAAATAGCGTTATTAAAAAACTCTCTGAAAACTATTTTGACTAATGAAAAAGAAAAATTATAATTCCTTAGAGGAAATTAATACAGAACTACATCTATTGAGTATTCAACGCGAGATACATTTAGAAGAACTAAAATTGACCAAACATCAATTAAAAGAAGACTTAAGTCCAGCAAACTGGATAAGCACAGCCCTAACAGGCATTAAAAAATACGGCGTACTTATGCTTCTACGCAAAATTATTAAATAGTAAAATATTCCCAAGATTTTTTTACACAAACAAACTAATACAACTAGAACCTTAAAACGTTTTAGTTGTATTTTTTTGTTTTAATATGAAAGGTGCTCGCCTTCATTTATTATCCTAAATTTCAAAACACTTCACGAGCTTCATTTCAATAACAAGAGAAATATCAACTTTAATTCGCTCTAATTAAAACGTTTATCATTTGAGCTAATAACTGAATGGTTTCCGTTAAGGTTAACCTTTCAATAATAGTAAATTTGAATGTGATATTAAATGGACTGTATCATTAAAGAAAAGTCTACTAATTAAAAACAAAAAAAGACTATGAGTACTTACACAGAAACAGTAGGAAATAAACTAAACGAAATTTTAGAAAAAACATACGATGCTGAAAAAGGCTACGCAAAAGCAGCAGAAAATACAGATCACTCTTTATTAAAACCATACTTTAAAAAACGTAGTAAAGAACGTTACAATTTTGGTCACGAATTGAAAACTGAAATTTTAAAATTTGGTGAAGAGCCAGAAAAAGGTGGTAGCGTTACAGGAACTGTACACAGAGCCTGGATGGACACCAAAGCCTTGTTTTCTGCAAACGATGCCGAATCTATGCTAGAAGAATCTATTAGAGGAGAAAAAGCTGCCGTGGCAGAATATGAAGATGCTCTAAAAGACACCGCCTTACCATTAAGTACGGCAACATTATTAAGCAACCAGATGAAAAGTATTAAATCTGACTTAAACACTATAAAATTTTTAGAAGATCTAAGTTAATATCAACTTATGTTTACTAATAAAAAAAGAGATGCTATATAGCATCTTTTTTTGTTAGTCTCTATTTATTCTTGGGCAGAATCTACAGTATAATAAGGAATACCAAGTTTTTTCAAGTATTCATCAAATGGATTAACAATAGAACCGATTACGGCAATCTACACGCCAGTTAAATGGCATCTTTGTGTAAAGGAAGTTGATAAAGTATCAACCGAATTATTAACCTTAAAAACAAATTACTATGTTACGTTGGACAGTCACTTTTATAATATTAGCAATAATTGCCGGAGTTTTCGGATTTGGAGGAATAGCTGCAGGTGCTGCAAGCATCGCTAAAGTTTTATTTTTCATTTTCATTTTACTATTTATAGTCTCTTTAATTAGAGGAAATAAAAGGGTATAATTTAACTCACCTTGCAAATATTGGTGCAAGGAAAAAACAGACCAATACCACATTAACAATAAAAACATATACACAATGAAAAAACCATTTTTATTACTAGCATACGCCTTATTATTCACTATTTCAATATCTTCTTTTACAAGTTGTAGAGATGAAAAATCGACATCGGAAAAAGTTGAAGAAACCATCGATGATGCTGGAGACAACATCGAAGAAGGTGTTGAGGAAATTGAAGACGAAATTGACGATGCTACTGATGACAATTAATAGTATTGATAGAAAGAATTAATATAATAGCAAATAACGGGCATGTCTACTTAAAGATTTAGCCCGTTGTTTCTTTAAAATAAAAAGACCATGGAAAAGAAAAATTTAAAAAGCGAGAAAGATTACATTAAAATGTACCAACAAAAAGGTTTTACTAGCAATTTCATGATGGTGAACCATAAATTAGTAGGTACCGAAACTAAAACGGAGTACTACCCTATAGATATTACAGTGGTTGCAGAACATCGTTTTGAGGGAATCAGTAACCCTTCCGATATGTCCATGCTATATGTTATTGAAACAAGAGATGGCAATAAAGGTACTGTTTTGGCAAACTACAGTCCTGCTAGCAATACAAGTACAGCAGAATTCTTTAAAGCTATCCCAAATAAAAATGTATCACAAAAAGCTAATATTTTCGAACAAGAAAAACAGAATTCTTAATAGATTCTTTAACTTCATAAGCACTTAATTCCCATAATAAAATATTAAGAAGAAGAATTACAAACATGGAAATTCTTCCACTTAGTAATGGCTTTTTTGTACACCTTCTTAACTTCATGTTTTCTGGTTTCAATTACCCTTTTCTTTTGTTTTCTTACTGCTTAAATAAAAAGATTCCATATTAATAAAAATACTATATTTATCGAAATAAATTTATACTCAAAAAAGTACATTTTTTTTAAATAATTTAGATCCAATATTAGTCTGGTTTTATGAAAATAAATATCAAATTTGATTATACTTTTATCTGTAAAGCCGTTTTACACGAACAATTAGAAGCGCTTGGTTTAGAGTACAAGCTTAATAACTTAGGTGAAGTTGAATTCCAGAAAAAACTCTCTACATTAGAAATCGAAAACGTAAAGGAAGCTTTTAACAAGTATGGCATTGAAATATTAGCCAACCCACAAAACGTTTTAGTAGAACGCATAAAAGACGTAATAACAGAACTTATAAGCGATCCAGAGAAATCTAGAAAGTATAATGTTTCTAGTTATTTGGCCGATGAATTAAACTATTCTTATGCACATCTATCGTCTTTATTTTCAGAAATAACCTATTCTTCTATAGAGAATTTCATTATTCTGAAAAAAATTGACCTTGCCAAGCATCTTATTATTCATAAAGACTTTACTCTCACAGAAATTGCTCACCAACTAAATTATAGTAGTGTTGCACATTTATCTACGCAGTTTAAAAAAACAACGGGCCTTACGCCTTCTGCTTTTCAGCGTATTATTAAAAAACGACAAGAAATTGAATAATAAAAATTTAGAGCTATGCCGTTAACTATTATGAATATTGTTTTGGCCGACGATGACGAAGATGATCGCTTATTATTCGATGAGGCTATATCGGAAATTGATGTAAAAACTAAACTATCGTTATTTAATGATGGTAAAGCCCTTATGGATTATTTGGTTTTACCAGATACCATTTTACCCGAAATTGTATTTTTAGATTTAAATATGCCTATAAAAAATGGTATGCAATGCTTAAAAGAAATTCGTGCTAACGATAAACTTAAAGAGTTATGTGTTGCTATATATTCCACATCATCATCCGAAGAAGATATTGAAAACACCTTTGTTAACGGTGCCAACGTCTATATTAATAAACCCAATAGTTTTTCTGCTTTAAAAAAAGCTATAGATAAAGTTCTAAAAATTAATTGGCAATACCACACCTCTGCCCTTAATAGAGATAATTTTTTATTACGCTTATAACGGATACTTCTTTAAGGTTTATTGTCGGATAACATAGGAAAGATTCTTTTCTGTGCTCATTCACTATTTTTTTTAACGCAATCGATTACAGCTTTAATCGAAACGGTTTTTTAAAAAATAGTTTCCTTACTTTAGCGAGGTTATCATTCATATAAATTCGAATTAGAAGGTGATTAAAACATACAAAATATTTATTGTACTCCTTATTTTGGCCCTATCGGTGCTTATGTATTTAGGTAGCAATAGCTACAAGCAAATTAAGGAATTAGAGAAAACTGCCGAAATGGTAATGCACACACTACGTGTAGAAACCGAGATTAACAGTCTGTTTTCGCAATATGCTATGATGCAATCCAGAGTTTTTGAAAATAAGCTGTTAAATAATGTTGATGGCACCGCTTTACTGAAAACCCATAGAGATACTACCCTAAAAATATTTAAAAGGCTTAATATATTAACAAAAGACAACCTTAAGCAACAAAAGAACTTAGAAGAGTTAATGGATTTGGAAGGTGCATTCTATAAAAACTTAGACGCTTTAAATGCAAATATCACTACAGATAAAGAACTTGAAAATGCATATTTAAGTGATGTATCTACCTTAATACGTAAAATAGAAACTATTAAGGCCAACATGCTGGGCCACGAAGAAATACTGTTATCGCGTCGCCAAGAAGAGTTTTCTGCATCGAGACGCCTAAACCCGATAATGACTTTATTTTTAGGAATGTTTGCCTTGCTTATATTTATAATTTCGTTTTGGCAAATTAATAAACAACGAAAAAAGAATGATAGAACCACAGCCTTCCTAGAAAGTGTTTTAAAAAACACCGAAAATATAGTGAGTTATTACAAGCCTATTAAAGATGAGCATGATAAAATAACCGATTTCGAAATTGTTTATGTCAACGAAAATATTGAAGAAGTATTAGACACATCGTCACTTGTTTTGGAAGGTAAATTACTTTCTCAAGTGTTGCCTATTCATTTTGAAAATGGTGTTTTCGATGCTATGGTAACCTGCTACAACAGTGGCGAAACCCAACGCTTCGAAAAAACTAATAATTTTAATGGTATCAAATATCGTTTTAAGACCAATGTGGTTAAACTAAACGATGGTGTTTTAGCTACTGCCAGCGATACCACCGAAGAATATGCTATTAAGCAAAACCTAATTTCTGCTAAAAATCAACTAGAAACTCAAAACCTTTTACTGCTAGATAATCGTGCTTTTTTAAGTAACATATTTAAAAGTACCTCAAACATCGTGATGCACTTTAAATCTATTAGAGATGCGGCCGGTAAAATTATTGATTTTGACACCTTATTTATCAACGATGCCATTAGCGATGTTATGGGTGATATTCCTGCCGATGTTAAGCATAAAAAAGCTTCGGAAATTTATCCTTCAATATTCACAAATGGCGTATTCGAAAAAATGGTGACTTGTATAGAAGAAGAGCGCCAAATAGAATACGAAACGCATTTTGAAAAAGATGGTGAAACAAAATGGTTCCAAGCTACAGCCATTAAACTTAACGATGGTGTAACGGTAACCACAAGCGATATTACACTTGAAAAAACAAGAGCTGCTAAATTAAACGATTTAAATGCTGAACTAGAAATACAAAACTCCATTTTTAAAGATGCCGAAGGTGTTGCAGATATTGGTAGTTATGTTTGGTATTTAGATACAGGTGCCGCAAATATATCGGACAATTTCTATAGAATTTTAGGTTTTACTCCAAAGGAATTTGATGTTACTTTTGAAAACTATCGAGAACTTGTGCATCCAGACGATTTGGGTCGTTACGATCAATTAGGTGAGGAAACGGTAGAACATGGAAACTCTGATATACATACCTACCGTGTAATTACTAAAAGAGGTAACGTAAAACATATTTATGTAAACGGACAAAAAGTAATAAAAGATGGTAGACCAGCTTCTGTTGGTGTAGTGCAAGATATTACCAACCGTGTAAAGAATGAAGAAAAATTAAGAAATAAGAATGAAGAGTTAAAACGTTCTAATGCAGAGTTAGAATCTTTTAACCGTGTGGCGAGTCATGATTTACAAGAACCTATGCGGAAAATTCAAATGTTTATTTCTCGCCTTTCGGAACGTGAGTTAGATAAACTTTCCGATAAGGGAAAAATGTATTTTGAAAAAATAGATAGTTCTGCAAACCGTATGCAAACGCTTATTAAGTATTTGCTAGCCTACTCGCGCATTAACCGTACTAAAAAGGATTTTGTAAAAATATCGCTTAGCGATATTATGGAAAAAGTATTGGATGATTTAGAAGAACGTATTGAGGAAACGGGTGTTGAAATTGCTATAGACACCTTGCCATCATTAAAAGCCATTCCTTTTCAAATGGAGCAACTGTTTAATAACTTAGTCTCTAACGCTATTAAATATGGCAGCACTACAGAGCCTCCAAAAATTGTTATTGACTGTAAAAAACTATCTAGAAATAAAATTACGGAAGTCTTTGATAAGAAACGTAAAAACTACTATCGCATTTCTATAATGGATAATGGTATTGGTTTCGATCAGGAAAATGCCGAAAAAATATTTGGTCTCTTCGAGCGTTTACATCAAAAAGACGAATATTCGGGAACCGGAATTGGCTTAGCCATTTGCAAGAAAATCGTATTAAATCATAAAGGACATATTGTAGCGCAGAGTGAACCCGGTAAAGGTTCTACATTCTGTATTTACTTGCCTGCTTAGAGTTGGGTAGCCATTAACTTTTCCTATAAAACAAAATTACAAAGCGCATCTTTAACACGATGCGCTTATTTTTTGATTGTTTTCTTCTTCAGTTTCATATTTAAAAACTCCACTAAAAGTGAAAATGCAATAGCAAAATATAAGTATCCTTTTGGAATGGCACCAACGGTTTGCCCAAATATTACGGTGTTAGATAAATGTGCAGCTTCTGTAACTAGCATAAAGCCAATAAGTATTAAAAAAGATAATGCTAATAATTGCATAGATGGATGTTCGCTTATAAACTCGCGTATTGGGTTTGCAAACAGCATCATTATTAATATAGATATTACTACGGCTATTATCATTAATATAAGGGCATCGTTATGGTGTTCGCCAATACCGTTTGTCATCCCCACAGCCGTTAGTATGGAATCTATAGAAAATATAAAATCTATAATTACAATTTGTACAATAGCTTTAGATAGCGAAGTGATTTTTTTTGCTTTTAGTTCATGTTCCTCCTGCCCTGGTTCGTCTAGTTTTTCATGAATTTCCGAAGTACTCTTATATAATAGAAATAGCCCACCGAAAAACAAGATGAGTGCTTGCCAACTTATACCAACTTCTAACCAAGACCATGTAATGGTATAAAATGGCTCTTTTAGTCCTACAAGGAAAGATACACCTAATAATAATAGAATTCGCTGTACCATGGCTAGCATGAGCCCTAAGTTGGTTGCTTTACGCTGTTGGTGCTCCGGAAGTTTATCGGCCGCTATGGAAATAAACACAATATTATCTATACCTAATATAATTTCTAAAAAGGTTAGGGTTAATAAAGCTACCCAAGCATCGGGACTTGAAAATATTTCGAACATGGTTTAATCTCTTTTTTATGTGAATTTGAATAGAGTTTAATATATAGATGAAATTTATAAAAAATTAACCACAGTTTACTAGAAATACTTCATTTGCATCAAAATTTAATGGTTTAACGGCCTAAAACAGGCACTTTCCGATAATTATATAACATAATACGAAAATTGTATAACGAAAAAGGTGTGTCTATTTCTGAACTTTGTATCAAACAAAATAGCAGACCAATTATGAAAAATAATAACCAAAATTACCTGACAAATTCGAGAGTGGGACGTAGATGGTCTAAAGAAACTTTAAACGATAAAGAGAACGATGTTTCGAACCCATCACACATAAGTTCTACAGAAGGAACTAAACAAGACCCAAATTATTAAAAAATATTGACCTTAAATTAATGATATGTCTAAAATATTAAATGTACTCTCTATAGTTCTTTTCGGTCTTTGGGCCATCGGATTCTTTGTGTACAACCTTATCATTATTTCACATATTTTTTTAGTATCGGCAACAGTAATACTAATTATTAGAGTATTAAAAGAAAAGTAAAACCCTAACCCTTAAAAGCATTATTATGAAAGTTATAGATCTTAAAACAAATAATTTAGAACAAACCTTTAACCAACTAAAGGAAGACTTAGGTGGACGTTTAGATTCTGCTCAAAAAGAATACGCTTTAGCAATCGATAATGATATCGCTAAGGGAGAAATTAAAGGCGTATCTGTTAACGATAATATATCTTTCTTAGAATATAATATTACGTTTGAAAACGATACCGTAATTGCTAGAAATACACCAACTACTAACCCTATTTACTTTCTGTATTGTGCGGAAGGACAAATGAGTCACGGATTTGGATTAAACAGTAAGCAACGCTCTTTAAACCAGTTTCAAACTGGAATATTTGCCAGCGACCCACATAAAACAAGCTGTTTCTTTTTTAGAAAAGGACAAACAGTAAAATTCTCTAATATTAGTTTTGATACAAAATCTGATAATGAAGATGCCGATGCTATAAACCTATTGCAAACTCAACTTTTAAAAACCTTTATGCCAAAAGGAGACAAAGAAATTTTTGCATACATAGGCTCTTATAACTTGAGGATTTCAGAAAAAATACAACAATTAGAAGCTATTAAGCAAAAAGGTATTGTTAGACAATTATTAACTAACGGTATTGTACACATGATTTTGGCTTTAGAAATTGAGCAACATAACGAGGATACTAAAAATGGTGTAACCAACTTCGGGTCTTTAACTAGAAGCGAAATGGATACCATTAACGAGTTATCTAACTTTATACAAAACTACCCTGAAATTAAATATACACTGGCTTACTTAAGTAAAAAAGGTGGTATGTCTCCCGCAAAATTACAAGAAGGTTTTAAATTATTGCACAACCGTACGGTATCGGACTTTATTAGAAATACTCGTGTGGAAACTGCAGAAAACCTATTGAAAACAACGGACTTAAATATTTCTGAAATTGTTTACACCGTTGGTTTAACAAGTAGAAGTTATTTTTCTAAAATTTTTAAAGAGAAATATAACTGTAGCCCAAAGTATTACCAAGAAAATCAATATTCGTTAGCTGTAACAGCCTAATTAATAATCCATTTTCGGGGTTACTCTCGAAATAACAATGAAAAAATCCGCTAGCTTAGCGGATTTTTTGTTTTTGGGAAGGTTTGGGTTGAGTTTAGTTTGGGTACGGAATTGTTAAAAACTCTTACAAGTTGTTAATCAATATTTTGAGTTTAGTGGAATCGTTTTTATATGTTTGTTGTAAGTAATTTAAGAACTGCCTCGAAATCGACAAATTCGGTATCTGAATCTTAAGATTTCGCCAATTATAAAATTCTTAACTAAAAATGATTTTTGATTTTTTAACATTGCAACTAACCATAAATCAACGACTTTCATGAAAACTCTCTTCGCAATAACATCAATTTTTATAAGTATAATTCTTCACTCTCAAGAAAAAACAATAACTGGAGAAGTATGGAATTTTGAAAATAATGAACCTCTCTCCTATGTTAATATTGGAATTAGAAACAAAACCGTCGGAACAGTTTCTAATAATAATGGTTTATTCAAGCTTTTATTAAATGACAAAGTATCTTCAAAAGACACTATTATTTTTTCATACATTGGTTTTAAAACCGAAAAATATTTGGTTTCGGAACTAAATAAAATAAAAAAACCGATTTTACTTCAACCAAAAAGTATGGAATTAGATGAAGTAATTGTGAGTTCAAAAAAGATAAAATTAAAATCTAAAAAAATTGGAAGGACGTCAAAAGGCCTAGGATTGATGCACTCGAATTTTTACTCATATTACGAAAAGGATATCGATGACCGTTTGAGTAAGGAAAGAGGTATGAAGTTTAAAATGAGACGAAATTGTCATATCAAAGATTTGAATTTTAATATAACTTCAAATGACTTCAAATCTTTAAAATTTAGAGTGAATTTTTATAAAATTAAAGACGGTTTCCCAACAGATTTTATAGTTAAAAAGAATATCGTATTCGAAATAAAAGACAACTTTCTTGGTTGGTTTAAAGTCGATTTAGAACCTTATGAAATTTTTTTCAACAAAGAAATCGAAGAGGTTGCGGTAACAATTCAATGGCTTGAAAGCATAAAAGCAAATGAAAAGAGTAAATATTTTGCAATTTCAACTGCAACCTCACCAACACATACAGCGTATTTCAGGGAAAAATCGATGGATAATTGGAATAAAGGAGGGCAAAATTTAAGTTTTTATTTAAACGCAATGTGTGAGTAAAAACTGCTTACAACACCGGTTGAAAATAATTACGGTTTAGTGATAAAAAAAGTAGTTATGTGTTTGCTTCAAATGATTTTATTCGCTAAACCCTCATATACAACACCGTAACTATCATTAAAAAAAAAACATTGTAAAGCATAAAAAGAAATGACAGAAGAAAAATTTTGGGAAATAATAGAAAAATCTTGGCAAGATTCTCCAGAGCTAAAAAAACAGAGAGATGAAGCAAATAATGATGAGAATTCTTTAGAACAATTAAGTTATCAGTTAGAAGAGGATATTACAGAAAACTATATCAAACGATTATCTAAACTTAAAAAAAAAGAACTCACTGAATTTATTCATATCCTTGAAGAAAGAATGTACCATATTGACAGAAAAGAGATTCATACGTATACGGATGGCTCTGATGATGGATTTTTATACTGCAGATGCTTTATTTTAGGAATGGGAAAAAGCTACTATGAATTAATAGACAAAACTCCATCTAAAGCAAAATTTGATTTAGAGGCGGAAGGTTTTGGCTTCTCTGCATATCAAGTATATGAGGAGTTATTTAATGAAGAATTTGATAGATACTCAAAACATTCTATGGAATCTTGTTCAAATTCTGAAGGCTGGATTGAATAGCATATAACGGCGTTTTCAATAAACTGAAAGTTCTACGGATATTAACAAAACCTAGCCAATAATAAAAGCTTAGAATTTAAAGCATTAACTAAATGAAAAAATATAAAATAGCTTTTGAAAACTCTTTATCAGGAAAAAAGGGTGTAGAAACTACAGTCTCTTCTACTAAGGAAGTCATAGAACACTATAAAAGTATTAATTGGTTTGAATTACTCAAAAAAGCAACACCTGAAAACCAGAATGATTCGGATATCATGGATGATAATTCTTGGAATTTTTCAATAGAATATGAAAAGTACAAAAAAGAATATATCCTTCATATTTATCCGCACCTTTACCCTACTCCAAGTGTAAAACCCGATGACATAAAATTAGTTATTGAATTTAAAGAATCTAACATAGTACCGACTTCAAAATTCGCTCAATTTTTCGGAGGTTCGAAAGTAAAAAAAGTTGAACAATATAAAACGGAGGCCACAGATTTATTGCAAGAAGACATATTGGAATATTTAAAAGATTTTTTAAACACCAACCATATGAATTTAAAAAAGCTTAATTCTAATGAATTTGACACCATGTTTGAGAGAATTTGTAAAGTTTATTAAAAAATGAAAACTCATCAATTTATTTTTGAAAAAACACAAGCAATTTTAAATAACCATTTAGGAGAGAGATTAACCGTTGATACAGATAAATATGATGACGGATATACAGAAACTCGCCTTACAATAACTGATACTGATATTTGGATAGCTTATGATGATAATGAAATAACTATTGGTAGCGGATTTAATCACCGACACTATTATCCGGAATTTGACAATCTAGATAAAGTTGTTGACGATTTATTTAATTTATTCACTCAAAAGAAAAGAATAACAAAGTATTACAAAGGTAACACTTGCTATAAAAAAAGAACAGAAATCGAAATCGAAGCATCAAACTATAAAGAATTAAGTACTTCTTCTACCTGGCTTTTCCATTTTGGAAACCTACAAAAGAAGAAATATTTAATGAAGATAAACTGATTAATAAAGTTGATATTTTGTCTGAAATTCAGGAAATAAAAAACTATGTCTTAGCCACAGCAGATACTTCCACCATCTACGCGCAAAAACTGTAAGAAATAGAAAATAAATTGACTACTTATACTAGTAAAACTAGTTATTCTCAATTTACATACATTTACACATGCTTAAAACTAAAAATCTAATGCAACAAGTAACAATCAATTTTTCTATTTTATTAATCTTACTTTTCTCTATATCAAGTTGTAATCAATCTGAGGAAAAAACCTCTTCAGATAAAAAAACAAAAAATGAAGTTTTAGTTTTAGGAACAATACACGGTGGGCACCTTAGCGATAGTGTTTATAACATAGATTATCTACAAAAATTAATTACACAAATAAACCCAGATTATATATTAACTGAGATTCCTCCAAAGGCTTTTAAAACAGCCATGGATGGATTTAAAAGAGACGATAGCATTTCGGAGCCTCGCACCATGCGTTTTCCTGAATATGTTGATGTTATTTTTCCGTTATCAAAGAAAATGGATTTTGAAATTATTCCAACAGCGGGATGGACAAAATATATGGCAGCCGAACGTGGGGCAAAATTAAGAGCCATTCGTAAAGACTCTTCTAGAATAAATGATTGGGCTGAATATGTAAAAGGAAATAAACTTTCAGATTCATTATATCGAGCCAGTGGAAAAGTAAATGACCCCTACTTTATTCATACTAATGAATACGATAGCATTCAAAATATAGGACTGCAAACCTATAATACATTGTTTAATGATGAACTTGGTCTTGGTGGTTGGGAAAATATTAATATCGCACATTATTGGAATATTGAGAAGGCCTTAGAAAAACACCGTTATCAAGGAAAACGTATACTAATTACTTATGGTGCCGGACATAAAGGTTGGTTTTTAAAGGAATTACGTAAACGTGATGATATTGAATTATTAGAGATGAAGCCGTTTTTAGATGCTATTTAATAAAAAGAAGCTATTATAGTAAAATGTTTCAGGCTAAACATTGTGATTTATATGAATTTCCCAAAAGGAACTTGAAGATAGGTTTACATTGTAACTTTACTGATAAAAAACCTAATTTTAAGGGTGCTTGCTTTAAAATAAAATTCAATAGAAAAATCTGTAACCAAACCATGAATGCTCTGATTGTTTGTTATTGTTTTTTTTTCTGAAACAACCGCGTCTACCTTTGCTTCACTTCTTCCATTTACATAAACCGTATGTCCTTTTTCAGCTAAGCTTAAAGCTGTTAACTTTCCAATGCCGTCTGTATTCTGATACTATTATTGTTTTACTCATAATGTCGCGTATTAAAATAGAAAAAGCCACAATAACTTCCTTGCTGTTTTCTGCTTTTAATACATTATTAATTAACTAAAAACCTTCTAAAACAATTTTACCTTTCGCTTTTCCTGTTTCTAAAAACGCATGTGCTTTCCGTAAGTTTTTCGCATTAATTATCCCGAAATTTTCGCCTAAAGTTGTTCTTATTTTCCCATTATCGATTAACTCTGAAACTTCATTCAAAATATTATGTTGTTCAATCATATCTTCCGTTTGGAACATAGAACGCGTAAACATTAATTCGATGTGCGTAGAAACAGCTTTTCCTTTAAAAGGCATCACATTCATCACTTTCGGGTCATCAATAAATCCGAATTTACCCTGAGGTTTAATCAGTTTTACAATTTCATCTACGTGATGTTCTGTAGCATTTAAACTCACAACATACTCTGGAGCTGGTAAGTTGTGTTTTTCGAACTCTTCACTCAGTTTATTTCTGTGGTTGATAACCGTGTCTGCACCTAAATCTTTTAACCAAGCTGTAGTTTCTTCGCGAGAAGCCGTACCAATTATATTCAGTTTGGTTAACTTTTTAGCCAATTGTACTAAAATAGAACCAACACCACCAGCAGCACCAATTACTAAAATTGATTTGCTAGCATCATCCTTTGCAACTTGCAATCTATCGAACAACATTTCATAAGCAGTAAGCGATGTTAATGGTAAAGCAGCAGCTTCAGCAAACGATAAACTTGAAGGCTTTATACCAACAATGCGCTCGTCTACCACTTGATATTCTGCATTACTTCCTTGACGTGTAAGATCTCCTGCATACCAAACTTCGTCACCAACTTTAAAAAGGGAAACATCGTCACCAACCGCTTTTACAATTCCAGCAGCATCCCAACCAATAACGCTCCAATTACCATCTGGAGCAGGTCGGTTTGCTCTAATTTTATAATCTACAGGGTTAACCGATATCGCTTTAATTTCAACTAAAATGTCTCTTCCAGTTGCTTTTGGCTTGTCTAATGTTATGTCTTGTAAAGATTTTATATCTTCAATTGGAAGATTCTCTTTATATCCTATTGCTTTCATAATAGTTTATATTTTGTAACGAATTATATTTCGGTAAAAATTTCGCTTACTGCTAATCTAGATTTTGGTGTTTTTTCAGGTGAATTAAAATCAGATTCAGCTCTATAACCTAAAGAAACCGCAACTAAAGATGTGTATCCTTTTTCTCTTAACCCAAACTCTTCATCTAAAGCTTTTACATCAATCCCTTCCATAGGTGTAGCATCAATACCTAAACTTGCAACACCTAATAAAAAACTACCAATGTTAAGGTAAACTTGTTTTTCCATCCAATGTTGAAGATCTTTTAAGTCGTATTTATGAATACCCGCAAATGCCTTAACGGCACCTAAAAATCCGTTTTTTATATCTTCATTTGGAAATCTTCCGTTTTTGTCATCGGTATCTGCAATATGCTTGAAGTAGTCTTCATCTGCATCAATTTTAGAACAAAATAATACAACAGCTGAAGCATTAGTTACTTTTGGTTCGTTAAAACTAAAAAAGCCTTGTGTTCCTTTGGCAATACGCGCTTTTCCTTCTTTAGTTTCAGCAACTATAAAATGCCAAGGTTGCAGATTTACACTAGAAGGACTCATTCTTAATAAGTTTTTAACTTCAGCCATATCTGCATCAGATATTTTCTTGGTGGTATCATATTCCTTTGTGGTGTATCTCCAGTTTAAAATTTCTTGTAAATTCATTTTAATATGTTTTTTTATTAGGTTAATTCTAATTCTGGAACAAAGATAAATACACCATACAAGTAAAATGATGTATAAAAAAAGGGAATACAGGTATAAATAAAGGTAAATATGAGGTCAATTCTTAAAATTTAACTAAAACGGGTATAAAATGATTCTTTTTAGCTTTTAAACGTACATTAAGTAAACATTAAACCTTTATTAGTACCATGTTTATAATTTAATAAATCCACCTGAATGTTAAATTTATTCTCGGTAGAATCTGCTTTTTGGTTTTAGGAATTTTATGCTTCCAATTATCTTGTGTAGCGCCTTGCATGATTAAAAAGCTTCCGTGCTCTAAAGGAATATCAATGCGTTTTAAGTCTGTACGCGTGGCATGTTTTAATTGAAAAGATCTTGTTTCTCCAAAAGTAACAGAACCAATAACCGTATTTTTACGTTGATTTGGTTCATAATCTTGATGCCAATCTACACTATCCTTTCCGTCTCTGTAATAATTAAGCAAACAACGTGGGAATTTAATCCCCACCTCCTGCTCTATTTTTTCTTTTATATATAGTAAATCTGCATTCCACGGCAACATTTTACTTTCACTCTCTGCATAAACTACTAATTCATTCTGGTCTCCATACCAAGCTGTTAATCTAGGTAAATCTACTTGTTTGCCATAGATAGTCATTTGGTCTTGTTCCCAAATGGTATTTTTAAGTAAGCTATTGTATAAGCGATCGCTTTCTTCTGTGCTGAAAAAATTTTCGAATAAAACAACATCAGCTCCCGGTAAATCGAATTCCGTTTTTATAATTTCATTTGTAGAAAACAAGTTGGGTTGTTTAAATAAATCCATTTCGTTTTATTTTAAATCATTTATGCTTTAATCGAAAAAAAAGTAAAAGGCTAACAAAAACTTATAGTCTTATTTGCTTTTTTCTAACTTGTTTTTTCTCAAATCTTTAATAAAATAACCAAGCATAATAACAATAAGAAAAGCAAATGGTAGCGAAGTTATAATTAGTAAACGCTGTACGGCTTCCAAAACATTAATATCTGCTTTTACATTGCCCAACAACACTAAAGCTATGGTTGCTAATAAAATAAAAACAGACCAAATAACACGATGTATTTTACTTGGGTTTTTAGAACCATTATCTGTAAACATACTTAATACAAACACCGCTGAATCTACAGAAGTAATTAAAAAACTGATTAATAAAAACACAGATGTTATGTTTAAAAAAGTAGCATAAGGATAATGTTCAAAAAAGACAAATATGGAAGAGAACACATTACCGAATTCGTTGTTGTAAACACCCCATTCTTCTATTAATTTAAATGCAGAAGCTCCAAACACAGAAAACCAGAAAAAAGTACCAATGGACGGAATAATTAATACCCCCAATAACAATTGTCTTATAGTACGCCCTTTAGAAATACGTGCAATAAAAATACCTGTAAAAGGTGCCCAAGATAGCCAAAAGGCCCAATAATAGAAAGTCCAACCTGTTAAAAAATCTAATCCTGGATTATAAGAACCTATAGCCAAACTCATAGGTATAAAATCTATGATATAATAAAGTGTAGCAGTTGCAAAAGAGATCAAAATGGTACTTATATCACTAGTTACAAACACAAATATTAAAATGACAAAAGTGACTATTATATTAAGTTTAGAGAATATTTTAATTCCTTTATTCACGCCTTGCCAAGCAGAATAACAAGCTATTGTAGAGATAATTACACAAAGTGAAATGGTTGTAACTATTCCAAAATTAGAATCGGTTATATGATTAAGGCCTCCTTTTATTTGAGTAGTCCCTAACCCTATGGCAGCAATTAACCCAAAAACAGTAGTAATAATGGTTATAACATCTACTCCTTTTTTTACAAATTCACTTTTTACGTGATCTTCTATAGTTGCACTAATTCGTACTTTCTTTTTTCTAATATATAGTGCATAGCCAATTATCATGGCAAACAACCCATAAAATGCCCAAGCCGTTAATCCCCATTGGTAAAAAGTATATTCTAGGGCTAAGGTATCTGGTAATAAATTAGACGCATAAGGCGGATTCTGTTGCATAAAAACAGGCTCTTGGACTGCTCTTAACAAAATACCAGACCCCATTCCGGCACTGTATAACATAGTTGTCCATGCCCAGAGTGAATATTCTGGTTTAGAATTGGGCTTTCCTAGTTTAATGTTTCCGTATCTAGAATATGCAATTACCAACAAAGCCAAAACACAACTAAAACCCAAATAAAGATAAAAATAACCGAAATAATTTCGAACCCATAACGACGCATCTTCTATCGCATTGTAACTCGCCTCTGTAGCAAAGAAAACCAATAAAGTACAACTAAAAATGATACCTACAGAAATAGATAAAATAGTATGCTTCTGAATGTATTTTAACATTAAAGGTGTTTTAATTTAGGCAAAAATAGGGATTAGAATTTAGATTATAATCCCTATTAATCTTGAAATAATAGACTCTGTTTTATATCTAGTTAACTATTTCTGTCATTTCATTTAAAATAAACTCGTCAACCTTACCTTCTGTTTCTTTTAAATAATGCGCTAAATATTTATTACCCATGTGTTTTTGCCATAACTCACGATTAACCCATTTTTCATGAAATATAAAGAAGTTTGGATTATCATTATCCTGATGTAGATCATAACTTATATTACCTTCCTCTGCTCTAGTAACATCTAAAAGTTTTAATAGCTCTGCTTTTACAAACGCTCTATGCTCCTCTTTTACTAAAACTCTTGCTACAATTGTTAAATACGATTTTTTCATGAGTAAAATGTTTAAATGGATTTAAGATTAGTATCAAATACAATACAAAGGTATGATTGAACTAAACCCTTTTAATGTACTTTAAATGGATAATAATGTATAAATAAAGGTTATGAGTGTGAAAAATCAGGTTGATATTTCTTTTTTATCTAAATTTGAATAGAAATTGTAAAAAATCAGACAAAAATGCAAGTAATTGAAGCTTTTAAACCTTTCGAAATACAAGAAATAGAATTAACAGATTGGAAACAACGTCCTGTTAAAAACAACTTTTTTGAATTGGTTTTAGTTAAAAATGGTACAGGAACACAATGTATTAACTACAACGAGCACGCCTATAAGAAAGGCAGCATTTTTTTGTTACCACCTTTAAAATGCCACTCATTTACAATAGCGCAACCTACACAATTTGTATTTCTGAAATTTACAGATTCATTCTTTAAAAATATAAATCGTATTACTATTGATAGAAATGAATGGTTTAAAGAAGCCTCCTATATCTTATCAAATTACAACCAATTACCAGGAGATATTATTAAGAATGATATAGATAGAAACCATCTAGAAAGTTTAATAAGTATGATTTTGCAAGAATCTAGAAACTACGGAGAATCGTCTATAAACCTTGTGACAAGCCTAATGACTAGCATTCTTGAAATACTAATTAGGAACATAAAAAAAGGTAGCTATTTTGAATTACCTAAAAATAATTCGGATGATAGAATTACAAAAATGTTAACTTATATTAATGAAAACATTGATAAAACAGAGTTGCTTAAAGTCGAAAACTTAGCTGATGTTTTTATGATGTCTCCCACTTATGTTAGTGAGTTTTTTAAAAAACAAGTACATATGTCTTTGCGAGAGTATATTATTAAAGCAAAACTTAAACTTGTAGAAATACGTTTATTGAACTCTGATTTCACATTAACACAAATTGCAGACGAGCTTGGTTTTACAGATGTTAGTCATCTCTCTAAAACCTTTAAACGCTACGCTGGTACATCTATCCGAGAGTTTAAAAATAATGGTGAATACATGCTGCTAAAAAGAGGTGCTTGTGCTTCTAGTATTAGAGCTTAACGACTAAATTATTTCTTACTTAATAATAATTTTTTGATTTCTTTTAAATCGTTTTCCATGGTTAACTGCCTTAACTTTAAGGCTTCATTTTCAGATTTTAAAACTTGAATTTCTTTAGTTTGTTGCTGAATAGCTTTTACCATTGGCGCCATTAAATCGTTATACCTTACACTTAACATGCCTTCGGAATCTTCTGTAATAATTCCGTTTATTTTTGAACTACTTGTTTTTAAAGCTTGCTTTAACTCCTGAGCTATAAAACCGTATTCTAATTTATTCCTTTTGTCGTTGTTTCTAAAATAAGATACTGGGCGTAATTTATTAATAAAGTCTAATCCTAAGTCTGAATCTTCAATAGTGTTTTTCCATCTTCTATCTGAAGTAATATCCCACGCTACTTGCACTCCTGCGTATGTTATTGCTGTCCCACCAATTCTTACTTGGTTATCTGCTGTTGGATCTGGCACTGAAGATAAGTAACCTATTGCGGTGTTATTACTACCTGTTGTTACGTTATCTAAGGCTCTGTAACCAATACCTGTGTTATTATTACCTGTAGTATTTAACCTAAGCGACTGATAACCAAATGCTGAGTTAAAATCACCTTCAGTGTTAGCACTAAGTGCTATATATCCCATGCCTGTATTGTTACTTCCAATAGTATTTCCTGATAAAGAGCTATAACCAGAAGTGGTATTGCGCAGTCCTGTAGTATTACTCCCTAGAGAAGCTCCACCAGTAGCAGTATTAAAATCACCTGTGGTGTTAGCATTAAGTGTATTTACACCAATTCCTATATTATAATTACCTTCTAAATTACCACTAAGGGCTCCTTGCCCTATAGCAGTGTTGTATAAGCCAATTGTATTATTTAAAAGTGAATTTACGCCACTAGCTGTATTACCTGATCCTGTAGTATTGTACAACATTGAATTAACACCACTTGTTGTATTATTATTCCCTGTAATATTATTGCTAAGTGCATTAGTTCCCATTGCCGTATTATTAACTCCTGTAGTATTATCCCTAAGAGAAGAACTACCTATCGCTGTATTATTCCCACCTGAAATATTACTGTAAAGTGAATTTGCTCCCATTGCAGTATTACTAGCTCCTGTCAAATTAGAATAAAGCGAATTTGCACCCATAGCTATATTACTACTTCCTGTAGTATTATTTGTTAACGAATTATACCCGTTGGCCGTATTATAACTTGCTGTTGTATTAGATGCCAAGGCATTTACTCCTGTTGCAGAATTATAATGCCCATTATTGGTTGAAAGCGCTAACACTCCTAAAGCCACATTACTACTTCCAGTTGTATTCGATTGAAGTGTGTTTTCTCCAAATGCGGTATTGTTGCTAGCTGTTATGTTCGATTGTAAAGCATTTGTTCCCATTGCTGTATTTCGAGTTCCTGTTGTATTCGAAAAAAGAGAATTTGCTCCAACTGCAGTATTTTCATTAGCAGTCTTATTAGAATACAAAGCATTAGTACCAACAGCGGTATTGTAATCACCACTAGTATTGAGAGTTAAAGATTCTGACCCACTTGCTGTGTTATGTGTTCCTGTTGTATTATCAAATAAAGAGAAAATACCAGTTGCAGTATTATTAGTTCCTGTTGTGTTTTTAGTTAGTGATTGCATACCTATTGCAGTATTGTTTCCTCCTGTAGTATTTTGATTTAAGGTTAACGACCCAACTCCTGTATTACCAGAACCAGAAGTATTATTAACAAGCGAGCTTGATCCAATTCCTGTATTAGAACTCGCAGTATTTGCAATAAGCGTATTAAAACCTACTGCAGTATTACTACCTCCACTTAGGTTATCTCTTAAAGCGTTTTGGCCAACAGCTGTATTTTGTCCTCCAGATGTATTAGAAGACATAGCATTTACACCAAAACTTGCATTATCTGTACCTGTAGTACTAAGCGGTAAACTATTAACCCCAAATGAGACATTATTAGCATCTAATAAACCAGCCTGTACATTATTGCGTTTAAAAACCAAATCTTGATCATCTGTAGTTCCAATAAAATTGACGGTGTCATCAGTTCCAGAATTACCTAAAATACTCCAGGCTCCACCAAATGTTGTCGATGTTGCTAATTTCAACCATTCTGTCCCATTCCAATAATAATATCCTGGAGTTACATCTGCAATAGTAGCGGTATTATAAACTAACAAACTAGTTAAAGGTGAAGTTATGGTAGCAACATCTGTTTTTGATAATAAACTTATTCTTGGAATTAAAATTCCTTTATCGGAACTAGTAACATCTAAAATAGAAGACGGATCTGGTGCAACTGTATTTACACCTACCTGAGAGAAAATATTAATACTAAAAAACAGTATTAATAAGGTTAAGTTTTTCATTTTATATAGCATTTATCTTTAAAAAAGCGAATTTAATCGACAAAAAAGTGCATTACAACGATTTAAATTAAAAAATCAAGCTGATTTAATAAAAAATGCTTTTTAACGAATTAATTTACCTTTTATCGATTTTAAATATAATTTACCATATGATTATAATGTCTCTAAAACCTTTATATAACAAAATAAAAACAGATCCAAAAAACTCAATACCCATAACAACTATTAAAGAAGTTGCTTTTCTGATAAACCGAAAACTAAATAATAATCTTTGGATTAATACAGTAAGTATTGAATTTAAAGGATCCGTTTTAAAAGAATCTTAATAAAATAAATATTCTATTTCATAATTTTAATGTTTACAATCTTCTGGTCTTTTTTTATAAACATGAGCAAATTGCCCCATGGCCATACGTTGTGATGCATCTTTAGCTCGATTTGCTAAAGCGCCTTCAAATAAACTATCAATCGTTGCTGCCCAAAGTTTTAACCAACGATTAAAATGGTCTTGGTGCATACCATAATTTAAGTTTTTATCCACTTTTACGTGCGCTTGGCTTGGATTTCCTTTAAAACAGGCTTCTCCAAATAAACTGGTCACCCAGAAATCGGTAAGTTTTTCAATATGCGGCGGCCATTGTTCATCTGTTAAATGATGATTAAAAATAGGACCTAATAAATCGTCTTTCCTTACAATTCTATAAAATTCGGATACTAGTTTATTTACGTCTGCTCTGTTTTCTATTTGCTTCATTTTAAATTAATTAATTCGTTTTTCTTTTTAAACAGTAAATAGTTTCTTTTATAGTAAACCAGCAGAAATAAAATATACCTACAGAGAAAATTACATCACCTATCATACGCATCCATTTTAAAGTTTGAACTGTTGGAGAGTATAATAAATCGGCACTACGTGCAAACGAATATCCTTTTGTTATAGACGTGTAAGCTTGTATTATTCCAACAGGCAACATACTAAAAACAACCATAGCAACTAAACCAATGTTTAAGAGCCAAAAGGCACGTTTTAGTTTTGTAGACTCCCAAACACGATCGGAATAAAAACGTAAGCAAATAATAATGAATCCCATACCTAGCAAGCCATAAACCCCAAATAATGCGGTGTGAGCGTGTACTGCTGTAGTATTTAATCCTTGAATATAATACAAAGCAATTGGAGGATTAATTAAGAAACCAAACACACCAGCTCCAACCATGTTCCAAAAAGATACCGAAATAAAGAAGAAAATAGGCCATTTGTATTTTTGCATCCATTTATGTTCTTTTAAAAGGTTCCAGTTTTCACGAATTTCAAAGCCCATTAAGGTTAACGGCACTACTTCTAAAGCACTAAACGTGGCTCCTAAAGCAATAGCTTGTACAGGTGTGCCTGAATAATATAAATGGTGAAGTGTTCCTATAATTCCACCGGCTAAAAATATAGTAGCAGAGGCTATAGATGCACGTCCAGCTGTTTTAGCTGAAAGAATCTTCATTCTTAAGAAAATAAACGCGATTATTACGGTTGCAAAAACTTCAAAGAACCCTTCTACCCAAAGGTGAACTAACCACCATCTCCAATAATTAATTACAGGTAAACTACTGTTTTCACCATACATTAATCCTGAAAAGAAAAACATACCAATAGCAATTACAGAAATCAATAATATAATTAGTAAATGTTTAGAATCGTCATTTTTCTTGATAGCAAACACTACATGTCTACCAACCATTAACACCCATAAAACAAGCCCAATGGCTAAGAATATTTGCCAGAAACGCCCAAGATCCATATACTCGTAACCTTGATGACCAAAGAAGAAATTGGTTGTTAAATCTAAAAATTGGTGTACGCCTAACCATTCACCTACTAGCGAACCTAAAACGATTACTAATAAAGCACCGAAAAGGAAATTAATACCAAATACTTGAAATTTCATTTCTTTACCACTAATCATGGGTGCTAAAAATAATCCTGTAGCCAACCATGTCGCAGCTATCCAAAACACGGCTAATTGTGTATGCCAAGTTCTTGTTATTGAATATGGTAAAATACTTGATAAATCCATACCAAAAAAGGCTTGACCTTCTACAGTGTAATGCACTGTTACCGCTCCTAAAACAACTTGCAAAGCAATTAATAATGAAATAACTATGAAATATTTTAAAACCGATTTTTGCGATTTAGTAAGAATAAGAGTGTCTAATGGATCTTCTTTTGGATGAATAATGGCATCCCCTTTTTCATGTTTTCTAAGATAGTAATACGCTAGAATTCCAATAAAAAGAATTAACAATACTACCGAAAATCCAGACCACATTTGAGAGTCGGGAGTTATAGTATTACCAATTAATGGCTCGTGTGGCCAGTTAGATGTATATGTATAATCTTTTTCTGGACGGTTTGTACTTGCAGCCCAAGAAGTCCAAAATAAAAATGCGTTTAATTGTTCTAGCTTTTCAACATCAACTAAAGCGCCTTCTGGAATAGCATATTTTTCATGTCCATTAGAAAAAATATCAGCATAATGTTTTGAGTTTTCTACAATAGCATCATATCTATCTTTTGTAATGGTAACACTTTCATCTAATGGATTATACGTGTTTGTTTTTATTGTTTTAATTAAACGTGCTTTTAAAGCCGCTTTCGGTTCTACATCTAAACTTTCGTAGCTTGTATTAAAGTCTTTTTTCGCCCAAGTATCAAGTAAAAAAATGGCTTCTTTGTGTATCCAATCGGCACTCCAATCTGGCGCCACATAACTACCATGCCCCCAAATGGAACCTACTTCCATACCTCCAATAGACTCCCAAACATTTTGCCCTATTTGAATATCTTCTTTAGTAAATACAGTTTCTCCTGTTTCTTTTATAATAACCGTTTTAGGAATCGGCGGTTGTTTTTGATACACTTCTGTTCCTACCCAAATTAATGCGATAAAGGAAAGAATTACGACGCTGGAAAATGCGATCCAAACTTTTTTCATTGTGATTGTTTTTTATTAGTTTTTTTAAAAAAATTATAATTTAGTAACGTCTTCTACACGTTGTACTTTATCTGCGATAGAAATGGATAGTCTAATAATAGAATCTTCTAATCCCTTTAAATCGTGAGGCACATTGGCGTCTAACGCTAAAATGGCTCCTTTTTTTAATATTTGTTGTTCTCCGTTTACTCCAAATTCAATTTCACCTTCAAAAATCTCCACTACTATAGGGAACGGTGCTTTGTGTTCCTTCATAAGTTGTCCTTTTTTGAACGCAATTCTAATTTCTCTAGTTGTGTCTGTTTTTAATAAAATTGTTACAATTGGTCTATCTTCACTATAAATAAGGTTTTCTGTTATTGATGCTGTTTTCATAATAGTTTCTATTTTAATTGTTATGCAAAATTGCGCTGAGGTTATCAGTTTATATTGTTTTAATCTCTATCTAAAATTCTAAATGTGTGATTGTTTATATTTTTATCAACTATAATCTGGCATGCAAATAAATAGTCCATAGTTTCTGGTGTGTTTATAAAACTTATATTATTTATATCTTTTTCAATTTCATTTTCAATAGGTTCTACAAAACAGGTTTTGCACATAGCACGTCCTTTACAATCCCCAATATCATCATAAGTATTATCGATAATTAGCTCCATGAGGTTAGGGTATTCAAAGCGCTTAAAATTAATGGCATGACTTTCACCTATAGTATCGATTATGGTTACTTTATATAAACAAAGCATAATCATTTTTTATAAATTTTGTTTTACTAATTTTAAATTTCGAAATACCATAAAGTACTAAACACGTCACCTTTATAACTTCACATAAAACAAACCATAAATGCAAACTACTTTTTGGAACGCTTTGGTTATTCATTACTAAAACGGCACGTTCATCTAAAGCTGGTAATAACCAAAAGCTTTGTAATAACACAATAAACACAGTGATAATAAAAAGCCATTTAAAATTATTTTTTGGGTTTTCTTTATAGCTTAAGCTTATTACGATAATTAAGGCAGCACATATAATCTCTACCTTATTAAGCGCATTAAACACTAATTGCCCAATGCCTAAACCTAATTCTATTGTGATACCGGGCGCTCTAAATTTTAGCCATGCTTCCATAAAACTAATGGCACATATATACCCTACCCATATAAAGGTGATTTCAATAATAAATGTTGTTCGCTTTTCCATACAAGACTAAAAGACCTTTTTATCTTTTATTTAATTAAATTTTATCGTTTTAAAATGAAACTACCCAAACTTAAATCATTAGTTAATGCTCTAAGAGACGTGTTTTCTAACATGCTCTTAAGATTATCTCTAATTTCTATAAATTTGAAATGCAGCGGACAAGGCGAGTTTTCATCACACTGTTTCAATCCTAATCCACACCCATTATATATCGAATCACCATCTAACAAACTTACAACTTCACTAAGCTTGGTTTCCATTTTGGGTTCTTCAATAGTAAACCCGCCATAAGGTCCTTTTATAGATTTTACAATGCTACTTTTAGTAAGTTGTTGTAAAATTTTAGCAGTAAAAGCAGGTGGCGAACTAATTTCTTTAGAAATTGTCCCCATACTAACCTTTCCCCCTTTAGAGCTCTGCTCTGCAATAAAAATTACCGCTCGAAGTCCATATTCACAAGATTTTGAAAACATATTTCTATTTATTTATGTGGCAAATATAATCATTTTATATAAAAGACAAAATTATCCGCTATAAAATCATTTAAAAAACACAATTACTTAATTAACTATAAATCAACGCTAAACGCTATATGAAAGAAAAAAAAAGGAACTATTTCTTTTAGAAATAATTCCTTTTTTAAATCATAAATTTTACTTCTATTTATGTTTGATATTTTCTCATCGATTTCTTGGTGGCCGCTGGCCTCTTCCTTCACGTCCAGGAGGTGGACCAGGATGTCTTTCTTCTTCAAACTCACCCATTAAACACCGACCAACATATGGATATGTATCCGTAATAATATACATATAAGTACCATTTAGGTAAATACCATTACATTCATCTAGATCTCCTTTACCTTTAACAAATTCCCAATCGGATACAAAAGTACCATCAAACTCATCACCATCCAATTCAACATCTATACTTGTTTTAGGATTAGAGTATGTACAATCGGTTGCAGAATAAGTACCATTAATAATTTGATAACTCGGTTTATATATTCCGCTTTTTGAATAATATATTGGAAACCCATCTTTAGCAAAACCAAGATGTACTAAATCTTCACTGCTATCAAAAGCCTCTACTAATCCCTCGGCAATACCATGATAATGATATTCTCCTGTAGGTTGCACATGGGCATTATTAAAATCTAAACCTAAATCTATTAAATCTTGTACGGCTTCTACTTTAAAGTTTTCTCCGCTATCACAAATTACCATTTCTGCAGTTTCTGGCTCAAATTTCACACCATTTAAGGCAACACCTGGTTCTCTTGCCCATTTGGCTATTCCTGTAAAAATAGGTTTTAAAGGGATTTTGTAGGTTTTATTTTGTGCAGAAATTTTATTTGGATTCCCTTTTCTTGGGTACTCACCCGTTTCGTGATTTGGTAATGCATTGGTAGTTATTAAACGGTAATCACCATCTATAACTACACTAGTTTTTGTCCCAAACGTTTTGTTATTTAACGTGTAGTTTCCAAAATAGTCGGTATTTGTTTCTGTGGGTTTCTCTTCACTATTTATATTGCTTTTTTGTGCATGACAGCTATAAAAAAGAGCAGATATAAAAATCATTAAAATAATTTTATAATTCATTTTGTTCTTATTTTTAATTAGTTAGACCAGAAAAAACTTAAAAACTTGTGCTACAATCTTTTTATTTTTCAAAATGTCTATTTTCTTCGGAATAAAAGCTTCAAAATTAACATAAAAAGAAATCGATGCCATTTATCTTTGTAAGATAGCCAAATAACTCATTTTATGATTTCAAAATACCCAAAACATATTATTCTTTTCTTATTCTTTATAGGAAGTATTTTGGTTAACGCTCAAAATACTGTTATAGAAATTACGGGAAAAGTGATAGAAACTGAAAGTAAACAGCCCATTGAATACGCCACGATTTCAATATTGGATTCTACTTCAAATAAACCAATAACAGGTACGATAAGTAATGAAAGCGGTGTTTTTTCAATTGATGTAAAAGCTACTAAATTTTATATTGAAGTGAGTTTTTTAGGATTTACAACTAAAACATTTCGAGATTTTAAAATAATAAAGAATAAAATTGATTTAAAAACCATTTCCCTTTCTGAAGATTTAGAAGCTTTAGGTGAAGTTTTAGTTAGAGCCGAAAAATCGCAAACCGAATTTAAACTAGATAAACGTATTTTTAATGTAGGATCGGATTTAAGCTCTACTGGTGCTGGTGCGTTAGAGGTTTTAAACAATGTGCCATCGGTAAATGTTAGTATTGAAGGTGAAGTAAGCTTACGCGGAAACTCGGGTGTGCAAATTTTGATTAACGGAAAACCATCAGTTTTGGCTAGTGCAGATGGTAATGCATTAGGTACAATTACTGCCGATATGATTGAAAAAATTGAAGTTATCACAAATCCATCAGCTAAATATGATGCTGCTGGAACTTCGGGAATTATAAATATTGTAATTAAAAAATCTGAAAAAAAAGGACTTAACGGTTCGGCTTCTTTAAATGTTGGTGTGCCAAATAGTAACAGTTTTGGTTTGAGTTTGAATCGAAGAACTGAAAAATTTAATCTTTTTAGTCAATTAGGTTTTGGTTTACGTACCTACCCTACCGAAACCGAAAGTATAAATCGTGATCTATTAGATAATACCGAAATAAATAGTTTTGGAGATAGCGAGTTTGACGAGAAATTCAGTAATATTCTTATCGGAACAGATTATCACATTAACGATAGAAATGTAATTACCTTAACAGGATCTTATGCTTATGAGGTTGAAGATCAAAATTCGCAACAAAATTATACGGGTTTAGACACTTCAAACAACACAACTACCGATGCCTGGTTGCGTGATGAAAAAACAGAAGCTACAAACCCAAAACTAAGCTACGAATTACAATATAAAAAGGATTTTAAACGTAATAAAGATCAAAGTTTACTTTTTAGTGCATTAGGAAGTTCGTTTAAAAAAGACCAATCGTCTAACTTTAATAACACCACGAGCATTGGAAGTTTGCCCGATTCGGAACAAAATACAAGAACCGATTACAAACTAGAAGATTATACTTTTAAGTTAGATTATGTTCATCCATTCTTAAAACATTACACCATAGAAACAGGTTCTCAATATGTAATTAATCAAGTTTCAAACGATTTTGCAGTAAGTGACTTAGAAAATGGTGTTTGGGTAGACAATGTCGATTTAACTAATGTTTTCAATTTCGATCAAAATGTACTCGGAGTTTATACTACTGCCGCTTACGAAGGCGAAAAATGGGGTGTTAAAATAGGCGTTCGATTAGAAGACACTAAAACTGAAACCTTGTTGGAGACTACAAATCAAAAAGATTCTAACAATTACACCAACCTTTTCCCTAGTGCACATACATCTTATACTGTTAACGAAGATTTCTCATTACAAGCCGGTTATTCTCGGCGAATAAACCGACCTAATTTACGATCCTTAAACCCGTTTTCTAACATTAGAAATAATTATAGTATATCTACTGGGAATCCCGATTTGCAACCAGAGTACACCAATTCTTACGAGTTAACAAGTATTCATAAAATTGGAAAGGCCTCATTAAATTTCAGTTTATACAATCGTTACACTACCGACGTTATTGAAAATATTACTGAATATGAAGACGATATTAGTACCTCGAGACCAGAAAATATAGGAACAAGCAATACTACCGGTTTTGAGTTTAATGGTAAATATAATCCTGTAAATTGGTTTTCTTTAAGTGGTGAATTCAATATTAATTTCTTTGATCGTAATGGTGTTTTTGAAGATGAATCTTTCGATTTTAAGGGTAACAGATGGACGTCTAGCTTAACAACAAAATTTAAATTACCTTTGGATTTTGATTTAGAAATGTCTGGCGATTATCAATCTAAATTTAAAAGTTTACAAGGTGAAACCTATGATAATCTGTATGCCGATTTGGGTATTAGAAAAAAAATATTAAAAGGAAAAGTAATACTAAATATGAGTATTCGAGATGTTTTTGCTTCTCGTAAAAATCAATCTGAAACTACACAACCAGAATTTTATTTATACAACAGTCGTAAACGTGGACGTTTTGTTTCCTTCGGTGTAAGCTATGGATTTGGAAAAGGTGAAGCCATGGAATTTTCTGGCAGACGCCATCGTTAATTATTTTTAATATGAAGAAACCATTATTATACATTTTTGTCGTAATATTAACTGTATTGAATTCGTGTAAAAACGAAAAACCAAAACAAATTGTAGAGAATTTGATAGTTGAAACTATTCCGATAGAAATACCTAAGAAAACCATAGATACAATGATTACCAAAGAATTTGTTTTGGGTAAGTTCGATTACCGAACGCATCATGCATTTGAAAAGGTAAGCGTATCCCATTCATCCAAAACCATCTATTTGAACAAAAAATGTTATGAAGCTTTTATAAAGATGTATAACCATGCGAAAGCAGATAGCATCGATTTAATAATTATCTCAGGAACACGAAATTTTTACGAGCAAAAAAGTATTTGGGAACGTAAATGGAAAAAATATGCCAGTTTAAAACCTAAAACGCGTGCCTTAAAAATTTTAGAATACAGCTCAATGCCTACTTCTTCACGTCACCATTGGGGAACCGATATGGATTTAAATAATCTAAACAATAGTTATTTTGAAAAAGGTAAAGGTTTAAAAATTTATAACTGGTTAGAAAAACATGCCAAAACTTATGGTTTTAGTCAGGTTTACACAGATAAAACAGGTGGAAGAACTGGTTATAATATGGAAAAATGGCATTGGTCGTTTATGCCATTAGCTGAAACATATTTAGAATTTTACAATAACAATATTAGCTATACTGATATTACTGGCTTTGAGGGATCAGAACAAGCAAAAGAGGTTGATATTATAAAAAACTATGTTAACGGAATATCTAAAAAGTAATTCTATCTTAATATACCATCGATAGATTTTATCCAATCCTCAATATCAGTATGGTTAGTATTAAGTGCCACACTTCCGTTTCCGTAAGGTGCATAAATATTTTCATTAGTAACAGAAAAGAAGCCAACGCAAGGTGTTAAACTAGCACTTGCCAAATGCATTACACCATTATCGGCTGCTATGAATATGCTTGTGTTTTTTATAATTCCCGCCATTTCTCGAATATCTTTACTATAGAAATTCGGAGATTTAAAGTTGATTTTAGAAATGTTTTCAATAGGTAGCATTTCGATAATATTAAAATCAGGATATTCCGCTTTTAGACGTTCATAAAAAGTTTCCCACCAAGTCTCCGAATAACATTTATTTCCTGTTGCATTGGTATAAATACAAATGGTTTTTTTATCATTTTTAATAATATCATCTAGGATGGCTTTTCCTTTTGCTATTTCGGATACATCCAACTTTATATCCAAAACAGGTAACGGACTCATATTTTTTTTAAAACCTAACCGTTCTAAATCATATCTTAAATTATAAATGGGATATTTAGAGATATGCCTATGATCGCTATATTCATTCTGAATACTTTCATTTACATCTCCAAAAATTTTGACTTTAGCTTTTGCTAAATTGGTAAGTAAACGCCCAGAAGATGAGTTTTTATCACCGTTAATAACCATATCGTAAGATTTCGATTTAACAGAAATCCAGCTTTTGGCATATTTATATATATTGCTAAATGGTTTTCTAGGCAGTTGGATAATTTTAGAAACCTCATTGTAATTTTCAAACACTGGATATGCTACACCTCCTTTTACAAACAAATCGATTTCGCAATTAGGAAAGGTATTAATAACTTCTTGAACTAGTGGTGTAAGTAACAATTGGTTTCCTAATCTATGATTAGGACGAATAATTAAAACACGTTTAACATCTTCAATTTTAATAGAGCCTTTTTCTGGCTCGTTATAAGAACTGCCCACATTTTTAGTAATGCCGCGCATTATATTTCTTCTTATATTATTAACACGTTTTTTAAAAGTCATCTATTAAATTATCTAGAATAATATTGCGAAATTACAAATAAGGAAACAGCTTGGCAAAAAACTATTAAGACTTATATTTTTCTTTGTACAAAATATTTAAAACAAGACCTCCAATTATTAAAGCAATACCAAGTAAACTCCAAAATGTATAAACTTCTCCAAAAATAAAAGTTCCAAAAAGCAGTGTAAAAACAACTTCAATATATTTTAATGGTGCTACTTGACTTGTAGATGCCATTTGAAAAGCCTTGGTCATGTAAACCTGTCCGAAATAGCCAAACACTCCTAATATGCAAAGTAAAAACCATTCTTTACCAACGGGTATAACCCAATTATTAATAGAGCCAACTAAGCCAACAATTGTAGATATTATCATAAAATAATTAACAACAACTACTGGGTGTTCACTTTTTCCTATTTTACTCAATATAATGTAAACAAGACCACTAAATACAGCAGAAACAAATACGAGTAGTAAGCCATAGCCACTAACCTCTTTATCAAATCCTTTTAAGACTAAAACGCCCGCAAAGGCCAATGCAAAAAATAACCATTGCACTGCTTTAATTTTTTCCTTCAATATTATAACGGCAAAAATAGCTGCAAAAACAGGAGCCAAATAACGTAAAGATACCGCACTTCCAATAGGTAAATATTTGGTAGACATAAAGAACAAACTCATAGAAGTAACTCCAACTAACCCACGAAGAATTAATAATTTCTTGTTATTCCCTACAAATGAAATCTTGTTTTTTATTAAGAAACCAAATGTAAAAAACAAAGAGCCTATAGAACGAAACAGAACAATTTGAAAGGCACTAAAGCCACTTAAATATTTTACCGTTGTATTCATGCAAGCAAAGGCTAATGTACTAATAAGCATGAATTGTAAAGCTTTTTTAACGTCCAAGAGATCGGGGTTTAAATTTACGTTTCGAATTTATAAAATAGACACCAGTTAATAGTATAACGGCAGCAATAATTGATTGTGTTGTTAAATTTTCGTCTAAAACAAACCAACCTAAAAACAAGGCAATCACCGGGTTTACATAGGTTGACGTCGATACTTTTTCTGGTGAAACTTCTTTTAGTAAATAATTAAACGCTGTAAAAGCGATAATACTACCAAAAATAATAAGCATAAGCATAGACCAAAGTACTGGCGTACTCCAAGTTGTTGGCGATGTCCACTCTTCCCCAAAACATACACTTGCTATGGCTAACATTACGCCACCAGAAAGCATTTGGTAGCCTGTGTTCACAAAAAAGTTTTTAGGAAGGTTTGCTTTACCTACAAATATACTGGCATAAGCCCAACTAATCATACATACAAAAATCATGATCATTCCTAAAATTTGTCCGTCTTTGCTAATTATTTGCTTCTGGCTCACTAATAGAAATATACCGATAAAGCCAAGTGCCACACCAATGTAAGACATGGCAGATATCTTTTTGCCTTGTAAAATGCGCATTAATATAAGTACAACAAGAGGTTGAGCAGAAACTTCTAAAGCAGTAAAACCACTATCTACAAACTTGAGCGCCCAAACTACAACGCCGTTGCCAAAAGCCAAAAATAAAAAACCTGCAATAATAGCATTTTTTAGTTGCGTTCTGGTGATGGAGAGATCTAGTTTTAAAATTTTAGCAATTATAAAAATAAGAATACTAGCCGTTATAAAACGCATGGAGCCTAACATAAATGGCGGCAATTCTGTTACCGCTATTTTATTAAGTAAATATGTGGATCCCCAAATAACATAAATAGCAAAAAATGCCAATAAAATAGTAATCGATTTACGTGAAACAGCCATTAAAAACCTTTTTAAAAAGAAATAATCCTCACAGTTTAACTGTTGAGGATTATTTTAAAATTTACTTTAAATAAAACGTGCTTAGCTCTTTAAAAAGAACTGGCTAACGAATAAAATTATATTTTCTTTACTCGAACGGCATTCATACCTTTTTGACCACGTTCAAGATCATAAGTTACTTTGTCGTTTTCTTCAATATCGTCTAATAAACCGCTAACATGAACAAAATATTTTTCTTGATTCACGCTATCGATAATAAAACCAAAACCTTTAGAATGATCAAAAAATGATACTTTACCTTCCTTAATTACTGGTTCTTCTTCAATACGGTCTTCCTTTTTAGGGATTCCCAATTCAATACTTTCGGCTTCAACTTTTTCACGCATAGCCGGGTCTGGCGGCGTATCGGTTAAATTTCCGTTAAAATCAACATAAGCAAACTGGATGCCTTGAGGGTTTTCTTTAGCCTCAGCCTTACGAGCGTCCTTTTTCTTTTGCTTTTCCTCTCTTTTCTTTAAGCGTTTTTTTTCTTTTTCAATTTTGTTAAATGTGACTTGCGATTTTGCCATAGTTTAAAATATCCTACTTTTTTTTGTAAATTAATAAGGGATAAAGATACGGCTTATTTTTATGATGTAATAATATTCAGTATATTAAAAATTAAGCGAGACAAAAATATTTTAAAACCATTGTATTTATTCAATCTTTCTGTGGTTCTCACAAGTCTCAGTCTTTATAATTAGGTTACCATTTAAGAAGTACAAATAATTAACATCTTTATCTACCACTTCCTAACTCATTTTCTGTTATAAACCCATCATTGTTACTATCTCGTTTGGTAAAATTCTCTTTTAATTTACCTTTTGCTTCTGTTTTAGAAATTTTGCCATCTTTATCGGCATCCATTCTATTCAACATATTCCTAAAATTAGGAGATTGATTGGTTTTATTATTATTTCTCGATTGTTTAGATGGTTCTATATTACCTTCCAATTTTGGAAAGCTCATTAAATCTTCAGCATAAAAAATAGTTCCAGTATAGTTTTTATTTAATTCCGCACTAGTTGCCGCTTCATCAATATTAGTAAAAGTAAAATGTGTAAGCACTAGGTTTTTAACTTTAGCCTCGTTTGCCATGCGAGAACTTTCATCTAAATTAACATGTGCATGCTCTTTATTACTACGAGCTTTACCATTTCCTTTTTTTGTATTTGTCTTTCCAAGCTCAAGACTTCCTCCCGAATCTATAATTAAATAATCGGCTTGTTTGGCTAGAATTGGTAAACTTTCGGAATATGATAAATCTCCCGAAATAACAATAGATGTTCCTCCGGCATCAAACCGATACGCCATAGTGGAAATAGTATGTTTTACAGGTGTGCAAGAGATACTTATTTCTCCAATAGAAAACGTTTCCCCTCCTTTTAATTCCTTAACGGAAAAATTAGAAGCAACATCATTAAAAGTGCGTTGTTTTTTAGAAAGACGATAAGCAATGTCCTCTTCGTAGTTTTTTAAAATACTATTAACTAAATCGTTAGTCGGTTTTGGCCCGATAACTTCAAAATCATTTCCGCTTAATAAAGTTTTTATAAAAATTGGAGTAAATTCCTCATTATGATCTAAATGATGGTGCGTAAAAAGTAACGCATTGAGGTCCTTGGTTTTAATGTGTAATTTTTCCAAATTAGCTTGTGCTCCATTCCCCATATCAACCAATATATTGGTGTTTTTATATGAAATTAACACAGAAGGTCCTGCCCGCTCGATATTATATTTTGGCGATCCAGAACCAATAATCGTTGCCGTTAATTGGTTTTGAGAATATGAAAATAATTGAAAACTTAAACAGAAAATTAAAGCAGCTATATACTTCGTCATCATTAAATATTTTCTATTAAGACCTTCAATTTTACAAAAGGTTTAAAATTCTGAATAAAAATAAATAATGTACTTATTAAACTAAGCTAAAAATTAATTAAACTAGATTGGTTTATTCCTCTGGTGGAAATCCATGAATTTGTTCGAAAACTTCATCAAAATTAGTACGTAAATAGGAGTTCAACTTTTTACGATAATCCCCTTTCAACCATTCTACAAAGTTAAATGTACTTTTACTAATACATTTAGTGTAACGCTGTATACGGAAGTCTATATCGTCTCCCAACATTTTAGCCAAGCCTAAAGCATCATAAACATCTTCACTATTTTCTATACAAATTTTAGCATGATGTTCGATAGAACGTTCTAAAACTACTTTTGAAGATTCGCCATTTCTAATAGAGCTTACATACGTTTTTTGAATATCGAAATACACATCTTTAGATTTAGCAAATTCGGCGCGTAAAGCATCCGGCATTTCATATCTAAAATTGCTTTCTAATTCATCATCACTTAAAATAGCATCTAAATAATAGTTTGGTGAACGGAAAATACGTTGCCAATCTAAATCTTCTCCCCAAGGGCCAAATCGATGGAAGTTATTACCTAAATCAATAACAGCAAAGCTCTTCTTATCTTTCAGAATACGAGAACCACGACCAATCATTTGGTAATAAAGTGTTAACGATTTTGTTGCACGGTTTAAAATAATACTTTCTACTGTAGGCTCATCAAAACCAGTGGTTAAAATACTAACCGAAGTTAAAATTGCTCCAGGCGTTTTCTTAAACCATTTCAAGATCATAGAACGCTCCTTTTTGGAGTTCGTATTATCTAAGTGAGCTACAGGGTAACCAGCGCGCCTAAAGGAATCGTAAACGTGCAAAGACGTATTAATACCATTATTAAAAATCAATGTTTTTTTACCTTTGCAACGTTCTTCATAAGCTTGTACTAACTTAGAAAGCATATCGGTTGCCGTATATAAATCTTCAGAAGATTTTACTGTATAATCACCATTGGCACCAACAACTAAAGACGTTAAACCTACATTATATGAAAACATATCGGCACGAGCCAAAAAGCCATTTTCTATAAGAGATTCAATACTTTCTCCAACAATTAACTCATCGTAATTATCGGTCATTGGTAATTCCATACTCGAACTTAAAGGTGTTGCTGTAACTCCTAAAATAAACGATTGGCTAAAGAATTTGAATAATTTTGTAAACGAGTTATAGTGTGCCTCATCAATAATAACTAAACCAATATCCGAGATATCAAGTTTGTCATCGTTCAAACGGTTGTTTAAGGTTTCAACCATAGCCACAAAACAGCTAAAATCGGCTTGATCGCTCAAATCGGCTTTACTATCAACCACTTTATTGTTTACACCAAACTCGGTAAGTACATTCGATGTCTGACGGCACAATTCAATACGGTGCGTCATTACTAACACCTTCTTTTTGTGCGTTTTTAAAAATTGTCGAACAATTTCAGAAAATATTACCGTTTTCCCACCTCCTGTTGGAAGCTGATATAGTAAATGATAATCGGCTGGAGATTCTTCAAAACTTGTAAAAATTTTGTCAATAGCACCTTTTTGGTAACTATATAAATCTTTCCCTGCTTTTCTTTCTTCTAATTCTGTTTTGGAAACGGACATGAAATATTCTTTAAAGTGGCTGCAAAAATAACACCTTTAAAGGGTTTTTACTGTATGTTCTTAGTGAAAATTTAAAATGAATTTTGATTTCTCAGTTTGAAGCAAATTTGAAAACTAATTTATACATTTACATTATCTAAATTTAAAGAACATGCAAATTAACGATAAGTCGGGAGATCAAAGCTATTTAGCAAACCCCAAACGATATGATACCATGACCTATAAAAGGTCTGGAAACAGTGGTGTTTTACTACCTGCTATTTCATTGGGTTTATGGCATAACTTTGGTTTTATTGATAATATTCAAAATGCTAGATCCGTTTTACGATGTGCATTCGATTTAGGAATTACACATTTTGATTTAGCCAATAACTACGGACCTCCTTATGGTTCTGCCGAAGAAAATTTTGGTACCATCTTTAAAAATGATTTTAAAAATTATAGAGATGAAATGTTTATTGCCACCAAAGCAGGTTACGATATGTGGCCTGGACCTTACGGGAATTTAGGTTCTAGAAAATACTTGATTTCTAGTATAGACCAAAGTTTAAAACGTATGAATTTGGATTATGTTGATGTTTTCTATCATCATCGTCCAGATCCTGATACACCTTTAGAGGAAACCATGGGAGCACTTGCCGATATTGTGAGACAAGGAAAAGCCTTATATGTTGGTATTTCTAATTATCAGCCAGCAGAAACACAACGTGCTGCTGAGTTATTGCGCGAATATAATGTACCTTTTATTTTACACCAAGCGAGGTATTCTATGTTAGATCGTTGGGTTGAAGATGGCCTTTTAGATACCTTAGAAGATAATGGCGTGGGTTGCATTACCTTTTCACCATTGGCACAAGGTATGCTTACCGATAAATATCTACATGGTATTCCTAAAGATTCGAGAGCGGCAAAGGATTTAACGTATTTAAACACAGAAACCGTAAACGAGAATATTGAAAAGATAAAGAAACTTGCTGAAATTGCTGAATCTCGCGGGCAAAAACTATCACAAATGGCTATTGCTTGGATTTTAAGACAAAAGCAAGTGGCGTCGGTATTAATTGGTGCGAGTTCTACAAATCAATTAAAAGAAAATGTAAAGGCTTTAGATAATTTAGAATTTACTGAGGAAGAATTAAAACGTATTGAAGAGGTGCTTTCTTAAAGGGAAGACCATACAATTTAAATAAAAAAGTTATTGTTGTTCTGGGTGAAACTAATCCTTAACCACCACAACAGTAACTTTCACTCCTTTTTCTAATGCCCATACTTTACTAGCTATAACAGCGCCTGTATCATCTACAATACGATATTCAGCAGTATTTGGTCCAGAAGCTCCTGTATTGATGGCAAAAAAATCAATTTTATTAGAGCCCTCCAATAATTTTAGCGTAAAACCACTAAAACCTCTGGTTAAATATACATTAGACCTTATAACATCTCCATTTACATAGACACGCAATAAATCACCATCAACAGCACTATAATCCCTATATTTAACTTGTATAGATAAAGATTTTGTATGGTAATCTCCCCAAAATGCATCTTCTTTTAATCCAGCATTTTCACCATAACCATCGGGTAATACTGCTTTAGCTTGTCGGTCTAGATTTTTGGCGTATAATTCTCCAGGGTTTCCAAACTCTTCTTCAGGAAACATAGATAATTGTCTTTTTGGAGTACTTAAATCTATTGAAACTCTTGGAGCATTCATACCACTTAAAGGATCACTCTTTGCTTCAATAGGTGTTGAAGGTTTTGGAATTTCCGCTTTTAAAGAATCATTTTCCCTTTCAATAACAGGGAATGGCGTAGACTTATTTCTACTATCTATTTGGGCAAAACTAGAGATAGTGAAAAATAAAAGTATAAAAAATGAATAATAAAACTTCATTGGTTGTTCGGTGTCTTTTAATTATAATAGGCAACAAATTTGCTATAATTATGTTTCAAAGATAAATGTTATCATTTAAATCGCAATTATACCCGTTTCTATTTAGGAAAAAATTAATACAATAACCGTTCCTAAAATATATCAACGTTTATAATCACATGATTATTAGTGACAAATTATTATATTTCATTTAAATGAACACTTCTTCTAATAAGGAAAATTGAATTTATGAGAATGCTAAACGGCTTATAATATTCTTTGTAAGAATAAATTATATAAAACAACTACATCTGTATAATACATTTTATGGGCATAATTTGTCTTCAATATAATTTTCATAAAAACTTGATGCGAAAAAAATAAGCCTATCTCGCTAAGTTAATAGATTCTCTTTTAGACCATAAATAACCTTCGGCAGACATACCTTCAATATAAAGTTTTATACTATCTGAATCATAATTTGGAACTTTAAAAGTTAATTCTCCTTTATCATTAGGTGTAATATTTGGTATCCAATGAATAGTTCCAAATTTTAAGAACGTATCTGAGCTAGTATTTTTATAATTAGGCTTATAATATTCTTTAGGAACTGAAAATCCAAATATATTATCAATAGTGTGATATTCATCATCGGTAGTACTCACGCCACCTCCGTTTCTGGTAAATATTTTGATGGTTCCAGCTGGTGAATCCCCAGGATTTGGCATGCGACTAATATACATATCTTCAACATCCAAAGCTCTAAGACCTACTAATGTTCTAAAATCATCAAACAGTGGCATGTTATCCACATAAATAGACGGTACTGGATTCCCAGGCACTATTCGTTTGGTACGAATAACCACATTATCAAATGTAGTAACAACATCAAATCCATTTTTTCTAATTATACTTGCTAAAGTCTCATTTTGAAAATCAGATTCGGCTAAATTAATATATTTGGCCCCATGCATGGATATTAATGGCTTGTTTTTAGGTGTCTTATTTTTAGCGCGAGCTTTTAATAATACAGTATCTAAAAGCGTAGACGCTATGAGATTATTAAATGTTTTTTCCGTTTGTTGATTGCGTAATTTATTTTTGGGATAAGTACTTAAATCTTCTAAGTTATCTTTAATACCTTTTGGAAATATATTAACGTATAAAAATGGTTTTGTTAATTTCCCGTTTTTATTTTTTAAACTAAAATTAACACTTGTATCATCCGCTAAAAATAAATTTTCAAAACTAAAAGTTGAATTTTCAATAACGGCTGATTCATGAATTTGATTTGCCGAAGAAGACAACACCATCAAATCTCCTGTTTTTTGTTTGTAATTATTAAGACTTCCCTTTATTTGAAATCCTGTTTCAAATGCATAATTAGCTCTTGGCTGATCTTTAAAGATATTATCCCAATTATACCTACTCCATCCTTGGTTTAATAATAACAAATCTAAATCATATAGCGTCTTGTGATCAATATCACTGAAATAATAATACGGCTTTTCTATATGGCCTTTAATATATGGAGCTAATAAAAATGATACCATTATCGTAGACTGATTCTTGTAGGATTCATTAGACGCTGGCAAAACTGATACACTAAAGCTCGGATTAATTTCTGTTTTAATATTTGTTTTAAGTTTTACCGTGCTCGAATCTTTTTGTGTTACTACACTTGCAACTTCAATGTCTTTAATTGGAGTTTTTAAATTATTAAATATTAATCTTTCTGCTATAGGTTTATAATTTTCATTAACTAAAGTGAGTATATTTATACCTGGTAACAATTCTGGCTTTTTTACATTTAGAAAATAGTTTAGTTTACCTTCTTCAAAATCAATTTTTAATTTTATGATCTGGCTGTCTCTATGTATCAATAAATAGTAAGGTTTACCTATTAAATCATTAATAGTAAATGGGTTGGTTTCCAAAGCAATAATTACATTGTTACCATTGGTAACCGCAACTTTAAAAGAGATACCTTTTTTCTCAATCAATCCAACTGGTTTGCTAATGGTTTTACCGTTTGTCATAGTAACATTAACAGTGTAATTATTGTTTTCTTTAGCATTTAGCACAAATTTCCCTAACCCAAATTGATTGCTTTTAAAAGTTGTAATTATATTTTTGTTTTTATCAAAAACAGTTCCTTCGCTAATTACAACACCATTCCCCTGTTCATCGAGTAATTTAAAACCAATAGTATTGTTTACATTTTCAACAATATGACCACCTTCGGGCAAAAACTGTAAATCATATTTATTTTCACTTACTACGTTTTTAGTGTCTTCTTCTCCTTTGCCCATAATTTCAATTATTTGAACATGAGACAAGTCTTCTTTAAAATTTTTCATCCAATTCGTGGTGGTCTTCACGTAATAAATCCCAGGAGTGAATTTCTTGTCAATTAAAAAATTTCCATTCACATAACCATTTGAGGCATAGAGAAGTTTTGAAGTTATTATACTGCCGGTTTCATTAAAAATACTGACATATATATTAGTGGTGCTTTCGTAAGGTGTTTGATATTTATTATTATTATAAATATAACTTTTAAACCAAATTTCTTCACCTTCAAAAAATATTGACTTATTTAAGTGCGTAAATATTGTTTCTCGTTCTAATTCAAAATATTTATTATATTTTTTTATTAGATCCTCAGAAGATTTAATTTGAGAAAAAACTGTTGAAGAAAAATTAAGAAATATTAGGAGTAAAAGAAAGTGTTTTTTCATAATATTGATTTGCGAAATTACTTATACAAATTTAGAAAAAAATATAAGTTAAGGTGAGAACATTTAAGCTTAAATCGTTTCAGTCCATTAATTTTTTCCATTTGAGAAGGGGTTAAATTATATTTTAATAGAATTATGGATTAAATAATTATTTTAATACGGTAATTTAAAGAACGGTATACTGGGAATAATAATTGATGTCTAGAAACGCTATTACATTATTTTTTTTAATTGATTTATGTTCTATTTACTGTAAAACTAAACAGCGTTATAATATCTCTAAGACCCCATTAACAGCAGGCAATACAATAATTTTAACATTAATATGGTAACCAGTAGTTCCCTTTTAAAAAAGATGAATTTTTAAATAACTTTAAAGATAAAAAAGCCCATTTTCAACAAGAAACTCTCGTTAGAATCTGATTTAAAACACTTTAAACTTCCATACTGTTTATTCGAACAACTAGTGCAATCTTGTTTTTCAGCAATTATCTTCTTTTTATGGTATCGTTTTTGTGTGTCTTGATTTCATATTAACATTTAAATTTTAACATTTATGAGACATTCAAAAGAAGTACCAGAAGTTAATGCGGGTTCTATGGCCGACATTGCATTTTTACTACTTATTTTCTTTTTAGTAACAGCAACTATTTCCTCCGATGCAGGAATTAATCGCGTTTTGCCAGCCGAGTGCCCAACTGGAGATTGTGAAAGCTTAAAACATGAGCGCAACATTTTACGCATTGTTATTAATAATAACGATGAAATTATGGTTGAAAATGAAAAAGTAGCTCTAGCCAATTTAAAAGAGGCTACAAAAGTCTTTTTGGATAATAATGGAGACGCTACTTGTTTGTATTGCAACGGTAATAAATTCCCAAATGCTTCTGATAACCCGAAAGATGCCGTAGTTTCTCTTCAAAACGGAAAACAAACTACTTACAAGCAATTTGTGGCTGTTCAAAATGAATTATCGAAAGCTTATTATGAATTAAGGAGTAATTATGCTGCCAATGTTCTAAAAAAGTCGGTTGATAATCTATCCAAAGCAGATTTACAGAAAGTAAAAAATGCTTACCCGTTTATTCTATCGGAAGCTGAAACCAAATAGAATTAAAACAAGTTAGATATTGAGTTATTTTGCGGCAACAGAATAACTCAATATTATTTTATTAATAATTTAATAACGTAATTAACGCCTCTTCAAATCTATTTTTAGGCAAATATTGATCTTCTAAATCTTTTATAAATGGAATGGGTGTGTCCATACTAGCCACTCGTTTTACTGGAGCATCTAAACTCTCAAAACAATGTTCCATAATTTCTGCTGAAATATCACTAGCAATCCCACCAAATAAGGAGTCTTCTTGAAGAATAATTACTTTTCCTGTCTTTTTTACTGAATTAAAAATAGTTTCTAAATCTAAGGGCTGTAGTGTTCTTAAATCTATCACATCTGCTGAAATATTGGGATTGTTATTTAAAGTTTCTAAAGCCCAATGTACAGCAGCTCCATAACTAACAATTGTAATTTCGGTACCGGTTTTTATTAATGCAGCTTCTCCTAATGGGAGCGTATAATAATCTACAGGAACTTCTTGCCGAAGACTTCTATACAAGCCTTTATGCTCGTAAAACAGCACCGGATTGGGATCGTTAATAGCAGAAGTTAATAAACCTTTAGCATCAAAAGGAAAAGCTGGATATACCACTTTTAAACCTGGAGTTTTTGTAAACCAAGCCTCGTTAGTTTGCGAATGGAATGGTCCTGCACCAACATCTCCGCCACATGGCATTCTAATAACCACATCGGCATTTTGATTCCATCGATAGTAAGATTTAGCCAATAAGTTTACCACAGGGTTAAAGCCTGAACTCACAAAATCTGCAAATTGCATTTCAACAATACTTTTAATTCCTGCAATCGATAATCCATAAGCCGTTTCAATTATAGCAGATTCGCAAATGGGTGTATTCCTTATTCTATCTTTTCCAAAGGCTTCAATAAAACCTTGAGTTATTTTAAATGCGCCACCGTATTCTGCTATATCTTGCCCCATAATAACCAAATCCCCATAACGCTGCATACTTTGTTTTAAACCATCGGAAATAGCATCGATAAAACGAATTTCTTTTGAATTACCACTTGATTTAATTGACTCATTTTTAACTATTTGAAAAACATCATTTATTTCATTATCTACACTTGGAATAATTTTATCTTCATTAAAAGCAATATCTAAATGTTCATTAATTTCATTTAAAATTTCATCTTTTAATCGTTTGTTTTCTTCTTCATCTAAAATATTATTTTCTTTTAAAAACGATTCAAAATTATGGATAGGGTCTTTTTTCGACCAAGATTCTAGAAGTTTATTAGGAACATATTTAGTACCACTTGCCTCTTCATGACCGCGTACTCTAAAGGTTTTAAATTCTATTAAAATAGGTCGAGGATTATTCCGAACGCTTTCAGCAATTTCATTCACTTTAGTATAAACTTCAACTATATTATTCCCATCAATAATATGCGATTCTATGCCATAACCTTGTCCGCGATCGGCAATATTAACACAATTATATTGTTCATTTGTTGGCGTAGATAAACCATACCCGTTATTTTCAACACAAAATAAAACGGGTAACTGCCAAACGGAGGCCACATTTAAAGCTTCATGAAAATCACCTTCGCTTGTACCACCTTCACCAGTAAAAACAACTGTAACTTCTTTTTTATCTTTTAGTTTAGAAGCTAATGCAATACCATCGGCAACACCTAATTGCGGACCTAAATGCGAAATCATTCCAATTATTTTATACTCCTGTGTGCCAAAATGAAAAGAGCGGTCTCGACCTTTAGTAAAACCAGATAATTTGCCTTGCCATTGCGCAAATAAACGCCTTAACGGAATATTCCTCGTAGTAAAAACCCCTAAGTTTCGGTGCATTGGTAGTATATATTCATTTGGCTTTAATGCCATTGTTACACCTACCGATATGGCTTCTTGGCCAATACCCGAAAACCATTTACTAATTTTACCTTGGCGTAATAAAACGAGCATCTTCTCTTCTATAAGTCTAGTTTTCAGCATGTTTTTATATAATGCTAGCAAAAGAGAATGATCCAGATTGTGTTCTTGATAATTGATGTGGCTAGAAGTCATAAAAGAATCCGTTTAGTCTATCAAATATAGTCTAATTAGCCAAATTATGAATATGAAATAGAGATTACAAAACTCCCCAATGTTTTTGTACATTTGTATTACATAGATTAAAATTACTTAATAATGAATATTATACCTAGCGTTAATTTAAAAGATTTTACTTCGGGCGATAGCACCAAAAAACAACAATTTGTTGATGCCATTGGTAAAGCATATGAAGAGATTGGATTTGTAGCATTGAAAGGTCACTTTCTAAATGATGCTCTAGTCGAAAATTTATATCAAGAAGTAAAGAACTTTTTTGAGTTACCAACTGAAACTAAACGGAAATACGAAATCCCTGGAATTGGTGGTCAACGTGGTTATGTTTCTTTTGGAAAAGAAAGTGCTAAAGGTAAAAAAGAAGGTGATTTAAAAGAATTTTGGCATTTTGGACAATATGTAGATGATAATGACGAGCTCAAAGCTGAATATCCAGAAAACGTTACCGTTAAAGAGCTGCCTAATTTTAATAAGATAGGCGAAGAAACCTATAGAATGTTAGAGAAAACGGCTAAATATGTGCTACGTGCATTAGCTTTACACCTTAACCTAGAAGAGACTTATTTTGATGATTATATACACAACGGAAATTCTATTTTACGCCCAATACATTATCCTCCAATTAATGAAGAGCCTAAAGAAGCTGTTCGTGCCGCTGCACATGGTGACATTAATTTAATCACACTGTTAATGGGAGCACAAGGTCGCGGTTTACAAGTACAAAATCACGAAGGTGAATGGATTGATGCCATTGCAGAAGATGATGAATTAATGATTAATGTTGGTGATATGCTATCGCGACACACAAATAATAAATTAAAATCAACAATACACCGTGTTGTAAACCCTCCAAAAGAACTTTGGGGTACATCACGTTATTCTATTCCGTTTTTTATGCACCCTGTAAGTGCCATGAAATTAGATGTTTTAGAAGGTTGCATAGATAAAAACAATCCTAAACAATTTGATGATATTACAGCCGGAGAATTTTTAAACGAACGCTTAATTGAATTAGGACTGAAGAAAAAGTAAAAGACCTTAGTTGTAGTTTTTAGTTGAAAAACAAATGAATGCGACTTATACTGCCACCCAAAAATAAAATATGGATTTACAAGACCAATTAAAAAACCTCTTTCCAGAACATATTGAAGAAGAAACTCCCGAAAGTGAGCAGAAAACTTCTGATATTTGGATGCAAGATGATCCTATTCTTTGCAAATACGAAAAGCGAAAAGGTAAGCCAATAACCATTTTAGAAGGCTATACTGGAGCTACAGAAGATTTTAAAATTTTAGCTAAAGAAATTAAAACAAAACTTAGTGTTGGTGGAAGTTTTAAGGACGATAAAATAATTATTCAAGGCGATTACAGAGATAAAATTATGGCTATGTTAAAAGAAAAAGGATTTAATGTAAAACGCGTTGGAGGATAACTTATGAGCAAAAAAATATTACATATCACCAATGGAGGTCGAGTAACTTCTAGGTTAAATGAATTAAAAATAGAGGGTGAACGTTTTACATTACAAGAAATGTTTTGCGAAGGGCCAACTGTAGAGCAAATAAGAAATCAAGAATTTATAGATCTAAGATCTAAATTTTTTAACGATTTTTACGATATTGATTTAGACTTAAAGAAGGTTAATACTGAAATAAAAAAGCTTAATGATGCCAATGACAAGTATTCCCATATTGTTTTATGGTTTGGGTACGATCTATTTTGCCATATTAACATGATAACTGCAATTAATCTTTTACATCAAGAAAAAATTAAACTCCCCATATATTTAGTTTGTAGCGGACGTATTAAAGGCAGTAAAAATCTACAAAACTTAGCAGAGATAAGTAAAGAACAGTTTTTAAGTCATTATGAAAACAAAGTGCTTTTAAAACCTGAGGACATCGATTTTGTTACTAGCGTTTGGGGAATTTATTGTGGTAAAGATCATAATTTATTAAAACCTTATATAGTAAAACCCTCTAATTTCGCCTATTTAAGTAATTGTTTAAAAGCGCATTTAGAGCGCTTTCCTGATTCCGTAGATGGCCTTAATATTTTAGAGCGCAATATATTATTAATTGTAAATAATAACACCATAAAATCCAAACATCATTTATTAGGTTATGCCTTAAACTATCAAGGATATTATGGATATGCAGAACTTCAACTAACCAGGATTATAGAAAAATTAAATATTTTCTTTACGGAAGAAGAAAATAGTCTTACATTAAATACAAAAGGTCATGAAGCGCTTTTGGGCAAACATAATTTTTCTGCCGAACTAAATAATCAAATGATTTATGGTGGTATTAAAAAGCATGATTTTGAGTTTGATAAAAAATTAAACAAACTAATAAAAACCGTATAGATGCCAATTAAAGAATCTGAACTTATATTAAATCCTGATGGTAGCGTTTATCATCTAAATCTGAAACCAGAAAACATAGCAAGAACTATTATACTTGTTGGTGATCCCGATCGTGTTTCTAAAATAACACAACACTTCGATTCTATAGAATTTACAACGCATAAGCGTGAGTTTAAAACCCAAACAGGTCTTTATAAAGGCAAACGTTTATCAGTAATTTCAACAGGAATTGGTCCTGATAATATAGATATTGTTCTAAATGAATTGGATGCTCTTGTAAACATAAATCTTGAAACCAGAGAAGTTAATAAAGAACTAGTAAGTCTTGATATTATAAGGGTTGGTACTTCTGGATCTTTACAAAGCGATATTCCTGTAGATTCAATTGTGTTGAGTTCTCATGGTTTGGATATTAATGGCACGCTGCATTCATATAAAACAGAAAGTATTTCGCATCCGGAAATTGAAGATGCTTTTATTGAGCAAAGTGATTGGAGTAAGAATAAAGCAAGACCAATTATTGTAGAAAATAGTAATAGTTTAGCAGAGAAATTTCAAGATGCAAATCAAAAAGTTTTTAAAGGCATAACAGTTACGGCAAACGGTTTTTATGGTCCACAGGGTCGCGTACTTCGTTTAGAGCTTCAAGACTCAGGCTTAAACAAAAAAATAGATTCTTTCAAATTTAAAGATTACCGTTTTACAAATCTAGAAATGGAAACATCGGCTATATATGGTTTATCTAAACTATTAGGCCATCGTGCGGTTTCACTAAACGCCATTATTGCCAATCGTGCAAATGGTACTTTCAGTAAAGATCCTAAACAAGTAATTAACAATTTAATTCAATTTTCACTTAATAAGATTGTTGAATAGTAATTCATAAACATGAAAAAAGTAAATATAGGCGGTGTGCCAGAGCATTTTAATTTAGCCTGGTATTTAACCCTTAAAAATGGTGAATACAAAGACGAAAACATCAATTTGCGTTGGCATGATTATTATGGAGGTACTGGAGCCATGTGTAAGGCTTTAAGAGATGGTGATATCGATATTGCCGTTATACTTACCGAAGGTATTGTAAAAGATATTATTGCGGGAAACCCAAGTAAAATTGTACAAACATTTGTACAAACACCTTTAAATTGGGGCGTTCATGTAGCTCAAAATTCAACATATAAAACGGTAGAAGATTTAAAAGGAACAAAAGCTGCTATTAGTCGTTATGGTTCTGGATCTCATTTAATGGCATATATAAATGCCCAAAATAATAATTGGGATTTAGAAAAAGATCTTGATTTTGAAGTTATAAAAAATCTTGATGGCGCTGTAGAAGGTTTAACTAAAGGAAAAGGTGATTATTTTTTATGGGAAAAATTTACCACAAAGCCATTGGTTGATAGTGGTGTTTTTAGACGTATAGATAATTGTCCGTCGCCATGGCCTTGCTTTGTTATTGCAGTTCGCGAAGATTTTATTAAAAACAATGAAGCTGAATTAAAAACAATACTTAAAATAATTAACAATACTACCGAAGAATTTAAAGAGATTCCTAGTATTGATAAAACCATTGCAAATCGTTATGAACAGCAATTAGAAGATGTTCAAGAATGGTTAAGTATTACCGAATGGTCTCAAGAACTAATAGATAAAGAAACACTAAACCATGTGCAAAAAGAATTGTTTGCATTAAATATTATTCCAGAAATTGTAACGTATGAAACGTTAACTCATAAATTATAAAATCTTAAAAGAAAAATGAATAAAGGAACTTACCTCCTACTTGCTTTAGCGATAACGGCGTGTAATAAAAACACTAACCGAGATTACGCCATTATTACCGGTGAAATTTCTAATAATACAGCAAGCGCGCTTACCATAGTTTCTGGTGATAGTTTTAATTCTAAGCATAGCATAAACATTTCTAGCGACGGGCATTTTATTGATACGTTAACTACTGATAATGCAAATTACTCGCTATATATTGATAGACAACCTTTACAATTAAATGTAAAACCAGGTGATAGCATAAATATTAATTACGATGCAAAAGATATTTTTAATACCGTTAAAATTTCTGGAAAAGGTTCGGAAATAAGTAATTATTTGTTCGGTAAAAAACAGATATTCGCAAAACATTTAGGTAGCCCGAATGAAACGTTTTCAAAAAATGAAGCTGATTACAAAGCTCTATTGCAGAGAATAATAAAAGATCAAGAACTCGAATTAGTAAATACAGAAGGAATTCCTGCTGATTATGTTTCTAATGAAAAACGCAATATTAATTACGACTATTACAATTGGCTTTTACGTTACGAGCGTGCACATATTTACTTTACAAAAGAACAAGATTTTAAGGTTTCGGAAGATTTTCTAAATGAAATGAATGATCTAGATTATAATAATGAAAATGATTTTAACTTTTCTAATAGTTATAAAGACATTGTTGCATTACATTACACTGATAAATCTGAAAAAAAGGCAAAACAAGATGTTATTGCAAACGATGTTGCTTTTATAGAGACCGTAAGCGCTATAGAAAATGAAACTATAAAGAATAAACTTTTATTCGATTTCACTAATAAATTTTTAGAATCAAGTTCGAATGCAAAAATACTCTACACATTGTATTCTGAAAATTCTACAAATGAAGAAAACAACGAAATAATAGATAAAAAATACAAAAGGATAGCCGGCTTAGTTGCGGGAAATGCTTCTCCAAAATTTATCGATTATAAAAATCACGAAGGAGGAACAACCTCTTTAGATGATCTAAAAGGTAAATTTGTTTATATCGATGTTTGGGCAACATGGTGTGGCCCTTGTGTTAAAGAAATTCCTTCTTTGAAAAAAGTTGAAGAGCAATATCACGGTAAAAACATAGAATTTGTAAGTATTTCAATTGATAAAGCATCAGACTTTAACAAATGGAAAAAAACAGTAACAGATAAAGACTTAAAAGGTGTACAATTATTTGCGGATAATAATTGGGATTCAAATTTTGTTAAGGATTATCAAATTAAAGGTATTCCAAGGTTTATATTAATTGATCCAGAAGGAAACATTGTAGAAACAAACGCTCCTAGACCTTCGGATTCTAGGTTGATTACCTTGTTTAATTCATTGAATATTTAAAAATTTGCTATAGGTATACCTATTTTCAAAAAAAACATAAATAATGCCCATTATAACAATTGTTGTAATGGGCACTATTTTTTATACTATTGAAATTAATTTAAGGTTTTGGTTGCTCTGCTTCAACTTGTTCAGGTTGCTCAGGCTGCGTAAATAGATCTATAAACGCTTCGCCTAAATAATCTATAACGTGGCTAGCAATTAAACTCTGATAGCCATAGTTTTCAACAGCAATATCGGCAGATTTTCCATGTAAATAAACACCAAAAATTGATGCAACTACAGGATGGTAACTTTGAGCGATTAATCCAGTAATAATACCCGTTAAAACATCGCCACTTCCTGCGGTAGATAATCCAGGGTTCCCTGTAGTATTCACATACAGTGTATCATCGAATACCGTTATAGTATTTGCTCCTTTTATTACAACAATTACCTTGTATAAATTAGAAAATGCTTTTACCTTTTCTAACTTATCAAAATCATTTTCCCATGGTCCAATTAATCGTTTTAACTCTTTTGGATGTGGCGTTAAAATACTTTCTGGAGGTAATAATTTTAGTAAACTTTTCCTTTTAGCCAAAATATTAATCGCATCGGCATCTACAACTAAAGGCGTTTTATTTGCTTTCAAAAAGACTTTAAATGCTTTTTTCGTCTTAGAATCGGTACCAATACCAATTCCTATACCAATAACTGTAGGTTTAATGGTAAAGTTAATGTTGGTTATGTTTTCATCATCAACATCGGTTAAAACCATCGCTTCTGGCAATGCGGTCTGCAAAATGGTATATCCACATTTAGGAATATAAGCAGTAACTAATCCTGACCCTGCTGAAAGTGCTGAACGACTCGCTAAAGTTACCGCTCCTATTTTGCCGTAACTTCCACCAATAATTAATGCATGTCCAAATTGACCTTTATGTGAATATTTATCTCGCGGAATGTAATTAGGTAATATTTCATTTTTACCAATTAACTGAACATCGGTTTGTGTTGCAGATAAAAACTCTGGATCTAAACCAATATCTAAAACTTCCCATTGTACTGTAAACTTAGCTGTTTCCGGTAAAAAGAACACCAATTTAGGCGAAGCAAAACTAAGGGTATAACCTGCATAAACAACAGCATCTTCATCTGTGATGGCTTTATCTGTGTATAATCCAGAAGGAATATCGACAGATAATGTAAATGCTTTCGAAGCTCTAAAGTGAATAAATAAATTCTTAACCCATTCATCAACAGGCCTGTTTAATCCTATTCCAAAAACACAATCAACAATAATGTCTTCTGCCTTTATTTCAGGAAAATCTTCAGTGCAACTTAAGAGTGTAGGCCAATTTTTGGTAACATTTTTAACGCGATCGTAATTAATTAAAAAATCTTTAGATCGTTTATCACTACAATTCACTACAAAGGTATTTACATTATAACCAGCAAGTATCAAATGTCTTGCCAATACTAATCCATCGCCACCATTGTTTCCTATACCGCAAAAAACATGTATTGGTACTTGTGCACCTTGCATGCGTAAATCGATCCAATTAAAAATCTGACTTCCCGCTCGTTCCATTAAATCTGTTGACGAGATTTCTTGTTTTTCCGCAGTAATTTTATCGCCTTCGTAAATTTGTTCTTTTGAAAATATTTTCATTAATCTTTTTATTATTGAATTTTCAATTCTTATTAAAGTTTGTCGTTTTTTTTCTATGAAAACTCAATCTATATAAGAATTCTATAAAAAATTTATTTTAGTTTTTTTATAAGGCTAAAAGTAATACTTTTGAAGTGTATTATATAACAATAATGAATCATTTCAACCAAAATACAAACGCTACTATTTCTTTTTCTACAAAAGGAACGGCTATTATTTTGGCTACAACTACAAACATTACAACCCTTTGGGGTTACTAATTATATATTCTTCGGACAATATTTGCGATTTTAAAAATCGCATAATCACAATATTTTTTTTTAATTTTTCAATTCATTAAAACATGAAAGTTTTAAAATTTGGAGGAACTTCTGTAGGTTCTTCAAAAAACATAAATAAAGTTATCGATATTTTAGAAAATTATGGCAAAACAGATGCTGTAGTTTGTGTAGTTTCTGCTGTTGGTGGTATTACAGATAAATTACTATTAACTGGTAAACAAGCTCAAAACAAAGATATTCGCTATAAAGACACGCTAAATTTGATAAAGGATATTCATTTCAATATTATAAATGAATTGAATTTAGGCAATGGTGAAAAAATTACGCAAGTGGTTGATAATGAATTTCAAGAATTAGAAGATTTACTTAGCGGTATTTACTTAATAAATGAATTATCTCCAAAAACATCGGATAAATTAGTAAGTTTTGGTGAAAAACTATCTTCTTTTATTATTGCTGAAACGATGAAAAATCGTGGGTTATCGGCGGATAGAAAAAATTCTCAAGAGCTTGTTGTTACTAACTCTAACTTCACAAAAGCAGAAGTTGATTTTAAAGTAACCAATGCTAATATTCAAGACTACTTTAAATCGGCATCTCAAAATATTACAATTTTACCTGGTTTTGTTTCAAAATCTAAACTAGGAGAACAAACTACACTTGGTCGTGGAGGATCAGATTTTACAGCTGCTATTGTTGCTGCAGCATTAAAAGTAGATCAATTAGAAATTTGGACAGATGTTAGTGGCATGTATACTACCAACCCAAGAATGGTAAAACAAGCCTACCCTATTTCTAAAATATCCTATCAAGAGGCGATGGAATTATCGCATTTTGGAGCCAAAGTATTATACCCACCAACGGTACAACCGGTTTTGAGTTTAGGAATTCCTATTCATATAAAAAATACTATGGCACCTAATGATGTAGGTACTGTAATTTCTAATGAGAATACTCAAGAAATGACTCCTGTTAAAGGAATTAGCAATATTAGTAATATTGCTTTATTAACTTTACAAGGTAGTGGAATGGTTGGTATCCCAGGTTTTTCTAGACGTTTGTTTGAAACGCTTTCACAGGAAAAAATTAATATCATCATGATTACTCAAGCATCTTCTGAGCATTCTATCTGTTTAGGTATTGATGACAAGGAAGCCGAAGTTGCTCAAATAGCTATTGATACTGCTTTTGAGAATGAAATTGCTTTACAAAAAATTGATCCGATTATAGTTGAAACTGGACTTTCTATTATTGCTCTTGTTGGTGATAACATGAAAAACCACCAAGGTATTAGCGGAAAAATGTTTAGTACTTTAGGAAAGAATAATATTAACATTCGTGCTATTGCTCAAGGAGCTTCGGAAAAAAATATCTCTGCTGTAATTGCAGAAAGTGATGTTAAAAAAGCCTTGAATACATTACACGAACAGTTTTTTGAATCTAAAACAAAACAGCTAAATGTATTTATTACTGGCGTTGGAAATGTTGGTGAGCGCTTAGTTGAGCAAATAAAACAACAAAAAAAATATTTAAAAGATAACCTTAAAATTAATCTTCGTGTTGCTGGATTATCTAATTCTAGAAAAATGATTTTTAATGAAGATGGTATCGATTTAAAAAACTGGAAAGACCAATTAGAAGATGGTGAAAAAGCAACTTTACAAGGTTTCTTTGAAAACACAAAAGCATTAAATTTACGGAATAGTATTTTTGTAGACGTTACGGCTAATGCAGATGTTGCAGACTTATATGCTAAGTACTTACGCCAAAGTATAGGTGTAGTAGCGTGCAATAAAATTGCCTGTTCTAGTGATTTTAAAAACTATAAATTATTAAAAGAATTATCTTTAAAATATAATGCACCGTATTTATTTGAAACCAATGTTGGTGCAGGTTTACCTATAATAGATACACTTAATAATTTAATGGCTTCTGGAGATAAAGTAAATTCTATTCAAGCCGTTTTATCGGGAAGTTTAAACTTTGTTTTTAATAATTTTACAGATAAAACAAAATTTTATGATGTTGTAAAACAAGCTGGAGCTGAAGGATATACTGAGCCAGATCCAAGAATAGACTTAAGTGGCGTAGATGTTGCTAGAAAAATTTTAATTCTTGCCCGAGAGAGTGGTGTTGAAATGAATTTAGAAGATATTAAAAACGCACCTTTCCTATCGGAAGCAGGATTAAAAAGTGATACTGTTGATGATTTCTATCAAACTTTAGTTGAAGACGAAGCGCATTACCAAAGTTTATATGCTTCCGCGAAAGCGAACAACTGTCAGTTAAAATATGTAGCGCAGTTTAATGATGGAAAAGCCAGTGTAGGCTTACAAGAAATTCCAGAAGGGCACCCTTTTTATAATTTAGAAGGCAGCGACAATATTGTGATGTTTTACACACAACGCTACCCAAAACAACCTATGATAATTAAAGGTGCCGGAGCTGGTGCCGATGTTACAGCATCTGGTTTATTTGCCGATATTATTAGAATAGGAAATGATTAAAACTCAAATTAATTAAATTTAGATTTTCTTGAAGAAGGAAATAAAAAAATTAATAATTGATGAACGAAATAAAAATTTTTTCACCGGCAACCGTTGCCAATGTATCGTGCGGATTCGACGTTTTAGGGTTTTGCTTAGATAGTGTTGGCGACGATATGGTGATTAGAAAAACCGATAAAAAAGGAATTTATATTACCAAAATTATAGGTTTCGATTTGCCATATGAATCTGAATTAAATGTGGCAGGTGTTTCGGCATTAGCGATGTATAATGCTATTGATGTAGATTTTGGTTTTGAAATTGAAATCTATAAAAATATAAAACCAGGCAGTGGTATTGGAAGTAGTGCAGCAAGCGCCGTTGGTAGTGTTTTTGGAATGAATGAACTTTTAGGGCGTCCGTTTAATAAAACACAACTGACTGAATTCGCCATAAAAGGTGAAGCCATTGCTAGCAAATGTGAACATGCAGATAACCTAGCTCCTGCTCTTTTTGGTGGATTTACTTTAGTTAAAAGTATAAATCCCGTTCGTATTTTAGAAATCCCATCGCCAACAGATTTATACGCTACTATTATTCATCCACAGATAGAAATAAAAACATCTGAATCTCGTGCTGTACTTCCAAAAGAAGTTGCACTTGCAGATGCCATTACACAATGGGCTAATGTGGGTAGTTTGGTTCACGCATTGCATACTAGTGATTACGATTTAATTCAAAATTCACTGCAAGATGTAATTGTAGAACCCCATAGAAGTAAATTAATCCCACATTACAATGAAGTAAAAAAAGCATCATTAGAAGCGGGATCTTTAGGTTGTGGTATTTCGGGTTCTGGACCTTCAATTTTCTCATTAAGTAAAGGGGTAGAAACGGCTAACAAAGTAAAAGAAGCCATTAATAAAGTATATGCAGAAACAGGAATTGAATTTGATATTCATGTTTCTAAAATTAATACAGAAGGCGTTAAAATAGTTTAGATTTTGATTTAGGTCGGCATTTCGACATTATAAGAAATCATATATAACAATTACGAATTAATAATAAATAGTTTCCTGTATTTACAGGTTTTCATACATCATGAACTACTACTCATTAAACAAACAAGCACCAAACACCTCTTTTAAAGATGCTGTTATAAAAGGATTGGCACCAGATAAAGGTTTATACTTTCCAGAAAGCATTACACCTTTACCAAAATCGTTTTTCGATAATATTGATAGTTTATCGCATACCGAAATTGCTTTTGAAGCTATAAAACAATTTGTTTCACCAGAAATTCCAGAAGCTGTTTTAAAAACGATCGTTGAAGAAACTTTGTCTTTCGATTTTCCTGTAGTGCAAATTAATGAGCATATTTCTACCTTGGAATTGTTTCATGGACCAACTATGGCATTTAAAGATGTTGGTGCACGCTTTATGGCGCGTTGTTTAGGCTATTTTAACCAAAACAACACAAATGAAGTAACTGTATTAGTAGCAACTTCTGGAGATACCGGAGGAGCTGTTGCTAATGGTTTTTTAGGTGTTAAGGGTGTAAATGTAGTTATTCTTTATCCTAGTGGTAAAGTGAGTGACATTCAAGAAATGCAACTTACTACACTTGGACATAACATAAAAGCACTAGAAGTAAACGGTACTTTTGATGATTGCCAAGCCATGGTAAAAACTGCTTTTTTAGATGAAACACTAACGAGTAAAATGCAATTAACATCTGCTAATTCTATTAATGTAGCTCGTTGGTTGCCACAGTTATTTTACTTCATCTTTGCTTATAAACAACTTCATAACAAACATGAAAACATTGTGTTTTCCGTTCCAAGTGGAAATTTTGGAAACGTTTGTGCTGGAATGATGGCTCAGCAATTAGGTTTACCTATTAAGCATTTCATAGCTTCTAATAACGAAAATAATGTGGTAACACGTTATTTAGATTCTAAAAAATACGAGCCAAAACCATCTGTGCAAACTATTAGTAATGCTATGGATGTTGGAGCGCCTAGTAACTTTATAAGAATTCAAGAAATTTATAAAAACAACTTTGAAGGCTTAAAAGAAAACTTATCATCTTACAGTTTTTCTGATAAAGAAACACGTGAAGCGATGCTAGAAATCTTTAACGATTGTAAGTATGTCGCAGATCCACATGGTGCTGTTGGATATTTAGGTTCTAAAGCTTATTTAAAAGAAAATCCTAATGCGCATTGTGTGTTTTTAGAAACGGCTCATCCAACTAAATTTCTAGATGTGGTGGAAGAAGTTATTAAAGAAAAACAACCTTTGCCTGAGCAAATACAAGCTGTTATGGGTGGAGAAAAAGTAGCAGTAAAAATTTCAACTTATAACGATTTGAAAAGCTTCTTACTTAAGTAATTCATTACAAATTTAATATAAAGACTGCGGTTTTATAAGCTTATTAATTTCAAGCTATAAAATCGCTTTTTTTACTTCAAACAGAAGTAGCGATATTTACTCTTTATTAAAAAATAAAATAGTTACCAATATAATTCTAAGCTATCACTTCTGGAGTATATTGTTTCAAAATAGAAAAAAGTTCTTGCTTATTAAAAGGTTTCGAGAGTATATCATCAAACCCTAAATTATCCAATTTATCAATAATTTCAGTACTAGGTATATTTGCAGTAAATGCAATAACTATAACGTCTGGTCTTGCTATTTTAATATGCTCAATGGCTTTAAAACCATTCATTTTAGGCATTTCTAAATCTAAAAGCACTAAATCAATATCATTATGAGCTTTTATTTGATCTATAGCCTCTAGTCCATTTGTACCTTCATAAACTTTATTAACATGTTTTTCCAATAGCTTTTTAGCATACATCATGCTTACCATATTATCTTCTACCAACAATATATTAGAGTTCAATGAAAAATTATCATTGAAAGTTTCTTTATTTTTAAATTTATTTGGTATTGATGCAACACGTTTTAATTTTAAAGGAAACTGAAAACGAGTCCCTTCATTCAATCTGCTTTCTATTTTTATTTCAGAATCCATTGCCGCTATTATCGATTGAGAAATAGCTAAACCCAACCCTGTCCCACCATAAACTGGATTATTTTCATTTTGAATTTGGTGGAAACTATCAAATACTTTCTTTAAATTTTTAGGAGCAATCCCTATTCCAGTGTCATGAACATTAAATAAAACTACCGCACGCTCTTTATCTAGGTCAATTACTTCTGCAGAAAAGGTAATTCTTCCTTGCTCTGTAAATTTTATAGCATTAGATATTAAATTATATATAACTTGAGCAAAACGCTTTTCATCGATATTAACTACTACACCTTTCAATTTAGAATCAATAAAAGAGCTAAGTTCTAAATTCTTCTCTTCTGCCTTACCAATAAAGGGAATTGTAATTTTAGTTAAAAAATCGTAAAGTACTTTTGGCTCGTTAAACAATTCAAAACGGCCCGATTCAATTTTATGAATATCTAACATGTCATTTACTAATAGCAACATATTATTATTGCAATAATCTAATATTTCAAAATACTTTTTGTTTGGTACTTCATCTATCTCCCTACCAAGAATTAATTGTGTGACCCCATTAATACTGTTAATTTGTGTACGTAATTCATGTCCTAGATTAGACAAAACTTTTGTCCTTCTATCCTTTTCAGTTTCAGCAAATTCTTTATCGCTATATATTTTTTTTATAAAATATTTACTACGACTAAGTGCTTGTAATGAAAATACCATAATGAGCACAAAATTTACCAATGAATTTAAAATGAATCTATAATGTATATCTTCTTTAGTTAATTCTTTATAATACTCAGAATACATAGGAGAGATTAAAAAAGACGTAATTAAAAATATAATAACTATAAAATAAAGAATATTAGTGTGTTTCTGAAAATAGATTTCTCTACGAATAACATATGGCAAAGAAAAAATTAAAGCCAATTGAAACCAATAATAACCAGACATTAAACCTTCTAAATATGATAATCCTAAAGTTGCTATTCCTAAAAGAATATAAACAATATAAGGCCCCACTAAATAATTACGTTTAACAATAAAAAGGTAAACACTTACAGCAAAACCAACAAAAGGAAATAAAGTAAGAATTCCAGAAGCCGTAAAACCATTATAAAAACTAATAAATGCATAATATGTGGTAAAAATAAGTGCTGCAAAATAAATACGCATCGCGAGCTTAAAAAAAGTCTTACGTTTTAAATCTGAGAATTTAAGAGTATGTATACTTTGCTCCATGTAGAATTAATTACAGACAAAAGAAGTCTTTTTAACGATTAAAAGCAAGATATGTGTAAGATTTTTGCATTTATTTTGTGTTTTATGCTATCTTTTGTGAGTTTATTCACAAAGAACAAACTCTATAATATCAATTCAAAAGAAAACGAAAACTTAAAGACTTTAAAAAGTAAATCTATATTTTTTCTATACATTTGTTTTCTCAAAAAATCAGAAATCTCTATTAATTATATAAAATTATCTCAATGAAAAATACGGCTTTAACAGAAACTCACAAGGCTCTTGGAGCAAAAATGGTTCCTTTTGCAGGATATAACATGCCTGTGCAATATGAAGGTGTAAATGCTGAACACGAAACGGTGCGCACTAGCGTTGGTGTTTTTGATGTTTCGCACATGGGAGAATTTTTAATTGAAGGTGAACATGCTCTCGATTTAATTCAAAAAGTATCGAGTAATGATGCTAATAAATTAACCATCGGAAAAGCGCAATACAGCTGTTTACCAAATGATAATGGTGGTATTGTTGACGATTTAATTATCTATAAAATAAAAGAAGAAACCTACCTTTTAGTAGTAAACGCTAGCAATATTGAAAAAGATTGGAATTGGATCCAGTCTAAAAATGATGCTGGAGCAGACATGAAAAATTTAAGCGAAGGCTATTCTTTATTAGCTATTCAAGGCCCAAAAGCTATTGAGGCTATGCAATCTATTACAAGTCACGATTTAGCTGCTATTAAATTTTACAATTTTGTAGTCGGAGATTTTGCAGGTGTAGAAAACGTAATTATATCTGCAACAGGTTACACAGGTAGCGGCGGGTTTGAAATCTATTGCAAAAACAGTGAAGTAAAACAAGTTTGGGATAATGTTTTTAAAGCTGGTGCCAATTTCGGTATAAAACCTATTGGTTTAGCCGCTCGTGACACATTACGTTTAGAAATGGGGTATTGCCTTTACGGAAATGATATTGATGATACTACCTCTCCTATCGAGGCTGGTTTAAGTTGGATTACAAAATTCAATAAAGATTTTACAAATTCTGAGGCTTTAAAGGCTGAAAAAGAACGTGGACCACAAAGAAAACTAATTGCTTTTGAATTGGATGAACGTGGTATTCCTCGTCATGGCTATGATATCGTGGATGGCAACGGAAACAAGATAGGCGTAGTAACTTCAGGAACTATGTCACCAAGTTTAGGAAAAGGTATTGGTTTAGGTTATGTATCAACCATTTTTACCGATGTAAATAGTAAGTTAAATATTCAAATTAGAAAAAAAGCGATACCTGCAACAGTAGTTAAGTTACCGTTTTACAAATAATTTATGCCAGATTTTCAAGCTATTTTAGAAAGCATTCATCAAAATGCCATACAAGCGGCCGATAAAGGAACCGTAGCAACTTATATTCCGGAATTAGCCCATATTAGTAAGGATAATTTCGGAATTCATCTACGCACTTCCGACGGAAAAAGTTACGGTGTTGGTGATTTTAATAAGCATTTTTCAATACAAAGTATTTCTAAAGTTTTAGCACTTTCTAAAGCTATGTCACTAATTGGCGAAAACATATGGAAGCGCATGGATGTAGAGCCTTCTGGTCACCCATTTAATCAATTAGCGTTGTTAGAAATTGAAAATGGTATTCCTCGAAACCCATTTATTAATTCAGGAGCCATCGTAATTGCAGATATTCTACTTTCAAATTTAGAAAACCCGAAACAGGATTTTTTAAATTACGTACGCGATTTAACTAACGATAAAACTATTGAATATAACCAAGCAGTTGCAGATTCCGAAAAGCGAACAGGTTTCAAAAATTACGCGGCGGCAAATCTTCTAAAATCATTTAAAAATTTAGACAATCCAGTAAACGATGTTTTAGATTTCTATTTTCAACAATGTTCACTAGAGATGACGTGTAGCCAACTCACCAAAACATTTTCATTTTTGGCAAACAAAGGCACATGTATGTTAGATAAAGTTCGGCTTACCGAAACTCAGGCAAAACGTATAAATGCCGTAATGCTTACATGTGGTTTTTATGATGAAGCTGGAGAGTTTGCTTTCGAGGTTGGTTTACCAGGTAAATCTGGTGTAGGCGGCGGTATTGTAGCGCTTTTACCAGATAATTTCACCATTGCAACATGGTCGCCAGGACTTAATAAAAAAGGAAATTCCAAATTAGGTATGTTGGCTTTAGAGGCTTTTACGACTAAAACAAAGTTATCCATTTTCTAAGTTAATTTCAACTTACCAAATGACTTAAGATGTTTGATGTATGATAAAGCGAGAAAGTAAACATAGAATTCTAGTTTTAGGAGTAAGTGGTTTTTTAGGAAGCGCCATTTACAGGGAGCTCTTCCCCTATTTTAGAACCTATGGTACCTACAATACATCAAACAAAACTTTAGAAAAAAATCATCAATTTTTTCAATATAACTATGAAGAAGATGATATTTACGAAATTTTAGAGATTGTAAAACCAACCATTATTATTTCGGCACTTCGCGGCGATTTCTCTAAACAAGTTATGATGCATCGGCATATAGCAGAATATCTATTAATAGAAAATTCTAAACTTATATTTTTATCGTCAGCAAACGTTTTTGATGCCTATAGCAAATACCCTAGTTACGAGCAAGACAAAACCTTAAGCAATAGTATTTATGGGCATTTCAAAATTAAAATTGAAAATATGCTATTACGTCTACCCAAAAAGAAAGTAGCTATTATTAGATTACCAATGGTTTTTGGGCCACAATCTCCTCGCATAGACGAAATACTTCAGCTTATAGATCTTAATGAACCTATAGAGGTATTCCCTAATTTAATTATGAACGTTACTTCTTCTAATAAATTAACACAACAAATTCATTACATCATCAATAGAAATAAATCGGGTGTTTTTCATTTAGGAAGCAATGATTTAGTACATCATGACGATTTTGTAAAGGAAATTATTGAAACACTTCAACTAGAAAACAAAGTAATATACAAACAAGTTTTCACGACTAACGACGAGCGCTATCTTGCTGTTTTACCAAAATTCAACAAATTACCAAAACACTTACAATTGGTGAGTCAAGATATTTTATCAGAATTACAAAAATGAGCCCTTTATCAGTAAATAAAACACTAATTTAGTCTCTTAAAATAAGATATAAATGATGCTTAAACTCTCGGAAGACGATATAGAAAAAAGATTACTTCAATACCCAGATTGGGACTATTATGAAAACGCACTTCACGCCGAATTTGAATTCGATAATTTTAAAGATTGCTTTAGTGCCATGAGCCGTATTGCCTTTGAGTGCGAAGCATTAAACCATCATCCAGATTGGAGTAATGTGTATAATGTTCTAAATATCACGCTTTCTACGCACGATTCAGATGGTGTTACTGCAAAAGATTTTAAATTAGCAAAAGCAATAGATAGCATTGTAGTACCTGAAGACGAGGAATAATTTGTATTTCTGCCTAAGGTTTTTAACTTTGTGATATTAAATGAATAAATATGTTTTCGCTTTCGCGGAAATGTAACAATAATAAAGTGGTCTATTTATCTCAAATAACCAGATTAATTGAAGCCACAACAACTAAAAGAATGTAATTATGGGAAGAGCTTTTGAATTTAGAAAAGCAAGAAAAATGAAACGTTGGTCTGCTATGAGCAAAGCCTTTACACGTATTGGTAAAGATATTGTTATGGCTGTAAAAGAAGGTGGTCCCGATCCTGCAAGCAATTCGCGTTTGCGTGCCGTAATACAAAATGCTAAGGCTGTAAATATGCCAAAGGATAATGTAGAGCGTGCTATTAAAAAAGCGAGTGAAAAAGGTCAGGGCGATTATAAAGAAGTCATTTTTGAAGGTTATGCACCGCATGGCATTGCCGTATTAGTAGAAACAGCAACCGATAATAATACCCGAACAGTAGCTAATGTACGTAGCTTTTTTAATAAATGCGATGGTAGTTTAGGCACATCGGGGTCGGTAGTATTCATGTTCGATCATACTTGTAATTTTAGAATTGATGCTGAAGGATTAGACCCTGAAGAATTAGAACTAGAATTTATTGATTTTGGAGCCGAAGAAGTTTTTGCCGACGATGATGGTATTTTAATTTACGCACCCTTTGAAAGTTTTGGAGCTATCCAAGCAGAATTAGAATCTCGTGAAATTGAAATTTTATCTTCAGGATTTGAACGTATTCCACAAGTAACAAAACCGTTATCTGCAGAAGAAGCAGCCGACGTAGAAAAACTTTTAGAAAAACTTGAAGAAGATGATGATGTACAAAACGTATATCACACTATGGAAGAAACTACAGATTAATATCTAAAAGAGAACTTAGCGGTTCTCTTTTTTTTTTATACTTTTTATATGAAAACAATTAACTGGGGAATAATTGGTTGTGGTAATGTAACCGAAGTTAAAAGCGGACCTGCTTACAAACTTACAGATGGTTTTAATATTGAAGCCGTGATGCGTCGTGATGTTGAAAAGTTGAAAGATTACGCCCAACGCCATAATATCAATAAAATATATACAGATGCCGATGCACTAATTAATGATAGTAGCATTGATGCTGTTTATATAGCAACCCCACCCGATAGCCATAAACTTTATGCATTAAAAGTAGCTGCCGCCGGAAAACCATGTTGTATTGAAAAGCCATTAAGCCCAAGTTATGCTGATAGTTTAGGAATTTATAACGCTTTTAGCGAAAAAGATACTCCTTTGTTTGTAGCCTATTACCGTAGATCTTTACCTCGGTTTTTAAAGGTTAAAGAATGGCTAGTCCATAATTATATTGGCGATGTTAGACATATAACGGCACATTTAAGCAAACCTGCAAACCAAATCGATTTATTGAAAAAGGATAATTGGCGAACAGATTCTAAAATTGCACCAGCAGGTTATTTTGATGATTTAGCGAGTCACGGATTAGATTTATTAACCTTCTTGCTAGGTGATATAGAAGATGCTAAAGGTTTTAGTTTAAATCAGCAAAATTTATATTCTGCTAAAGATGCAGTTACCGCATCTTGGTTACATAAAAGTGGCATTACAGGCTCAGGAACTTGGAATTTTGGATGTAGTAAACACTTAGACCATGTTACTATTTATGGTAGTAAAGGCACAATTGAATTTTCTGTATTTCATGAAAACCCAATTGTACTAAAAAGCGAATCTAAAAATGAAAGCCTGTTTATCGAAAACCCTAAACACATACAAACACCTCATGTAGAAAATATGAAGCAGGTTTTGTTTAATGAAATAGCTACACATCCTTCTACAGGAAAAACAGCACTTCATACCAGTTGGATAATGGATAAAATTTTAGATAAGCTCTAAATAGATTTTTATTATTTATTTTTCACGTATATCAATTTAAAACGTCCGTTAGTTTGGTCGCGTTGCTCCATTTCAAATTGTGGTAGTGATTTAAACAGCGGTGTTAACTTCTGGAAACCAAAATTTCGAGAATCGAAGTTAGGTTGCTTTTTAAGAATTAAAGAACCTACATCGCCTAAAAATGCCCAACCATCATCGTCTGCGGCATCTTCTACAGAGTTCTTTAACAATTTAATAATTTTTGGTGTTATGTTATATAAATTCTCTTTTTTAGGCTTCACTCCTTTCTTATCCTTATTAGCGTCTTCATCTTCGTCGCTATCCTTTGCAAGGATTTCTAGATAGATAAATTTATCGCAAGCCACAATAAAAGGGTTTGGCGTTTTCTTTTCTCCCATACCGTAAACAACCATAGCGGCTTCGCGTAATCGGGTTGCTAATTTTGTAAAATCACTATCTGATGATACTAAGCAAAAACCGTTTACCTTTTCGGAATATAGAATATCCATGGCATCGATAATCATCGCTGAATCTGTAGCATTTTTACCTGTAGTATAGCCGTACTGCTGGATTGGTGTTATAGCATTTTCGAGCAATACATTTTTCCATTTGGAAAGATGCGGTTTGGTCCAATCGCCATAAATTCGTTTTATTGTTGGTGTGCCGTATTTGGCTATTTCTTCCATCATTTCAGAAATATATCTAGATGGTATGTTGTCGCCATCGATTAAAACGGCAATTTTTGTGTCTTTTATCATAATTATTAAAGATAAAAAAATATAATAGATTCTATATTTTCTTTGAGTTATTTTTTTGAGATTAATTAGCAAATAAGTAATTAATATCTTCTTGGTGACATAAATTGAAGATTACCCGCGTTAGGGATTGTAGCATTGTTGAAGCTCTTTTTGTGTTGTTGCACCTATGCAACACAAAAAAGCGACTGCGGAAAGCCCGACCCTTCGGGAACGCCCAAAATTATGTTTATTTGAAAGTTTTTTCTACTAGAAATTAGTAATAAAAAAAGCTATAACCTTGAGAGAAATAGCTTTTGGGGTTTTAGTTGAAGATATGTTTCTTTTTAGGGACAAACAATTGTTTACTTTATGTTTCATTAACTGCAACTACTATGTTAATGCCAAATACTGTGCCAAATTTGTTTTTATGAATATTCTGACACTTTCCCTTTTACTCCTTTATAGAAATCCTTTATAAATTTAAAGTCTGCCTCGGTGTCATCTGTTGTATAAAATGGTTCTGAAATTCGATTTTGCTTATTTTCAAAATCCAGAGTAAACATAATTATTGGAACATTAGCTTTTTTGGCTATATAATAAAATCCTGTACGCCATTCGGTAACTTTTTTACGAGTACCTTCTGGAGCTAAAGTCATTCTAAACTCTTCCTTTTCGTCAAAAAGTTTAGCAATAGCATCTACTTTATTCTCGTTAGATTGGCGATTAATAGGTGCACCTCCTAAAGCTCTAAAAAACCAACCCACAGGAAATACAAACAACTCTTTTTTGCCAACAAAATTGGTTTTTAACTTAGCAACAGCACGCAATAAAACGCCAATATAAAAATCGTGCCAGCTAGTATGTGGCGCTGCTATTATTATTGCTTTTTTTACTGAGTTTTTAGAAAAATTAGTATTACCAACAACTTGCCAGCCTAATATTTTAAAGTATATAATTTTGGCAAGCCAATACATATTATATTTTTTTATAAATTCCTTTTAATTTTTCTGGTGTTATGGTATCCTTCCAGTTTTTACCCACGGCATTTTCCCAAAGTGGCTCTAAACTTAATGCTACACCAATCATAATATCGAATTGCTCATCGGTTAACTTATCACAAACACCTGTTGGTAGTTCGATACCGTGCTTTTCTTTCATTTGCTTAAAAAGAACAACACCTTCTGGATAAAACTCTTCTAAATGATCGAAAACTAAGCAATTCCCTATACCATGTTTTATACCTAGTAAAAACGATAATCCGTAGCTCATAGCATGAGCAACACCTACTTGCGAATAAGCAATACTCATACCGCCATGCCAGCTAGCCATCATTAATTTATCTTGAGTTTCCTCTACTGATAAATTACCGTTTAAGAATATTTCTTTACATAAATCGAAAGATTTCTCTCCGTAAGTTTTACTGAATTCGTTTAAATACGTCCCGTTTAAAGACTCTACACAATGAATATAACAGTCCATTCCTGTATAAAACCATTGCTGTTTAGGTACTTCTTTTGTAAGTTCTGGATCTAAAAGAACTTGATCGAATGGAGTGAAATCACTATTGATTCCTAATTTAAGTTTTGGACCTGTAAGTATTGCTGTTCTAGATACTTCGGCTCCTGTTCCTGAAATTGTTGGAATACCAACGTGGTATATGGCCGCGTTTTTTATTAAATCCCATCCTTGATAATCCTGTGCTTCCCCTTCATTGGTTATTAAAAGAGCAACAGCTTTCGATAAATCGAGTAAGCTACCGCCACCAATACCAATAATTCCAGACGGACGTTCTTTAGATTTCAATATGATATCTTCTACAAGGTCGTCTACTTGTGTGGTTTTAGGTTCTTCTTTTGCTGAAACGAATATAATTCGATCATCATATGAAAGCTTTATTCTTGATGTTAACCAAGCGTTGCTTTTAAAAACATCGTCTATTAAAAAAATAAAAGGCGCATGAATACTTGAACGCTTTGGGGCTAAAATATCATTTATTTGATTGAAACTACCTCTGCCAAATATAACTCTAGGCACCATTGGAAAGTTTTTGTAAGTCATTTGTTCGGTTTTCTTTTTCGAAATGTAAAAATAGTACTAATTTAAATTCTACTGGTTTAAAAAGTGTTGAAATTTCTTAGAAAAAAGTCCAACGTGGTATCCATCAACTAAAGCATGATTAACGTGTATGGAAACATTCATGATTAATTCGTTATTTATGGAAGTTGCCTTCCCAAATGATAGTTTAGGAACGCTATCCACAAGCCCAGAACTTGGTTCTTTATGGCCTATAAAATTAACCCATGGCATTGCGGAACAATGAATACAATCTAGCCCGTTAACAGGTGGAAACAACTCTTTTGAGTTTTTAATACGTGTTTTCTCGGTTTCTAGATTATTAGAAAACTTCACTAAATCTTCATTATAATTAACAAATGAAAATCCGAAAGTATTATCTTCTCTTAAAATAGTTGGAGATGCATGGATTACATCATACTCCACTATTTTATCATCTTCAATTCTATATCTAAAATTTTCAATTTCGTTAATAGCACGCATGCAATCATGCAAATACCGAGTAAAAAAGCTAGTACGTGTTGCTTTTGATGCTTGATATGCATTTGTAACATTAAACGGAATAGTAACTGCAAACGATGGATCGGTTAAGGCCGAAAAATGTTCGAAATGCTGTTTTCTACTCCAGGTATTTATATCGATTACTTTCAAATTAATTTATTAGTTTTAAAAGGTCTTTTAATGAGTTTATTGTTTTATAAGCCTTACCGTTTGTCTCTTTTTCTGTAACTTGCTCATGCGCCCAAGTGGTGTGAAATGGAACGTGAATAGCCTGAGCGTTTAAATTTACTAAAGGCAAAACATCTGATTTTAGAGAATTTCCAATCATTAAAAACTCTGAAGGCTTAACGTCCAAACGTGTTAATAATTTGGAATAATTATCTTCTTGCTTATCACTTAAAACTTCAATATGATGGAAATAATTAGTTAATCCGGATTTTTCCAATTTACGTTCTTGGTCTAACAAATCGCCTTTAGTCGCTAAAATAATTTTATACTTTTTTGAAAGATTTTCTAGTACCTCTTCTACACCATCTAAAAGTTCCACAGGCTTATTGAGCATATCTTTTCCAATATTTAAAATAGCTTCAATAGTTTTATTTGTTACTGTATAATTTGATAATTCCAAAGCCACTTCCACCATAGATAGTGTAAAGGCTTTTATACCATAACCATATAAAGGTAAATTGCTTATTTCCTTTTTAAAAAGCTCCTGATCTATTTTATTGGGAGTTTCATATTTTGATAATAATCTGCCAATTTCATCTTCTGCCTCTCTAAAATAAGTTTCGTTTACCCAAAGTGTATCATCGGCATCAAAACCAATAACTTTTATGTCTTTATAATTTATTTCCATAATTTTTTGGCTCGTTCTAAATCCTCAGGCGTATCAATCTCAACACCTTGCACATCGGTTTCAACCATTTTTATACGTTTCCCATATTCCAAATAACGAATACATTCTATTTTTTCTGAAGCTTCTAAAGACAACATAGGTAACTTATAAAAATCCATAATGGCCTGTTTTCTAAAAGCATAAACACCTTTGTGTTTAAAGTATCTAACACCGGCATTTTTATCACGTGGATATGGAATAGGGCTTCTAGAAAAATAAAGAGCAAAATTGGATTGATCTACAATAACTTTAACCGTATTCGGATTTTTTATTTCCTCCTCATCGGTTATATGTACCATTAATGATGCTAGGTCTACTTCTTTATTCGGATCATTTTTAAAAACTTCAATAAGTTTTGTTAAAGACTCTTTATCGGTAAAAGGCTCATCACCTTGAACGTTAATGACAATATCTACATCTAAAGATTCCACAGCTTCGGCAATTCTATCACTTCCGCAATCGTGTTCCTTTTTGCTCATCATGGCTTTTCCTCCGTGATTTACAATCTCGTTATAAATAATATCACTATCGGTAACTACAATTACATCATCAAATAATTTAGTAGCTAGGGTAGCTTCGTAAGTTCTAAGGATAACGGTTTTACCTCCTAAGTCTTGCATAAGTTTAGCCGGGAAGCGCGATGCACTGTAACGTGCAGGGATCATTGAAATTATTTTCATTTGAAATATTACTGTTATTAATACCTTTTCTATTTATGCCATGGTTGAAGCAATTCTTCAATTAAAACTTAAATCTTCTTCAAAAATAAGATAAATAATAAATGTTTTAGGTCTTAGTTGGTTTAAACTTTTTATATAATTTGAAAATTATGAATAATATTAGAAGAACCAAAAATATGGCCAAAATTGGCATAAAAATAGAGACAACCGTCATTACTATTGATGTACCTGTTTCTAAAGTAGCCACAATTGGATTCGCTAAACCTCCAGTTGTTGCCGTAGAAGCTAAACGTGTAGTACTAGATGTTCCAGCAACTGCAGCTGCTGTACCTCCACCGGCTATAATAGCTAATGCCCAAGTAACAACAGGACTTAAATCTGCTACTGTAGAAAGCATTACGGCAGTACCTGCTAATGCTGCTAATGGTACTGCTGCCGTATCTAATAAATTATCGACATAAGGAATAAAATAAGCACAAATTTCTACTATTGTAGCCACTCCTAAAGTGATAATAGCTGCTGTACTACCAATCCATTGCCAAGATTCGTTAAGTTCCCAAACATCAAAGTAAGCCGCTAAACTCAAAGCGAATAAAGGCATAAACACACGAAAACCCACCGAAGCGGAAAGTCCGATACCTAAAAAAATACTAATTATTGTTTCTCCAGTCATAAATTATTAAAATCTCTTATCTTAAGTATATTTCAAAGTTACAAAACATATATATAATTTTATGAATGCAATATTTATTTCAAAATAAAAAACTTATAGTTATTTAAGAATTGATGTCTTCCTCGAAAAATTCATCTTTAAAACCTATTAGATATAATTTTTCTTTTGCTCTAGTTGCAGCAGTATATAGCCAACGTAGATAATCTTTATCAATCCCGTTTGGCAAATAAGGTTGCTCCACAAAAACGGTGTTCCACTGCCCACCTTGAGATTTATGACAAGTAATAGCATAAGAGAACTTAACCTGTAACGCATTAAAATGTTTATTTCCTTTTACCTTTAAAAACTTTTTATACTTTGATGTTTCGTTTTCAAAATCCTTCATCACTTCCTGGTAGAGCCTGTTAGATTCTTCATAAGGTAGCGATGGTGTTTCTGCTTCAATAGTATCTAAAAGCAACACGGTTTCAAAAGGTATCATTTTGGGATAATCTACCATTCTAACCTTTACTTCCGCGAAGCGAAAACCATATAATTCCTGAATACTAAAAATTTCTAAAACTTCTATAATATCACCATTAGCAATAAAACCAGCTTCTGTGGTCGGTTTCAGCCAAAAATAATTATTCTTAACCACCATTAAATAATCTCCGGCAGATAATTCGTTTTCATTATATAAAATACGACTTCTAATCTGTTGATTATAAGCATTGGCACGTTTATTACTTCTTACTATAATAGCAGTTTCTTCATTCCCTAAATCGCTGTACGCATCGTTTATAGCGTCCATAATTTCATAACCATCAACAAGCCTAATAATATCTTTAAACCCATTTAAATCGAACTTAAAATAATCGTAAACCTCACGTGCCAATACATCACGCAGAATAGTTGCATTAACCAAAATACCAGAATCTTGACCTTGCCTAACAACCTCGTCGAGTTCCATTCTGGTAACTTCTTTATTATAATTTAATGCTAAAGTATTTTCATCTAAAGCTGGGCTAATATCTAATTTCACAGGTGGCAGTTGGGCCGTATCACCAATTAGTAATAATTTACAATTAAGTCCAGAATATACATATTGCATTAAATCGTCGAGAAGGGAACCGTTTTCTATCAATTTAGAGTCGCTAGGTGTATCTGGTATCATAGAAGCTTCATCTACAATAAAAATAGTGTTTTTATGCTTATTTGGCTGTAAAACAAATTTAACACCACCACCAGAATCTTTTTTCGGAAAATATATTTTTTTATGAATAGTAAAAGCCTCTTTTCCGGAATAATTAGCGATTACTTTAGCCGCTCTGCCAGTTGGAGCCATAAGAACAGCACTCTTTTTTGCCTTCCATAAATTGTTTACAATAGCCCCTACAATGGTAGTTTTCCCAGTACCAGCGTAGCCTTTAAGTAAATAAAGAGCGTTTTTCTCACTTTTAAAAATAAATTCAGAAAGTTGCTGAAGTACAATATTTTGTTTAACTGTTGGATTAAACGGAAACTGCTGTTTTATAAGGGAATAGAATTCGGATGCGGTCATTAATTAAAAATAATTTTAAAAATTATTCAAATATAGGATGATTTTTATTCGCTTTGGTTTTTACGATTAAAAAAAAATTGTAGATTTGCTAAATAACGATTAATAAACTTTTAAATTAAATAACGTATTATGTTGACATTTATTCTTATTGTGGTTGCGGTGATTTTGGCAACAATTGGCTTGGTGAAGTTAGTTGATAAATTTGTTCCTAATAAATTAAAGCCGGTTTTAAATATTGCGCTTTGGGCATTAATTGTGTTTTTTGGTTACCAAACCTATTTGTCAATTTATGAGCCTATTCAATTTAACAAACTAAAAAACGAACGTTATTTAGTAGTTATAGAAAGTTTAAAAGATATTAGAGATGCTGAATTAGCTCACAGACAAGTAACTGGTAGATTTACAGACAGCTTTGATAACTTAATAAAGTTTATTGATACAGCAGAATATACTATTACACAACGTCGTGACTCTAGTATAATTGATGAAGTATTAACAAAACGTTACGGTGTTGATACCACAAAAGATATTATGATTATTGATACTCTGGGCACTGTACCTGTAAAAGATTCTTTATTCAAAAATTCTGATCGTTACAAAAAAATGATGAATGTTCCTGTTGGAAAAGAAGGCACTAAGTTTGATTTAAAAGCTGGTTTTATTAACCAAAACGACATTAACATTCCTGTTTTCGAAACTAAAGTAAAGAAAGATGTTATTTTATTCGATCAAAACCCAGATTTAGTAGCACAAGAAAATCAAGTAATAGCGGTTGATGGAGTTAATGGAGACGCTTTAAAAGTAGGATCAATGAACGAAGTTAATACAACTGGAAACTGGCCAAAAACTTATGGCGATAGCGAATAATAAAAATAATACTGCTAGTATTAGCAAATTAATAAATATAGAACTGTCCATTCAAATAAGCTTGAGTGGACTTTCTTTTTGTACTCTAAATCGGGATAATAATTCCATTTCTAATTTAAAAGAAATAAAGTTTAAAAAGCAATTAAACCCATTAGAAGTATTAGAAAAGCTAAAACATTGCTTTGATACAGAAGCCATATTACAAAACAAATTTGAAGCTATAAACATCATTCATGATAATGAGCTATCAACCTTAGTTCCAAAATCTATTTTTAATGAAGGAGCTATAGCCGACTATTTAAAATTCAATTCTAAAATTTTAAAGTCCGATTTTATAACCTTCGATACCATAGACAGTAACCAAAGCGTAAACGTATATATCCCGTATGTAAACGTGAATAATTACATTTACGATTTATTCGGAGATTTCACATACAAGCACGCCTCTACTGTTTTAATTGAAACTATTTTGGAATCTGAAAAAGAATCCGGAAACTCTCAATTTTACGCACACATTAATCATAATCGTTTCGAAATTGTAATTACAAACAAAGGTGAGCTTCAATTTTACAACAGTTTTGAGTACACCACAAAAGAAGATTTTATATATTACATCCTCTTTACTGCCGAACAATTAAAACTAGATCCAGAAACATTAAATCTTATTTTAATTGGTGATATAAATAAAGACGATGCGCTATACAACATAGCATATAAATACATACGTAATGTAAGTTTAGGTAATCAAAAAAACAACTATGTATTTAATGAAGAACCAGAAACACAATATTCTAATTTCACTTTAATAAATAGCTTTTAATGCGCATAATATCAGGACAATACAAAAGTAGAAGAATATCAGCACCTAAAAACCTACCCGTTCGTCCAACGACAGATATGGCAAAGGAATCGCTATTCAATATTTTAAACAATACGTTTTATTTTGAAGATGTTTCTGTACTAGATTTATTTGCAGGCACCGGGAATATAAGCTACGAATTTGCCTCACGCGGTACCGAACAAATTACCTGTGTAGACCAAGATTTTGGATGTGTAAAATTTATAAACAAAACGGCAGAGCAATTCGATATGCCAATAAACACCATTAAAAGTGATGTGTTTAAGTTTTTAGAAAAATCGACTTTACAAGCCAATATTATATTTGCCGATCCACCATACAATTTCGACGAAGATAAATTTGGAAAAATACCCGAACTAATATTTAAAAACAATATGTTATTGCCAGAAGGTGTATTAATTGTAGAACACTCAAAACATACAGATTTATCTAAACTAAGCAACTACAGCTACTCCAAAAGTTACGGAGGTAATATGTTTAGCTTTTTCGAAAATGCATAAAAATACCACAACTAAACTAAACCATTCTAAACCAGAAAAACCTTCAAAGCGCAAGCTAAGAAGGTTTTTTTTATAAGTAAGTAAATCTATAAGCCGGATTCTGTACCCTTCAAACCCGTTTCAAGAAAACCCAAAACAAGCAAAAAAAGCCCTTATCATTTATCTACGCATTTTGTTACCAAAACACTTTAGCTGCTTACCCTCCAGCATCGGGCGTTCAACCCTCAAGCACTGGTTTACATAACATTGCACCACATAGAGTTTACCTGGTTTCACTACAGCATTACCTGTACATTCTTTCTGTTGCACTGGTCCTAACCTCTCGGCTGGTGGCCGTTAGCCACTATATTGAACTATGGTGTCCGGACTTTCCTCCATCCTAAATAAATTTAAGACAGCGATAAGGCGATCTACTAGCCGTCAAAATTACAACAAACAAATAATAAAATACCACATTATAAACTTAAAAACATTAAAATATAAGTTTGGGCGTTACCCAAGGGTCGGGCTTTCCGCAGTCGCTTTTTTGTGTTGCATAAGTGCAACAACACAAAAAGAGCTCCAACAATGCTGCAATCCCTAACGCGGGTTAATCTGTAAAGGATAATTTCAAATACGTTAACTCAAGCAAACCCATAAAAACATATCGAAAAAGCAAAGCACCAAACTTTGTTAATAACTCCCTTTTATTTTCGTCTTTACAATTTAATTATCCAAATTGAATTTTTAACTTTGTTACTTACTCAATAGCGAAATAAATTTGGAACATTTTATAGTATCGGCTCGAAAATACAGACCCCAAACATTTAAAGATGTAGTTGGGCAGCAAGCCATTACCAATACTTTGTTAAACGCTATAGAAAACAACCATTTAGCACAAGCCCTTCTATTTACAGGTCCGCGTGGTGTTGGTAAAACCACTTGCGCGCGTATTTTGGCTAAAATGATTAACAGTGATGGTAAAGAAACGGGCGATGAAGATTTCGCTTTCAATATCTTTGAACTCGATGCCGCCTCGAACAACTCGGTAGACGATATTAGAAGTCTAACCGATCAAGTTCGCATCCCACCACAAGTTGGTAAATACAAGGTTTATATTATTGATGAAGTCCATATGTTATCTCAGGCAGCCTTTAATGCCTTTTTAAAAACATTAGAAGAGCCACCAAAACACTGTATTTTTATTCTTGCAACCACCGAAAAGCATAAAATAATTCCAACAATTTTATCACGTTGTCAAATATTCGATTTTAAACGTATTACGGTAAAAGACGCTAAAAATTATTTAAAATATATTGCTGATGAACAAGGTATAACTGCCGATGACGATGCATTGCACATTATTGCTCAAAAAGCAGATGGCGCTATGCGTGATGCACTTTCCATTTTTGATCGTGTAGTAAGTTTCTCGGGAAAAGATTTAACCAGGCAAGCCGTAACCGAAAACTTAAACGTTCTTGATTACGAAACTTATTTTGAAAGTACAGATTTAATTCTCGAAAATAAAATACCAGATTTACTCATTCAGTTTAACCATACCTTATCAAAAGGATTCGATGGTCATCATTATATTGCTGGTTTAGCCTCGCATTTTAGAGATCTACTAGTAAGTAAAACACCAGCAACAATAGAATTGCTAGAAGTAGGAGAACAAACGCAGATAAAATATTTAGAACAATCTAAAAAGGCCTCGCAAGAGTTTTTAATGCAAGGTATAAATCTCGCAAACGACTGCGATCTCAAGTATAAAACCAGTAAAAATCAACGGCTTCTCGTTGAATTATGTCTCATGCAACTTGCCTCTATCACTTTCGATGGAGAAAAAAAAAATAGCAAACATTACATAATTCCAGCATCTTACTTTAAAAAGAAAGGTATTACGCCTATTCCGGTAAAAGTTCCAACGACTAAACCGAGCATAGAACCTTCCGCGAAAGCGAATACCGTAAATGCTACTGTTGCTTCCCAAAAAGTAGTAGCAACTCCTAAACCTCCAGAAAAGCCACATATAAAGTTAGATTTATCTCAAGGCAGCAGGCGTAGATCTGGACTTTCTCTAAGTAGTATTCGAGCAAAAAAAGAACATCAAATAAAACAACTGGAAGTAGTTGTCGATGAAGAGAACTTACCGACCGAGCCTTTTACAGATGAAGCTTTTATGAAGGAATGGACCTTCTTTTTAAACAAATTAGAAAAAGACGGTAAACATAATTTGGCTTCTATTTTAAATATGGATACGCCTAAAATTAAAGGTACAGATATTCATTTACAGTTTCCAACCGAAACTAATAAACGTGAAGTGATGCAAGGCCAGTACGACCTAATGACTTACATTAGAACAACCTTGAAAAATTTCGATATTAGTTTGGTGATTTCGGTTAACGAAGTCATGAATAAAAAATACGTTTTTACTCCTCAAGATAAATATGAAAAATTGATAGAGGCCAATCCAAACATTGAGATTTTACGCCGTGTTTTCGATTTAGATGTTTAAACCTTACCTCCCAATTACTTATACCCTTTATTGTTAATTATTTTGTTTAAAACTAAGCTATTGAATAAGAGGTTTCTTGCTTTTATTTGTTAATTTTATGGTTTAAATGAGTTTATTTATTTGTTATGTGTAATAAAAAAATGAAAAATGAAATATTTCTAATTATCTTAATTTTTAGTCTTAATCTTTCTAGTCAAAATTTAATAGGTACAAAATGGTTGAAAATTAATGCAGAAAGAAAAGATGGGAGTGTTATACATGATCGACTCAATACGAAAAATTCATTCACCGAATACCATTTTAAATCAATAGATAAAATTACAATAAACTCAATTAAACCTGCCGCAAATTATAAAATTAAAGACTCTGAATTGACTGTTGGAAATCAAAAATATACTATTGAAAAATTAACCGATACAGAATTAATAATTTGTGAAAAAGGAGATATTAACATTACAGATGACAAAAAAAACAGACTTTATTTTATAGAGTCTAAAAAGTTAATTAATTATTTAATAAAAAACAACTTACTTACTTTTCTGAATGATAGTACTATAAAAGCTAAGAAATATTTAGAACCCAAATTAAAAGAAAATAAAGACTTAAGTACCATTATTTCTAGATCATTAAAAAAAAAGAATTTTAGTACATCAAAAGACAAAAAATTTAAACAAGGCTATTTAATTGGTGAATTTCATATAAATACCTTAGGCAAAATTGATAGTGTTGAAATAAAACAAAATATAGAAATTTTCAAAATCATAGAAAATAGATCAATCAAAGAATTAAAAAAAATAGATTTTATTCCAGTTGAAATTGGAAAAAAGTATAATCATGTTGTGGATTTTGTTGCTTCTTTTACTAGGTTTAGTGGAATGTATGGAATTAGCATAAATACGAATACCAATGAAATAAGCTCAAGAAAAGGAAAAAACTTGTCCATTAAAGATAAGTCGCTAAAACTATATAATGAGGGAATTTTTGATTTCACCAAAAAAAATTATATCGAGGCTATAGATAAATTTAATGAAGTTACTAAAATTGATTCCTTATATTTTGACGCCTATTATAACCGAGCTTATACCAACCTTATTATAAATAACAATAAAAAATCTTGTATAGATTGGGAATACTTAAAAAAAATGGGACAAAAAGAAGGGGAACGTTTATATAATCAAAAATGTAAATAAAAAACTATAATTAATGCGGGTTTTGGTGCTTAAAATCAAGTTTAGTACTTTTTTAACTAAGTCCGTCAAATCTTTTATTTTAGTTTTAATATTGAAAAAGGTAAAACAAAATAAAAAGATCTGGCTAGGTAATTAACCGAAAGTTCAGTGCTTCTAAATCCCGTATTAACAATAGCTAAACGTTGTACCCAATTAAAAACCACCCAATGAAAATATAGGAATAGATAGGAAAGAGAATAAATACAGTTTAGACGACTTGACAGAAATAGTATTGAGAAAGATAACCAAATCAAAGAGATTATTATGACTTATATCTATACTTCGCTTTAGAAGACGGAACACACATCCGATATTCCTTTTGACACAAAAAGAATAGTATATAATTTAGAAACGTATGATTTATCAAAACCGTTATTCGAACTAAGATGTGAGCTAACTGAATTAGGTATTGAAATAGGAAAAGTTATAGGGTTTAAGAAATTTAAGTCAAATTTATCAGAATCTAGAAGAGAAAAAAAAATCTATATTTTCATACTTGTACAGAATATATAGATCAATTAAATAAGGAACGTTCTAATATTCATCAAGAGCTTCGAGGTTATCATAATGTATAGAATACATTAGGTTACAACACGAAATGCAGGATTAAACAATGAAGAGAACATTCCATTTAATCCGAGTATTGCCATGGAAAGGCATTATACAATTAACTGGATTACTTACTATGCCGAAGAATAGGATGAAATAACAACTAACACCTAAAGAATAGCTTTCGCTATTCCTTATCTTCTTCTGGTAAAACAAACTCAGACTGATACTTTTCTAAAAACTGTTTTTGTTTCGAAAGTAGGTCTTGAGTGATATTATCTATATCCATAAAATCTGTCCCGAAATCACTTCCGAAGAAATCATCATTAAAGAAATGATTACTAAAAAGGGAATCTTCAGAAAAAAGGTTTTCAAATCCTTGATGTTCAAATCTTGAGTAATTATTAAAAAACTTCGACTTAAAACTTTGCATTAAACTATCTCTATCCATAGCCGATAACGCGTCTATATTGTTGCTAGAAGACCAAGAATAAATACTATCGTATTTTATTAAATTACCATTTTCATCAAATTCCTTATCTACTTTCCATGAACCTTTAGGTTGTTCTGTACTTGTTATTTCAGCTTTTTTATTTTCATTTTTTTGGCCGCTGCAATTCACACTTAATAATGCAACTGCTAATATTAAAATACACTTTTTCATTAGTTTAAATTTTAAGTTAAACACTTGTTTTATGCATTAAACCATAATTTATTTTCACAATACAGGGTGTTAAATATAGTGAGGCTGAAAAAATCAGCCTCACTAAATAATCTAATATCCCTTTTGCCCTATAGTTTAACTAACCGCTAAGAAATCTCGATACTTCTAGCTGGTTTTTGTTTTGCTTCTTCCTTTTTAGGTAAAAGAATATTTAACACACCATCTTGATAATTGGCTGTAATCTTTTCATCATTTACCGTATCAGGTAAGGTAAAGGTTCTTTTAAAAGAAGTATAACCAAACTCTTTACGGGTGTAGTTTTCTTCTTTTTCTTCATGCTCTTCTTTTTTTTCTGTAGAAATAGATAGCACTTGATTGTTTAGATCTAATTTGAAGTCTGATTTTTTTAAACCTGGTGCAGCCATTTCGACTTCATAGGCATCGGCAGTTTCCTTAATATTTACTTTTGGCAACGAGACATCTGTATTAAAATTAGAAGTAAAAACGGAAGGGAAATCTCTGTTAAAAATATCATCCAACCAATTAGAGGTACTTGGGAAGCTTATATTTGAATTTGTTTTTGCTAAACTTCCGCCTTTAGGAACATTTACTAAATTGCTCATAATTACAAAATTTTAAATTAAACATGTTTTTCAAACTTGAAACCTTTATGATTTCATGCCGTATAAAACAAAAAAAATACCAAACACATTTTTTTAAATTTTAGTTAAATATTTCTGTCATTTTTTCAGAATAACTGTCATAAATTCATATAAAACATTGACATGATGACATTTGAATACCACCAAAATCGTGTATTCAATTTCAAACAAGAAGAAATTTAGTCGGTTTTATCGTCTTAACTCTAGCTTTTTAAGCTTTTCTTTAAACATAACAGCTGCACTGGTGTAACCACCTTCTGTACCATCTACAAAATGAATGTGTTTTTCCTCACGATCTTCTATATAACAAGACATTATAGAGGCATGAGTAATGTGTATACCGTAAATTATTTTATGTTCGGCTTCTAGTCTATTTAAGAAGTTTTTTAAGTTTTCAACCTGCGCTTCGGTTCCTGAAATTACAGTGTTTAGGAAACCATCTAGCATAATGGTATCGGTTAATTGAGCGATACGCTTTTTCTGAAGTTTTCCTGCTTTAAAAAATTTAAAATAAACCACACCAATTAAAGTAATAAACCAATTGCTTATTAAATAACTGAGGCGGTATTTGCCGATTCTAGCATACATCTCTTTTCTGATTTTTTCTAAAGATGGATCTAGTTTTAACTTATCGCTAGAAATGGGGTTTCGGTTAATTAAAGTTCCAAAAACTAAATCAATTTCGGTCATAATCTCACTGTATACTTCTGCTTGTATGTTTTCGTCATCACAATCCACAAGTAGACAAATTACTTTTTTATCAGTTTTATTAGGGTATATTTCGTCCCAACGACATTCCATCCCTTTTAAATTAAGCTTGGTTACTTTTTCGCTATAAATATCTGATGTTTTAAAACTTTCTTTAATAATTTGCTCGGCATATTTAAGACCATTTCCTAAAACCACCGGTGTGGTTAAATATTTATTATGCCTAAGTTTTGTGATTCTTAAAGTCACGTTATTTGCATACACTTTTTCTACTTCTAAATAACCAACTCTTAAATTTAGCTCTGTAGATTTTTTAATATGCTGGCTGTAATTATTTAAAGCCAACAGAATGGGTTTTAAAACTTTATTGGGAACAATAAACGTAGATCCATCGCCACCAAAAAAATAAGGGATTTTTATTTTACTATTCACAGATTTTAAAGTATTTAAAACGGTAATAATACTTCCTGTTGCACTTAAATTTACATCGTTGTGAAATCCTCTAGCTACAGCACCTGTAGAGTTTTCAATATCTGTCACCACGATAGACCAATTCTTTGGAACATTAAAAAACAAACTTTCATCTTTTAAAAGCTCAGCCAATGGCAAGCTGCTTTTAGAAATGTTTTTATAGAAATTTAAATTACTTTTCTTGTTCAAACTAATCGAGGGTATCTAATATATGGATTTAAAGGTAATACTTATCAATGAATAAAAACACCAGAATTTAAAACCTGTCTTTATTACAAGCTTTTCTATTAATCACTCTTTTATCCATTAGAGCATTAGCCTGAATTTTGGTATCTTTGAAAGTCTTTAGTCGTATTAATTTCAATAAAAAACATGAAGAAACTTATATTTTTAATACTTATTATTTCAATTGTTTTTGCGCACTTCGATGGACAAGACCGTAAGTATAGTAATAGCCGTGATGTTTTACAAAGCACAAATTTATTAGAATCTTTTTCTAAAAAAGTAAAGTTTACACCTGAAGAACCTGTTGTTATTGTAACCGATACCATTTTAAGTTCAGGATTTGAAGTAAAATTGAAATACAATTCTATTGAAAACAATTTTATTTCGAATATTATCGCAGCGGAAGACCAAAGCGCTCAAGAAACACTTTATAAAGATTTTGAAGCCGAATTAAAGGTTTTAATACATGGTGAATTAATTACTGAAGGTTTAATAAATAAAGGTCTGTTTAAAAACTATGCTAATACGGAATTTTGGAAGCATGCTATTATGCAACATGTTTGGATAGACCATGAACATTCTACAGAACAATACGTACAATTAAATACGTCTTTTCGAGTTCTAGAAACCGAAACTTACAAAGACTTTAGTATTTTAATTAATTCGTTAGGATCAATTGAAATTAAAGAAATAAATTTGCTCTCAAATACCATTTAATATGTTAGGCTTAAAATTACCAACCGACCCTCGCTGGGTAAATATTGTAGAAAAAAACATTAAAGAAATATTAACCGACCATGCCTTTTGCGAGCAAAAAGCAACGAGTACGGCAATTTCACTAATTGTTAGTTTTCCTGAATATACCGAGTTAGTGCAAGAAATGGTTGCTTTAGTTAAAGAAGAAATTAGCCATTTTAAAATGGTACACGATAAAATTATTGAACATGGCTGGGTTTTAGGTAGAGATCGTCGTGACGACTATGTTATCGAGCTTTTAAAGTTTTTCCCTAAAGGAGGAAGCAGAACAACACAATTAGTGCATAGATTACTTTATGCGGCTTTAATTGAAGCTAGAAGTTGTGAACGTTTCAGATTGCTTTCGGAAGAATTAGAAGATAAAGAACTTGCCGAGTTTTATAGAAATTTAATGGTAAGTGAAGCTAATCACTACACCATGTTTTTAGGCTTTGCGAGACAATACGGCGAAAAAAAAGAAGTTGATGCCAAATGGCAAGAACTTCTTGAATATGAGGCTAAAATTATGCTAAACTTAAGCAAGTCGGAAACTATACATGGTTAAATTACCAAGTTCGTTTTACAACTTAACCAAGCTTAATAATTTTATCTTTAAAACTTGTAACCAACTCCAAGTTGAATGTTTCTGTTTCTTGCAGTTATACCTAAAGGCTCATCGAATACATTAGAAAAACCATAAGTATATCTAACATCTGCAAAGAGCATTAAATTTATTTTATACTCAACAGCAGCAACTCCTGAATAGGCGAAATTTCGAATACCATCTTCAAATTTATTAATCTTTAATCCCACTTGTGGACCAATACCTGCATGAAATTTTTCGCTTATTCGAAATCTAACTAAAATTGGTACTTGTAGATAATCTAAATTAATTTTTTCTTCATTAGCACCTTCTGCAGAAAACTGAAATTCTGGCATTAATGATATTGTTTTATTCAAACCAATAGTTGCAAATGCACCGAAATACAGACTGTTTCTATGTTTGTTTTCTATAGCGTATGGATTATCGAAATCTAAGTTCGAAATATTGTAACCACCACGCACTCCATATTTTACATCTTGCGAAAAACCATAAAATGATAGGCTTATAAAAACTGTAAATAGGACTATTTTTTTCATAACTAATAGTTTGGGTTTATAATATCTATACGAATATATATTATAAAATTAAAAGCACGCGATTATTGAGGGTAAAGTGCAAAATTTTACTGTGTATTGCTCGAAACCGTATCGTAGTATATACTTTTTATGATACCATCGGCTAATCCTATTTTAGGAACGTAAATATTTTTTGCTCTACTCCACTTCATTGCAGACATGTATATTCTCATGGCTGGTATTATTACATCTGCTCTATCTTGATTTAAATCTAATTCGGTAATACGTTCTTCGTAAGAATAACTTTGAAGCGTGTTGTAATAAGATGTCATATAGAAGTAAGTTAGAGGTTTCCCCATCGCTTTACCAGATATTTTAAAAATTTTATTAATATTTCCACCAGAACCAATAACTTCAATTTTTTCAAAGTGTTTGGTGTTAATATCAATCCACATCTCCAGCTCTTTCCATGTTTCCTTACCAACCATATCATTTAAAAGCCTAACCGTACCTATTTTAAACGAACGAGAAATGATGTGCTTTCCGTGGTCAATAACTGTAAACTCCGTACTTCCGCCACCAACATCAACATATAAATATATTTTATTTGGATCTATAAATTTATTTAAATCTGTAGCCGCAATTATTGCAGCTTCCTCTTCTCCATCTATAACATCTATGCTTATGCCAGCGTGTTCTAACACAGCTTCTACTACTTTATTTCCGTTAGCAGATTCTCGCATTGCGGAAGTTGCACAAGCTTTATATTTAACCACCTTATGAGATTTCATAAGTAATTTAAAAGCTAACATAGTGTCTAAAATGCGAATAGTATTCTCTTTAGAAATTTTATTTTTAATAAAAACATCGGCTCCCAAACGAATAGGTACACGAACTAATGAGTTTTTTTTAAACTGAACAGGCTTACCCTTTTGTTCAATAATATTAGATATTAATAACCGGACTGCATTTGAACCAATATCTATGGCCGCATATTTTTTAATTGAAAGCATATTAGTTTTCTAATTTTTTAAGGTAATAATCGTAAACCGCAAATTGAGATCGAACTTTTTCTTTAGTGTTAACTTTATATTGGTTTTCTTGTGAGTTGTTTAATATTCTAGCTTTAACATTATCGTTCCAACTAATATTAAAAGTATCTACTATTTCATTCTGAACATCTTTATCATAAATAGGGCAGCTAACTTCTACTCTATTTTCAATATTTCTGCTCATCCAATCGGCAGATGAAATATATAGTTTTAGATCGCCATTATTTCCGAACATATAAATCCTAGAATGTTCTAAAAATTTATCTACAACACTAATTACTTCAATATTTTCGCTCATCCCTTTAATACCTGGAATTAAACAACAAATACCACGAACAATCATTTGTATTTTAACACCAGCACGACTAGCTTCATATAGTTTATCTACCATAGTGTAACTCGAAACGCTATTCATCTTTAAACGAATTAAGCCTTTTTTTCCGTTTTTAACATGTTCAATTTCCTTATTAATTAATTTGAAAATTGTTTTTTGAGTATAATGAGGAGAAACAATTAAATGTTTGTAGCTGTAAATTTTATAATTAGCTTGGAAAAAACTGAATATTTTATTGACATCTTTTAGTATAAGCTGATCGGCGGTGAACAACGTATAATCTGTATAAATCTTTGCTGTAGATTCGTTAAAATTACCCGTACTTATAAATCCATAACGTTTTAGTTTTTTACCTTCTTCACGCTCTACAACACACATTTTACTATGCACTTTTAGACCAGCAACCCCAAATATCATATTAATACCTTCGCTTTGCATTTGCTCGGCATAATCAATGTTTGCTTGCTCATCAAATCGGGCACGCAACTCAATGGAAACCGTAACCGTTTTTCCGTTAATGGCTGCATTTATAAGAGAACTTGCAACATGAGAAATTTCAGCTAAACGATAAATAGTTATTTTAATAGTTTTAACTTTTGGGTCTAAGGCCGCTTCACGCAAAAATTTAACCACATACGAAAATGTTTGATATGGCGTATGTAGCAAATAATCTTTTTTAGTTATGGCTTTAAAAATACTTTCCTGAAAACTAAGTCCTTTAATTGGTAATGGTTCAATTTTATCATAAAGTAAATCTTGTCTTCCTAAACTAGGGAAACCCATGTAATCTCGACGATTATGATAACGCCCACCAGGAATAATGCTATCTGTACCATCAATACCCATTTTAGACATTAAATACTCTAAAGTTTCCTTATGTATTGTTTTATCGTATACAAAACGAACCGGTTCACCAAGCTGCCTATGTTTTACACTATCAGATATTTTATCAATAAAACTTTTACTTAAATCGCTATCAAAATCTAATTCACCATCTCTGGTAATTTTAATCATATGAGCCGAAATAGTTTTATAATCAAAAATATTAAATATATCTCTTAAACAATAGCGCAATAAATCGTCTATTAATATAATGTAACTATTATTGCCTTGTTTAGGTAACTCAACAAAACGATCTATAGTTTTTGGTATTTCTATTAGCGCAAATTGTTTTTTATCATCACCCATTAACATGCGCACAGCTAAATAGGCCGCACTATCTTTTAAATTTGGAAGTACAACCAAATCGTTAAGAATAATGGTAACTAAAGCAGGACTTACTGTTTTAATAAAATAATTATTAATAAACTCATGCTGCGATGCATCTATTTGAGTTTCATTAATAATATAAATATCTTCTTTTATTAATTCAGATTTTATAATACTCAAAATATCTAAACTTTCGCTTTGCTGTTTAATTACAATTTGAGTAATTATTTCTAGTAACTCTTTAGCTTTTATGCCACCTAATTCGTTTTTCCCACCTTTTCCGGCTTCTACAATTCGCTTAACCGTAGCATAACGCACTTTAAAAAATTCATCTAAATTATTAGAGAAAATACCTAAAAAACGAAGGCGTTCTATTAATGGTACATTGGCAGATGAAGCTTCTTGCAATACTCTTGCATTAAATTGCAACCAGCTTATTTCTCTATTGATATAAGTATTATTATGGACGAGTTCGGATTTTGTCATTGTACTTTTAAGTTGAAAACATGTAAGAAACAAATATATTCTATTTCGATGTAAAAAAACAAAAATTTATAGTTATCAAATTTTTAATTCAAAATAACCTCAAAAACCCACTTTATCGATTAATTATATAAAATCAAGCACTCAACAACACTTAAGTTACTTATTTCAAGTCTTTTGGTGAAATTATCTCAATGGTATTACCTGGTTTTATATCATTCCAATCGCTGGTCTCAAAATCAATAACAACAACACCACAAGTAGGAATATTGTCAATAATTTTATTCCCATAACTATTTGCAAAATCTGTAACAGCATGGTTATGGCCAAAAACCATTAAGCAATCTATAGATTTTGAGCAAGACTTTATAGTTCGCGTGAGCATTTCACCTGAAAAATCATAAACTTCGTGGTTATACTGTACTATTTTGTTAGAAATATTTAAAGTAGAAATAAAAATTTCTGCTGTTGTTTTTGCCCTATTCGCATCACTTGAAATAAGTAAGTCTGGCATGATTTTAAAGGTAGAAAAGTATTTAGAAACAAGATGAGCGTCTTCCAACCCTCTATTATTTAATGGTCGTTCATGATCAATTACATTATGTTTCCAAGATGATTTGGCATGACGGACTAAAATTAATTTCTTCATTATTATCGACAAAGCGTTGTTTTTTATCGACAAAACAGTATTCTATTCAATAAAATTCAACTAATTTATATGGTAAAAATATTAAAAAAAATCAGCAATTATCTTTTTAATGTATTAAACTTTTGCAAACAGTTGATATCATTAAATATGTGTTAAAAACTATTTATAGATGAATAAATAACCTTACAACGATTTTTTTAGTGATTTACCATTTATATTTGATTAACAAGCCTTCAATGCTTTCTTTTGATCAACAAATAGCATAGGAAAATTATGATCCCAAATCTAATTTTAGAGACAAAATTAACATTATTTCACATTGTTTTATCATTTTGTTTTTTCTTCAAAAAAGGTTTTGATATTTTATTTATAGGATGCAAATAGTACATGTTTAAAACTAATTTGTAATTAAGCGTGTAAAGAAATTAAGTTATAGTAAAAATGAATGGCTATGAAAAACAATTTATCTAATATATTAAAAAGCTTTATACTTTTCTGCGGTATATCACTTTTGTCCATCTATGAATGTAATGCTCAAGAAAATGGGATTTATGAATTAAATAATTCTAATCAGTTTTATAGAGTATCTGCAGCAAAGTCTAAAGGAACAAATACTAGAGCGGAATTTTATAATTTATCTCAAAAACTACATCCAACGGTTTATTTAGGAGAAAACAGATTAAAAAACAAATATGGTGATGGCAATATTGTAAAAGTAAATATTGACGATATTTCTTCTTTAAATTTAGTGACACAAGATAGATTGAATTATAATAATGTTGAATTAATTACAATAACCTTAAAAAGCTTGAGTGATTTATATGACCCTATTAGCTTACCAAGCGAAAATGGATTAACAGAATTAAAATATTTATATATTAAATGCCTTTTTGAATGCAGCAATGAGCAAATTAAAGGTTTTGTAAAAAATATATCAAATAGTAAAATTCGTGTTTTTTACACATCAGAAAAACCATCATAAAATAATATTTCGATATTTAATAAAATTAAGAAATGAAAAAATTCTACACTAAACAATTTTCAGAATTTAATACATCATTTGGTTTGATGTGTTTTGCTGTTTTGCTTTTCTCATCAGTTTTTAAAGGGAATAGTCAAGTAGTGGTCGACTTCACTCCTAGAGAGTCTTCATATAACATTAAAGGTGATTTCTCTATGATAGGGAACTCCAACCTAACGTTAGTAAATTATGATGACACCTCTAATAACGGTGAAGACATGCGATATGTCGATATTGATGGAGATGACAAAACATTCAATTCTTCTTCTGCAGTTTTAGATTTTTCAACCGAAAATGGAGCTGACCCAGAATGTTCTAGCATTGTTTTTGCTGGTTTATATTGGACAGGAAGAGCTAGAGTTGATGGTGTTGATGATAACTTCGATGGAGATGGTAATCCAAATACTTTTACAGTTACAAAAGATGGTGAAACTAAAAATTTTGATAAAACTAAAGTATTAATAAAAGGACCAAGCTCTAACTATGAAGAAGTAGTCGCTACCGACATTCAATTCCCTGATGGAAACTATAATAATATGTATGCGGCTTATGCTGATGTTACCGAAATTGTTAGTAATAATGGTGGTGCCGGAGAGTATACTATTGCAGACATTGCTACTGTAGAAGGTAATGGCTACCCTGTTGGTTATTATGGTGGTTGGGGATTAGTTGTTGTTTACTCAAACTCTAAAATGAAATGGCGTGATATTACCGTTTTTGATGGTTATGCGTATGTTGCATCGCAAGGTGGAGAGGAATTTATTGATGTAAATGGTTTTAAGGCTGTACAAAAAGGGGACGTTAATGTAAAATTAGGCGTTATGGCCGGTGAAGGTGATGTCACTATTGGTGGAGACAAATTTTCTATAATTGTGCCAGATGGCAATGATGATAAAAATAATTTAGCAACCTTAAACGATAACACATATCAAGATTTAAGTCACACAGGCAACTCTGCAACTAATTTCTTTAATTCTTCAATATATACCCATAATGGAGTTCCTGGAAAGCGAACGCCAGAGTTAGCAAATAATTCGGGAGTAGATATTGCTTTACTAAATATTGAAAACTCAAGTAAATCGCTAATTGCTAATAACCAAGATTACACTAGGTTTAGATATAATTCTACTCAGGATACATATATTATTTTTAATGTTACCTTTTCTGTAGATGCCTATATTCCTGAACCACAAGGTCTGTTAAGTGTTGCATCATTAAATGGGACTAACCCTAGTGACACCAACACAGAGTTAGAACCATCTGAAAGTGCAGATTATGTTATTGAAATTAAAAATGCAGGATCTGAAGCTACGGATAACACAAAATTAACAATACCGCTTCCTGATTCTGTAGACCCGAACAACTTAAAAGTAACAACTGATGTTGATAGTTCTGTTTCTAATACAACAGATTATGTATATGATAGTACAATTGGAACAAACGGAGCTATAGTTTGGAATATTGGAACCTTACCTGTTCCGAGTGATCCAGATTTTGTTTTAGCAACCATTAGTTTCTCGCTAACGGTAACAACAGACTGTACTTTCTTTTCAGATAATTTAGATAAAATTGTTTCTGTTAATGGTAAAATTAGTGGAGTAGGCGCTATATCTGACGCCCCTTTTAATCTTACTTTAATTCAAGGTTACGAAATGGATGGCAACTGTATTGGAGAAACAATAGCTGCACCAATTATAATACCTATTAATTATCAAGATTATAAAAACTCTCCTCCTACAGGAAAGGCTCCTGAAGATGTTAGTATTATATGTGGTGAAGAACTTCCTGTAGTTGATATCTTAACCGTAACAGATTTAAAAGATAACTCTGGAATAACACCGGTGGTAGCATTTGTTGACGATAAATCTGATAATGGGTCACCTGAAATAATTACAAGAACATATAGTATAACTGATGATTGTGAAAATATTACATATGTAACGCAAAAAATCACAAAAATGCCATCTCCAGCACCAACCGCCATTTGTCAAGATATCGAGGTGTTTTTAGATGCTAGTGGAAATGTAACAATTACGGGAGAACAAATTGACAACGGATCATCTGCTTGTAGTGGTGACGTAACATTATCTGCTGCACCTTCAACCTTTAATTGTTCTAATATAGGAGCCAATACAGTAACTCTAACTGTAACAGATCAATACGGAGCAACTGCTACGTGTGAATCTACAGTAACCGTAACCGATAATATAGCCCCAACAGCTATTTGCCAAAGTGCTACAATTTACTTGGATGCCGATGGAGAAGCTACATTAGAAGCTAGCTCTGTAGATAATGGTTCAAACGATATATGCGGAATTAAATCTCTAGAACTAGATAAAACAACATTTACTTGTACCGATTTAGGAACTAACACAGTAATACTTACTGTAACAGATAATAATGATAATACAGCAACTTGTACTGCTCAAGTTACAGTAGCTGACAATTTATTACCTACCGCTTTATGTAAAACAACAACTATCGAGTTAGATGATGATGGTAATGCTACTTTAAATCTATCGGATATTGATGGTGGTTCTAGTGATAACTGTAGTACAGTTACTCTTTCTGCTTCTCAAACAATTTTTGATTGTTCTAACCTTGGAGATAACTCAATAACACTAACAGTTACAGATGGCAGTAATAACGAATCTACTTGTACCACTATAGTTACAATAGAAGACAATATCGCTCCAGAAGCTAATTGTATTGCATCTATAGATATTAGTATTGACAGTGCTGGAAATGCATCAATAACTCCTGAAGATATTAATAATGGTTCTACTGATAATTGTAGCATAGCTAGTGTTACTTTAGATAAAACTGATTTTAATTGTAGTGATGTTGGTTCAAATACAGTAACACTTTCTGTTACTGATACTGCTGGAAACATTGATACTTGTACTACTACAGTAAATGTTATAGATGATGTAGCTCCCGAAATTATTTGTCAAAATATAACTATTCAATTAGATGAATTTGGTACAGCCTCAATTGTTCCCGGAGATGTAGACAATGGTTCTGGAGATTGTAGCGGACTTAGTTCTTTATCAATATCAAAATCTGATTTTGACTGTTCTAATATTGGACCAAATGAAGTTATACTAACTGTTAGCGATAACAGTGGAAATTCTGAACAATGTACAGCAACTGTTACTGTCCAAGATAACGTTAAGCCAACAGTTATATGTCAATCTTACACAGCACAATTAGATGCTACAGGAAATGTAACAATTACTGCTAATGACATAGATAATGGTTCTAATGATGCTTGCGGAATACAAACGTTATCCATAAATAAAACAGCATTTACCTGTGATAATATTGGTGCAAATACTGTAGAATTAACAGTTACAGATAATAATGGTAATACCGATACTTGTTCTACCACGGTAAATGTAGAAGATAATATTGCTCCTAATGTTGTTTGCCTAGACATCATTGTTCAACTAAATAGTTTTGGAAATGCAACTATTACAGCAGAGGATGTTAATAATGGATCTAGCGATGCTTGTTCCTCTGTTACACTTAGTATTTCTAATACAAGTTTTGACTGTTCAAACTTAGGAGATAATACAGTAACATTAACCGCGGTTGATACCTATGGAAATGAATCATCCTGTGATGCTACTGTAACTGTAGAAGATAACATTGCTCCTACTATTGCCTGCAAAAACATTACAGTTTATTTAGATGAATCTGGTTCTGTAACTATTTTACCTATTGATATCGATAATGGCTCTTCAGATTGTAGTGGCGACGTTTCTCTTTCTGCTTCTCAAACCATATTCGATTGTACAAATATTGGTGCAAATACAGTTACTTTAACTGTTACAGACGCTTATGGAAATGAAGGAACCTGTGATGCTACTGTTACTGTTGAAGATAATGTAGCTCCTACTATTACTTGTCCTGCGGATATTATAGTAGCTGCCGATCCGGGACAATGTACTGCAACTAATGTTGATTTAGGACTTACAACTACCAATGATAATTGTGGAATAGAATCTGTTTTAAATGACGCCTTAGAGCCGTTTGCTTTAGGTGAAACAATTGTAATATGGACCGTAACTGATACTTCAGGAAACGAAACAACTTGTTCGCAAAAAGTAACTATTACAGATACCCAAAAACCTATAATCACCTGCCCAAGTCCTATTAATTTAGAGCTTGATGCAGAAAGTTGTGAATATACTAATGTTAACATTACAGAACCAACAGCAACCGATAACTGTGCAACTGCATTCACTTATACCGCAACCCGTTCTGATGGCTTAGCAATTACAGCTTCTTATCCTATTGGTGTAACAACTATAACATGGATAGCTAACGATGGCACGAATAATAGTGATCCATGTGAACAAATAGTAACAATTACAGATGGTAATGCACCTGAAATAACTTGTCCTGCCGATGTCAATGTTTTTGTTGATGCCGATTCTTGTGAAGCAACAAACGTAGATCTTGGATCAATTAATGCCATAGATTGTACTTCTTTCACCATAGTAAATGACGCTCCTCTTTCTTTTCCTCTTGGAGTAACTGTAGTAACTTGGACTGTGACAGACGAAGCTAATAATATTTCAAACTGTACACAGAACGTAACTGTAGAAGATAACATTTTTCCTACAATTACTTGTCCTTCGGATATTGAAGTAACCGCCGATTTAGGTCAATGTACTGCAACTAACGTCGATTTAGGACTGCCTACTACCGATGATAATTGTGAAATAACATCTGTTTTAAATAACGCCTTAGAACCATTTGCTTTAGGTGAAACAATTGTAACATGGACAGTAACTGATACTTCTGGAAATGAAACAACTTGCTTACAGACAATAACCGTTACAGATGGTAATATACCTCAAGTGGTTTGTCCTGCAGATATTTCAATATTTGTAGATGAAGATTCTTGTAACGCAACAAATGTTGAACTAGGAACTTTAGATATTGAAGATTGTACAAGTGTTATAGTAGAAAACGATGCGCCTGAATCTTTTCCTATTGGAGATACAGAAGTAACTTGGAAGGTAACAGACTCTGAAGGCAATATAAGTAGCTGTACACAAACAGTAACCGTAGTAGATAATATTAATCCAACTTTCGTTGAAGATTTACCAATGGAAACTTTAACGATAGAATGTAATGCTGTTCCTACCCCTGAAACATTAACTGGCGCAGATAATTGCGATACAGCAATTATTACATTTAATGAAGAACGTACAAATGGATCATGTACAAATAATTATATATTAGAAAGGACCTGGACAGTAACAGATGCTGCTAATTTAACAACTAGTTTTACACAAACTATTACAGTACAAGACACTACTCCTCCAGAATTTAGTAGCGATTTACCAAGTCCTAATTTAGTAGTTGAATGTAATGACGTTCCTGCTGCTCAAATAATAGAGGCGGAAGATTCTTGTGGCTCTGCGACAGTTACATCTCAGGATATCATCACACTTGGTGATTGCCCATCTAATTATACTATTACAAGAGTTTGGACAGCAGAAGATAGCTGTGAAAACAAAGCATCTTATACACAAATTATTACAGTGCAAGACACGACATTACCTGTATTTGATGACACCTTGCCAGTTGCAACTCTAAATGTAGAATGCGATGCGATTCCTGATGCTGAAATTTTAACAGCTACCGATAATTGCGGAACTGCAACAGTAGAAGTTAACGACGTAAGAACGGATGGCGACTGCCCTTCAAATTACACTATTACTAGAACTTGGACTGCAACAGATGAATGTGACCTTAAAGTAGAACATACTCAAATAATTTCAATAACAGATACAACTGCACCAACGCCGTCTACAACTTTTGAAACTGTATTAGACGTTAGTTGTACAGATATTCCAGATGCTCCAACTGTTGAGTTTACTGATAATTGTTCAGCTGATATTACTATAGAATACAGCGAAACAAATTCATTTGATAAAACAATTTTAGCAGATTATCAAATAGTAAGATTTTGGAAAGTTAGTGATGCTTGTGATAATACGGAAACTTACACACAAACTTTAAACGTTGCTTTAGACGAGATTTATACAGATATAGTAGCACCAGATTGGTGTTATAAAGAAGGTGTTGTGGATTTAAATGAATTTATTGATGAAACTTTAGATACAGATGGCACTTGGGAAATGCTAGAAGGCGATTTAAAAGCAACCTTATCTAATAACCTATTTGATCCAACAGGACTTGAACTTAGTGCTGATTTTTTACCAAACGATGGAGGTATTGATTATGTATTCAGATATTCAACTACAAATGACGGCTGTATAAGCATTACCGAAATCACCATGAATATTCATGCCGATTGTGATGTATTACCATGTGGAGAAAATGATATAAGTATTTCTACAGCAATCACCCCAAATGGTGATGGTATAAACGATACATTTGATATTTCAGGAATTGATTTATGCGGCTTTGTTGCCAACGTAAAATTATTTAACCGTTGGGGAGCACTAGTTTACGAATCTTCAAATTATACTTTAGGTAGCATGTCTACCTCTGGTAGTCAGGGAGATTGGGATGGGTATTCTCCTAAATCTGCCATTGGAAACAACGGTAAATTACCTAATGGAACATATTATTATATTATTCAATTAAAAGATAGTGGATTGCAACCTTTAACTGGCCCTGTATATTTAGGAACCAAATAAAAAATTAACCTATGAAATTTTTAAAACAAAACATAATTGCTCTTGCATTGTTTACTTGTACGGTTGGATTTGCGCAACAATTACCTCAATTTACGCAGTACATGTACAATACAATCTCAATTAACCCGGCATATGCTGGTAGCCGAGAAGCATTAAGCATTGTTGGATTGCACAGAAGCCAATGGGTTGGTTTTAAAGGCGGCCCAATTACACAAACATTATCGATACATACACCGTTAAGAAACGATCGTATTGGTGTGGGCTTATCTTTTATTGAAGATGATTTAGGGCCTCAGAACTTCTCATATTTGTATGCAGATTTCTCCTACTCTATTCCAACAGGAAAAAACGGGAAGCTAGCATTCGGTTTAAAAGGAGGTTTTACACAATTTAGTTTTGATACTGATTTCAGATTGGAAACCTCTAATCTAACGGATCCATTAATTTTTGGATCTGAAGATAGATGGACACCAAATATTGGTGCAGGTGTTTACTGGAGTACAGATCGTATATATGCTGGTTTATCTGCACCAAGAATATTGAACAACGATATTAATAATAAAAACGATTTCGAAGCCCTTGAAAGAGTCAGTTATTACTTTACAGTTGGTGGAGTATTAGATATCAGTCAAGATTTTAAATTTAAACCAGCTGCTTTAATAAAAGCAACAAACGGTGCTCCTGTTTCATATGACTTAACTGCTAATTTTCTTTATAAAGAAAAAGTATGGCTTGGTGGATCATATAGAATAAACGAACAAACAGCCGCTATTGGTGGTATTGTTGATTTTCAAATATCGAGACAATTGCGTTTAGGGTATGCTTACGAAAAACCAATTTCAGAAATTGCCGATTATACTACCGGAACTCATGAGGTGTTATTAATTTATGAATTCAAATTCTTGAGTTCAAAATTAAAATCTCCTAGATACTTCTAGAAATCATATTATTGCAGCATTATCAAATAACTAATTTAAATAGGCTTAACTAACAAAAAGAAATAAAACCTTATATATGAAACTAAAAAATTACATATTGGTTTGTATCGCCTTAATATTAAGTATTAATGCTTTTGCTCAACAAGGAAAACAAAAAAGAGCGGATACCCTTTTTAATAAATTTTCGTTCGTAAAAGCTGCTAATGTTTATCGCGAACTTATTCAAAAAGATTATAATAGAGATTATGCAACTAGGCAATTAGCAGATTGTTATGCCTTATTACGCGATCCTAGAAATGCATCTAGATATTATAAAAGTGTGGTAAAACAAGATAATGTGCCTGTTGAGTATTACTATAAATACGCACAATCTTTAAGAGGAATGAAAAAATATGACGAATCTAGAAAATGGTTACAAACCTTTAAAGATTCTGGTGGTGTTGTTAATTCTAACGATTTCTCAAAAGACTTAAATTTTATTACAAGTGTCTTTAATTCAAAACAACAATATTTCCTAGATAAAGTAAGGTTTAACTCTAAGTATAGTGATTTTGGTGCTTTTGAACAAGATGGACAAGTATACTTTGCCTCTTCAAGAGATGAAGGTGTAGCTGTTAAAAGATTATATGGTTGGAATGAACAGCCCTTTCTAGATATCTACGTTGCTAAAGCAGGCACAAGAAGAAATGTAAACCACACAGCAAAGCTTAAAGGCGATGTAAATTCTATTTATCATGATGGGCCAGCCGTTATAACCAAAAATGGCCAAACCATGTATTTTTCTAGAAACAACTATAAAGACCAAGTTGAAGTAAAAGATGCTAAGGGTTTAACCAATATGAAAATATTTAGGGCCACATTACGCGACAGTGTTTGGACAGATGTTGAAGATTTATCCATTAATAGTGACGATTTTTCAACACAGCATCCCGCTTTAAATAAAGACGACAACAAGTTATATTTTGCATCCGATAGACCAGGAGGTCATGGTGGATCGGATATTTATGTGGTAGATATTAATACCGATGGTACTTTAGCTGAACCGGTTAATGTTGGTTCTATAATCAATACAGAAGAAGCCGATGGTTTTCCGTACATAAATAATGAAGGCACCTTATTCTTCTCCTCTGCTGGACACGTAGGCCTTGGCTTACTAGATATTTTTGCAACTATTAAAGGTGAAGATGAAAAAGCTGATGAAGTTGTAGATGTAATAAATTTAGGAGTTCCAATAAATTCAAATAAAGATGATTTTTCATTTAGTATGAATCCTAATGGTATCACAGGTTATTTTGCTTCAAATCGAACAGGAGGACGTGGTGACGATGATATTTATGCGTATCATAGAAAACCTGTGTTGCAAGTAGAAGGTGTTGTAACCGATGCTATTAACTCCAAGCCAATTCCTAATTCGGTAATTCAACTTCTGAACTCTAAAGGAGAAAAGATAGCATACATGACAACTGATGAAAATGGTTTCTATCAAATCAATATCGATAGAAATCAAGATTATAAAATTATCGCAAGTCAAAAAAAATATATTGATGACTATAGAACATTTACGTCAAAACATATACAAACTGAGTTAACATCAATTACAGCCAATTTACTTTTAAATCCAGTACCAAATGTAATTAAGCTTGCGGAATTAAATACTATTTATTTCGACTTCGACAAGCATTATATTCGTCCTGATGCCGCTTTAGAATTGGATAAAATTGTAGATCTAATGTTAAACGTGTATCCGGAAATGGTAATACGAATTGAGTCGCATACAGATTCTCGAGGACTTCTATCTTACAACGATAAACTATCTATTGATAGGGCCAATTCCACCTACGAATATCTAGTTTCTAATGGTGTAAAAGCAGAAAGAATTACAGAGCACCAAGGGTTTGGAGAACGCAGATTAACCAATGGTTGTGAAGATGGACAAAAATGTGAAGAAAAAGATCATCAGTTAAACAGGCGTACACAATTTATAGTAATAAAAATGGAATAATATATACATATAATAATGTGTGTTTTACCTAACATAAAACCTACTTATATTTTTTTAATTAAATAAAGACCCATGAAATTAAAAAATTGCTACTTAACAAGTATTCTCTTGCTTGTTTCCATTACTGTGTTCGCACAGTATGGCATGCAAAAAAAAGCAGATAAATTATTCAACTCATTTGCCTTTGCTGATGCAAAAGAGGTATATACTAAGCTAATCCATAAAGATTTTAACGCCGATTACGCTACCAGACAATTAGCCGATAGTTATGCTTTTATGCGAAACCCAGATAGTGCAGTTGTATATTATCAAAAAGCCGTAGAACAAGAAAATATTCCAATTGAATATTACTATAATTATGCACAAGCATTACGTGGTGTAAAAGATTATAAAGGTTATCGCAATTTGATGAAGCGATATAAAAATGAAGGTGGAATTATTAATGAGGCCCAGTTAACCAATGATAAAGATTTCTTAAAATCTGTACTAAACGCCAAACAACAATATTTTTTAACAGATGTAAAATTTAATTCAAAATTTAGTGATTTTGGCGCTATAGAACACGATGGTAATATTTATTTTACTTCAGCTAGAGATGAAGGAGTATTAACAAAACATAGATATGGTTGGAATGAAGAACCGTTTTTAGATATTTATGTAACTGAAAAAAATGCGAATGACAGTTTAATTGATTACAAATCAAAATTAAAAGGTAACATTAACTCTGTTTTTCATGATGGACCAATTACTATAACGAAAGATGGAAAAACTATTTATTTCTCTAGAAACGATTTTAATAAAAATGTTTTAGGAAAAAATGATGAAGGCATTACTAATTTAAAAATCTATCGCGCAACATTAATCGATGGTAAATGGAAAAACATAGAAGATCTTTCTATTAATAGTAGCTCCTACTCTACTGGACATCCTGCTTTAAATAGTGATGAATCAAAATTATATTTCGCTTCGGATATGCCTGGAGGCTTTGGAGGATCGGATATTTATTATGTTTCAATAAATAATGATAGTAGTTTAGGAGAGCCAATAAACGCGGGTAAAATTGTAAATACTAATAAAAATGAAAAATTTCCTTTTTTAAATAAAGAGGATGTCCTTTTCTTTTCATCCGATGGGCACCAAGGCTTAGGATTACTAGATATTTTTGCAACAGTTTCCGATAAGGATAAAAACATTAATAACGTTATAAACTTAGGTGTTCCTGTAAATTCTAGTAAAGATGATTTCTCTTTCTTTTTAAATGAAAATGGACTTTCTGGCTATTTTGCTTCAAATCGTGATGGTGGCGTTGGTAGTGATGATATTTATGCTTTTGATAAAACGCCTCAATTAAAAATAGAAGGAGCTGTTAAAGATGGTGAAACTAATTTACCCCTACAAAATGCGAAAATCAATTTATTAGACACCGTTGGCAACATTATAGCATTTGTTGAAACTGATAGCGATGGTCATTTTGATATAAACATTGATAGAGATACCGATTATATATTGCAGGTTATAAAAGATGGTTATACAGAACAATCACGTAATACAACATCTACAAATACAGATAAGAAAACATCTAAAATAATTGAAGATTTTATTTTAAATAAAATTGAAGATGATAAGATAGAACCTTCCCCAATTATTAAATTAGCCCCTATTTATTTCGATTTCGATAAGGCTACAATTAGAAATCAAGATACTTCTGAATTAAACGAAATTATCGATTTAATGAATAATAAACATCCTAAAATGGCTATTAGAATTGAATCTTTCACCGACTCTAGAGGTCCTGCCAAATATAACAAAGGTCTTTCTATTAAACGTTCTAAATCTACTTACGACTATTTAATTAAAAATGGAGTAGATAAAAATAGAATTATTTCATATGATGGTTATGGAGAAGAAAGACTTGTCAATAATTGTGATGGTAGCATTAAATGTACTGAAGCGCAGCATCAGCTTAACAGACGTACAGAGTTTATTGTTTCTCAAATGGAATAGAGTAACTTTATATTATTAAAAAATAAAAAACCACCAAAGTGTATATCAATTTGGTGGTTTTTCTTTTTAGAATACTAAAATAATCTACATAAAAAATTAAATTCATTTAATCATAAATGCATTACTTGTTATCTTTGTTATATAAAACAACTAAGAATAGTTCGCTTTATATTTCCTTTATGGGAAAAAAGGTTTATTTTAATAACTTATCCTAAAAGCACAAATTTATGTCAATAAAATCTCAACTTAATTCATCCAAATACATACTCTTCCTTTTTTCAATCTCTCTGTTTTTAAGCTGTAATAATGAAACCCAAATAAGCTCAATAAGCACAGAAAACTGGACAAAACGTAAAGCAAACATAAGTTTGAAGGATTCTTTGGAATATGGAAAATCTTACCTATCTATTTATTCTCAAATTTATAGTATGTCGGAGCACAAAACACACAATTTAACTTCTATGGTTAGCTTGAGAAACACTAGTGATGCTGATACTATTTATCTAATGAATGCCAAATATTTCGACACTCATGGAAAGCTAGTTCGAACTTATTTTGATCATCCTATTTTTTTAGCACCAATGGAAACCTGTGAAATTATTATTGATGAAATTGATAATTCTGGAGGAACAGGTTCAAATTTTATTTTCGAATGGAAAATTCCAAAGAACTCTCCCGAACCACTTTTTGAAGGTATTATGAATTCTACAGTAGGTCAACAAGGATTATCTTTTACAACACAAGCAAAGCGAATTAAATAATTTTTAGTTTTAGTCATTCTACCCATCACTAAAATAATTTCGAAAAAATCTGTTTTAACACAAACAGATAAATAACAACTTCAAACGCTTTAATTAACTCAATATAAATAAATATTTTGCGTTATTGCAGTGCATTTCAAATGCATATTAAGAAAGATCTTTTCAACGCAAAAGATCGTATATAAACAACAAATACTATTAAACTATGAAAAAATTATTTTTATTATCATTTGCCATTTTAGGGGTATCATTAATTTCTAACGCACAAGACATTTCAGATAACGCAATTGGGTTACGCTTAGGCGGAAGTAACTCTTACGGCGCAGAAATATCATATCAACGTGCATTAAGCGATTTTAATCGTCTTGAAGCTGATTTAGGCTGGAGAAACGACAATAATTATAGCGCTATAAAATTAACAGGCTTATACCAATGGGTTTGGAATATTGAAGGTGGATTTAATTGGTATGCTGGTGCTGGTGCAGGAATATCTTCTTTTTCTGGAAAAAAATCACTTGACGGAACGGATGATTTTGGATTTTTTGTTGCTGGAGATATAGGTATTGAATATAATTTTGATATCCCTCTTTTAATTTCTCTTGATTTTAGACCTGAGTTTGGGAATAATGATTTTACTGATAATACCATTTTTGATATCGCTTTAGGAGTGCGTTACCAATTCTAACACATTTTGATATCAATAATAAAATTTAAGCGTCTTTTTTAAGGCGCTTTTTTTATGCTGAAAATTTAAGGTTAAATTTAATTACCTACTCCATTTCAACATTACTATATTTAGCATTTATAATAATACTTTTTCCGCTAGAACCACTTTTAGAAAAAGAAGAAGACGATTGATTTTTATCCGATTGATTGGGGTGAGTAAACTTAGAATAACTCCCTTTGTATTGCACGTTAGTATCTACATTTGGTAATTTTATAAAGGCATTACTGTTTTGAAGAATAATATTTAAATTATTAAAACTATCTTCTATTTTAGAAATATTTAAATCACCAATATTACCGTCAATTATAGCACTACCCGTAAGTTTATCGATATCGATATTAGATGATGTGGCATTTAAAACTAATTGTTTCACTTCTTTTATTTTAGCATCTTTTACATAATTTAAATTAAGCTCACCTAAATTCCAAATACTTACATTAACTGGTGAATAAGAAGCATTAATGGAAGTAGAACTTCCATTAATGCTATATGCTGTAAATTTAGAATGTGATAAATTGGCTTTTAAGTCGTTAATGTTAGAAGCAAATTCTACTTCACCATATTTTATATTAACTTTTAACTTCGCATGGTTTGGCATTTTTATCTTAATAGTTTTCTTTACATTAGAATCTCCATGCCCTTTCATTAATTTCTCAATCTCTTTCTGTCGGTTTTTTAATAAAATAGCACGTTCTTGCTGGCGTTCTCTATTCGCCTCTACACGTTTGCCTTGAGCTTCAACGCGATTAGCTTGAGCCTCTATACGCTCAGCTTGCGCTTCCATTTGTGCTCCAAAACGTTCTCCCCAAGCTTCCATTTTTTCTTCAAACTCTTCACTATCAAATCGTTTTTCAAAATCTTCTGCCCATACTTCCATATGCTTTCCAAACTTTTCACCCCATTCCTCTCCAAATCTTTCACCCCAAGCTTCCATTTTGGCTTCAAAATCTTTTCCGTAAGTGGATTCAAATTTCTCTTCATACTTTTTTAAATACTTCTCACCATCCCTTTTATAAGCTTCATAATCAAACTCCATAGCATGCGCGTCCGTCGGTAGCTCTGGCAATTGTGGCATTTCGGGCATAGCAGGCATTTCAGGAACACCTACAGCCAATCCATTCATAATAGCTTGTGGTAAATCGGCCAACTCGTATTTCAATTCATCAAAAATTATTGTTAATAGATCGCCATCGTTATCCTCATTCTTTTCTACCCAAACGACATTAGAATTTGTTTTATTCGTATTTATCGAAACCTTATCATAAGTCGCATCAATATCCACATCCCAAGATTTTAAAACGCTCTTAAGGGCTTCTCCCGATATTTTTTCACCTTCAACATAGGCTTCTATTTCAATAGTATTTTTATTCCATGTATCGAAAACTACATTACAATGGCTTGTGTTTAAATCGATAACCACATCTTTATTCACTTTAATACTTTGCTCTAATTTTGTTAACTTTTGTTGCCCAAAAGCACTTGCCGTTAAAACAAAACTCAGCATTAATAATTTAATTTTTATGATTATACCATTCATTTTTTGATTGATTTAGATTGATTGTTCTTTTTCTGATAAAGCATCAGATGATTTTAATTCTTTTAATTGTGTGCGTAATCGATACATTAAATTTAATCTGAATTTTAAATTATCAATTAATGCATTCACTGTTAATTCCGATGGCCCAGACTCTGTAAGATCTAACGATAATCGTTTGTATTCCTTATCTAACTCGTCTAACTGCGCCAAATAACCATCGAATAATTCTTTGGTTTCTGGCGTGTATTTCATTTTAGACAATTCTAAATTAATACTCGCTAAATAATAGTCTTCTACTTTTTTAAGTCCCGGAGATACATCACCCAAAGTTTTTGTTTCAGTTAACTTTGTAGTTGCAACATTTTCTATAGTTTTGGTTGTTTCAGTATCGCCTTCAAAAAAGGTATAAGCACCAAAACTTAAACCTAAAAACACAACAGCACTAGCCGCAATTTGCATCCATCCTAAACCTGTTTTTTTCGATTCCTGAGGTAATGCTTCATCTAACTTATCAAGAAAACGTGCTTCATGCTTTGCTGGCATACTTTCTTGCTCAACTTTTTCATTCTTAAATAAGTCTCTAATATCTTGTGCCATTATTTTTATGAATTAACAGTTCTTGTAATTTTACTTTTCCACGCGATAATTGTGTTCTCGAGGCTACTTGTGTTATGTTTAAAATCTCCGATATTTCTTGATGGTCGTACCCTTCAATTAAATATAACATGACCACATATTGATATTTCTGTGATAATTCATTAATAGCCTGCTTTATATCTTTTAGCGTTACGCCATCATCTACTAACCATTTGTCATCTTTTGTTGTATCAATCACTTTCAGGTGCACCTCTTCTAATTCTACAAGCTCTTGTTTTTTAGATTTTAAGAAATCGATACTTTTATTAACAACAATACGTTTTAACCAAGCTCCAAAAGTCACTTCCGCTTTATATTGGTGTAGTCTAGAGAATGCTTTTATAAAAGCCTCCTGTACCACATCTTCAGCATCGTTAGCATCCTTTAAAAACCGTTTGGCAACAATATACATCCCGTCGCAGTACTGGTTGTATAACTGCAATTGTGCTTTTCGGTTGTTTTGTTTACATTTTTCAATAATGTCAACTTGAAACATACTAATTTTGCTTTTGGTTTGGTTTAGCCAATTTATCAATATGTTGGCTTTGGTTCATTCTAAAGACGACAAAAAAACTAAAGTGTTGCAAAAACTCTTAAATTTTATTTAAAATATACCAAAATTGAAGAAATGTGCGTTAGGTTTTTAGTAATCCTGACTTTTTAAAGTATCTTTATTCCCTTAATAAATTGCTCCATAAATGAATACCTTTTTAAAACGCCTTTTAATCTTATTATCAGTTATAGCTTTAGGCTTATTTTTATATTCAACTTTCGTTGAAAATATCTTTGCAAAACGCTTAAGTCCAAAAGATACCGTTAAATTTGAATTAAATGATTTAAAATTAAGAGTCTTTTATAATAGACCTTCTAAAAAGAACAGGGAAATCTTTGGTGCATTGGTACCTTTTAATAAAGTTTGGAGAACTGGTGCAAATGAGGCTACCACATTCGATACTAATAAAGCTCTTGAAGTTGCGGGCATGCCGTTACCAGCTGGAGAATATACTTTATGGACTGTTCCAAAAGATTCTGTTTGGACCGTTATTTTCAACTCGAAGCAATATTCTTGGGGTGTAGATTCAGAAATGAAACCTATGTGGGATCCTAATTATGATGCCTTAACCATTGAAGTTCCCGTGCATAAATTAAAAAAGCCTGTTGAACAATTCACCATTGCTTTCGATAATTCTACAGACGATTTATTTTTAACAATGGCTTGGGATACTGTAAAAGTTTCTGTTCCTCTTAAATAAGTTTCCGGTAGGTTGTACTATAAAAACATCTTATCGATTGGTTAAATTTGGAAATCAAGTTTTAAAAGAGAACAAATTAAAACGCCTATTTTTCAATATACCAGAAAATAATATAGGTTCATGAAACTAATCGAAAACTAAGAAAAACCAACCTTTTTGCACAGCCGTTTATTTACTCAGGTTTAATAAACCTATTCAATAAGTATTTAGCTAATTTATAGAATATAAACCCAGAAAAAGCACCAAAAGTTAAGCCACACAAAATATCTAGAGGGTAATGGACACCAACATAAATTCTACTAAAAGCCACAACTCCACTCCAAAACAGCATAATAAAAATTAAATTTTTATAGAAAGGTTTTAGCATTAAACCAGCAAAAACAGCCGCTCCCATCGTGTTAGATGCATGCCCAGAAAAGAAACCATACTTACCACAGCGCACAGCAATAAACCGTACTCTACCAATCAAATCTTCCGCTCCACAAGGTCTTGGTCTTTGAAATCCACGCTTAAAAACATTTGTTATTTGGTCTGTAAATGTTACCATTAATGCTATAACAACAACAAAAACTAACATCGATTTTAAACCAAATTTCTTATAAAGTAAATATAACAGAATTGCATATAAAGGAATAAAAGTGAGCTTATCTGTTATTGCTAACCATAAACCATCCCAAGGTTCCGAGCCTAAATTGTTTAAGAAAACAAATAATTCCGTATCGTAATGTAAAAGCTGATCTATCATTGTATTTTATTTTGGCGTTACCACAAGGGTCGGGCTTTCGGCAGTCGCTTTTTTGTGTTGCATAGGTGCAACAACACAAAAAGAGCTTCAACAATGCCTCAATCCCTAACGCAATTACTCGTCGTATTTAGAAATTTCAGCATCATAAAAAGCAGTCGCTTCTTTAATAGCATTTTCAGTTTCAGTTTCTAATTCTTCTTGATCATCAGCATCAAAATCCTCAAACCATTCTACATCGTCATCTTCAAGATTAATAATGAATCTTGGAAACTCCGTATGAATTACAAATATAGCATTCGGATATTCCGTATTATCGCCTAATATAAATTTTGGTAGTGTCATTTTATTTTTGAATTGTTACTTGTTAGACAAAATTAACCTTTTTGATAAATAATTGAACCTTATAAACAATAAAATAGAAGCCGTTGTTAATCCTGCTATTAAGCCTAGCCAGATTCCGAAACTTCCATAGGCATCTTCTTTTCCAAAAAACCAACTAATAGGAAAACCAATAACCCAATAAGCTATAAACACTAAAAACATTGGTATTTTAACATCCTGCAAACCTCGTAAAGCACCCAAAAAGACCACTTGTATGCTATCACTTATTTGAAAAATGGCTGCTCCAATCATTAATTTAGAAGCAATACTAACCACTTCCGTATTATCGACAAAATTTTTAATATCATCTAAATCCACATATAACCTTGGTAAATAATCGTGTAGCGCAAAAAACATAAGCGCAAAACCAAAGGCGAGAATAATTCCCAATAAAAAGATAGAAAATGCAATACGGCGCAAATCAACAAAGTTCTTTAAGCCTTTTTGGTTTCCAACACGAACCATACAAGCTACACTTAATCCCATAGCCACCATAAATGTCATAGAAGCTAGATTTAAAGCAATTTGATTTGCAGCTTGCGGATTTTTACCTAACAACCCACTAAGCCAAATAGCAGCGGTAAAAATGGCGCCCTCAAAAAACATCTGCATAGCACTTGGCGTACCAAGGTTTATAATTTTTTTAAGCATTAATTTATCAAGTACAAAAAACTTAATATTAGTAACAAAACGCTTAGATTTCTCTTTTCCTTTTAATAAAAACCAGAGATACCAAACCATTATAAATCTAGATGCCAAAGTTCCATAAGCCGCACCAACTATACCCATTTCTGGAAAACCAAACTTTCCGAAAATTAATAAATAATTCAAAACCACATTAACTACATTACCTAAAATTGTGGCATACATAGGGAATTTGGTTAGCGATAAACCATCGCTAAACTGCTTAAATCCTTGAAAAATAATTAGAGGAATAAGTGAAAACGCAACTAAATCCAAATATGGAATAGCCAATTCTACAACCTCAATAGGTTGTTTCATTAAATACATCAAAGGTTTTGCAAAAAACACTAAAAAAAACAGTAAAATCCCCAAAACTGTACATAAAAATAAACCATGCTTAAAAGACGATTTACCTTTTATGAAGTTTTCTTCGGCATCCGCCTCTGCAACTAATGGGGTAATGGCAGTAGAAAATCCAATACCAAGAGACATTGCAATAAACATAAAACTATTACCAAGAGAAACAGCGGCAAGTTGAGCGGTTCCTAACTGCCCAACCATAATATTATCTATAAAACTAACAAAAGTATGACCGAGCATACCTAACATAACTGGTGCTGCTAGCTGCCAATTATATTTAAATTCTTTAGTGTAGTCGGTTAATTGCATTTTGCAAAAGTAATCTTATGCTTTCTCTTAAGCAATTTTGTATTCCTAATTTAAAAGGAAATATTCAACTTATATTTGAATGGAATGTATCTTCTTAAAGTGCAGAAATACTAGCTTTTGCTTCCTCGAATTCAGCAATAATTTCGGTAACAATTTGATCTACAGGTTTTATATCATGAATTAAACCCGCAATTTGACCAATTTCTAGTTCGCCTTCTTCTAAATCACCTTCAAACATTCCTTTTTTAGATCGTCCTCGTCCTAATAAGGACTTTAAAGCATCAATACTTGGTGATGATTTATATAATTCTTGAACTTGATTATAAAATGAGTTTTTTATCAACCGTACAGGTGCCAATTCTTTTAAAGTTAATTGTGTGTCACCTTCTTTACTATCTACAACAACTTGTTTAAAACTTTCATGTGCCGAACTTTCTGTACTTGCAACAAACCGGCTTCCTATTTGTACTGCATCGGCTCCTAAAATCATAGTCGCCAGCATAGCTTTACCTGTGGCTATTCCACCTGCAGCTATTAACGCAATTTTCACCTGCTCTTTCACCATCGGGATTAATGTTAACGTCGTCGTTTCATCTCTACCATTATGCCCACCAGCTTCAAAACCTTCGGCAACAATAGCATCAACACCAGCAGCTTCCGCTTTTAAAGCAAACTTAACAGAGCTTACGACGTGTACAACCGTTATACCTTTTTCTTGTAACCAAGACGTCCAAGTTTTTGGGTTTCCAGCTGAAGTAAAAACAATCTTCACGCCTTCTTGAACTATAATATTCATAATTTCCTCAATGTTTGGGTACAACATAGGAACGTTAACACCAAAAGGTTTATTGGTTGCTTTTTTACATTTCTGAATGTGATCACGTAGTATTTCCGGATACATCGATCCTGCTCCTATTAAACCTAAAATACCAGAATTACTTGCTGCAGAAGCCAATCGCCATCCACTATTCCAAATCATCCCTGCTTGAATTATAGGATATTCTATTCCAAAAAGTTCGGTTATTCTATTTTTCATTATTGCTTTATTAATCTAAATGTATGCGTACCTGTAGACGTTTGAATACGCGCAACATAAATACCATTTGCTAAATTAGCGGTAATTATTGTATTAAACTCATTAGAAACTTGAAACGTATTTACTATTTTACCTAAAATATCAAATAAATTTAAAGTAAACACACCTTCCGTTGGTAAACTAATATATAATTTATCTGTAACAGGATTTGGATAAAGTTTTAAATCGAATTCAGTATTAGAACCTATTAGATATAAAGCATTGATATTATTGAATGCAACTTCTAAATCTGGAATTCCATAGCCTAAATAATAATCGGGGTTATTGTATTGCGATCCAGATTCTCTAACCAAATTAATAATTTCTAAATTGCTTAAGTCAGGAAACACTTGCCATAAACAAGCTACACCTCCAGCCATAATTGGAGAACTGAATGATGTACCACTAGTTGTTGTAATATTATCATTTTCGTCTATAACAAAACTATTTAAGCCTTGTGTTACAACATCTGGTTTTAAAGACGGCTGATATGAGGTACCAATAGAACTAAAAAAAGCAAAATCACCATTAGAATCTACCGCACCAACAGTTAAAGTATTAGGAGAATCGGCAGGAGCACCAATGCTTGTAGCATAAGCATTTCCCGCAGATGTAACCAATAGCATACCTTTATCGAAAGCAATGTTAGCACCTTTTGTTATAAAAGTTGTATTACCATCCATATCAGCATCTGAATAGTCATATTTTGTTCCAGGATCAAAATCGTCGTAACCAAGAGATGTGTTTATAATATCCACACCCAAACTATCTGCGCGTTCCGCAGCTTCTACCCAATAACTTTCTTCTACCGGGTTTTCGTCACTTCCGTCTTCAGTAATAAACAAATAATAAGAAGCATCTGGAGCTGTACCCACAAAGTTTTTCCCATCGCCATTAAAATAGCCGGCCATGGTACTTAGAACCAATGTGCCATGATCTGTAACGGTGCTGGTGTAAACATCATCATCGCGATTAACAAAATCGTAATCATCAATAATTTTCCCTGCATTTCTCAAGTCTTGAAAAGCGCTCATGTTATTTACATTGGGAAAACCACCATCCATAATAGCAATTGTCATTCCTTCTCCAGTATAACCTTCCTGATGTAAAACATCACCATTAAACATTTCAATTTGGTTGGCCGAATTACCATAATCAAAAGTAGTTAGAGTCGTTTCGAGCTTCGTCTTAGTTTTATTGTTTGCACTGCGCTCTAAAGCAGCTTCCGATCTATCGGCAAAAACAATTTTATCTATAAACCGTTTTTCTGGATCTAGTAGACTATTTTGATTGAGGAATAAATTTTCTATATCCGTTTTTTCTCCACGAATATGAACAGTATTAAACCATTTTGACTTGGCCAAAATAGTAATACCATTAGCACTTTTTAAAGCAGAAATATAGGTTTCGTTAACAGGAATATCTCTACTATCAATAGAAACACCGTGCCTTTCTTTTCTATCAATAGCTTTTTGAGAAAGCATTAAAATAGGATCTGCAAGATAAACAGACTCGTTTTCTTTATCTACCAAATAAACCCAAGCATCTTCTTGAGAAAATAGGTTCCACGAAAAAAAAATAATACTTAAAACAATAAATAGTTTTTTCAAGACAATAGATTTAGACCTACTAAGTTACGAAATAACTCCGGAACCAAGCAACTCATCTTCTAAATACCATGCAACAAACTGACCTTCTGTAATTGCAGATTGCGGATTCTCGAATTCTACATACAAACCAGAATCTACTTTATGCAGCGTTGCTTTTTCTAAAGCTTGGCGATAGCGTATTCTAGCAAGAACTTCCATTGTTTCACCATCTTTTAATTCTAAGTCTTGTCGAACCCAATGTAACTCCTCGTTCGTTACAAAAAGTGCACTTTTATATAAACCTGGATGTGTTTTTCCTTGTCCTGTATAAATAACATTTTCGTTTACATCGGTATCAATTACAAATAACGGCTCAATTGTTCCTCCAACACCTAAACCTTTTCTTTGGCCTTTTGTAAAATAATGAGCACCTTGATGCTTTCCTACTATTTTTCCTAAATCGACTTTATAATCAATTTTCCGAGACAAATATGCAAGCTTTTCTTCCGTGGAAGCAAAAGTATCTTCTATTTCGGTATATACAGATTGCTCACTAGGTATTTCTACAATAACACCTTCTTTTGGTTTTAGCTGTTGCTGAAGAAAATCGGGTAATTTTACTTTCCCTATAAAACAAAGACCCTGAGAGTCTTTCTTCTCCGCAGTAACTAAATCCAAATCCATAGCAATTTTACGAACTTCAGGCTTCGTTAATTCTCCAATAGGAAACAATGATTTTGCAAGTTGCTCTTGTGATAATTGGCATAAAAAATAAGACTGATCTTTATTACCATCAACACCTGCCAATAATTGATAAATATCTTCACCATCTTTTTGAAGCGTTCCTTTTCGGCAATAATGACCCGTTGCTACAAAATCTGCACCTAAATCTAGAGCGATTTTCATAAACACATCAAACTTTATTTCCCTATTACAAAGTACATCTGGATTTGGTGTGCGTCCTTTTTCGTATTCATTAAACATATAGTCAACAATACGCTCTTTATATTCTTCGCTTAAATCTACAGTTTGAAAAGGGATTCCTAATTTTTCGGCAACCAACATGGCATCATTACTATCGTCTAACCACGGGCATTCGTTAGATATTGTAACCGTATCATCATGCCAATTCTTCATAAATAACCCAATAACTTCGTAACCTTGCTCCTGCAATAAATAAGCAGCAACGCTAGAATCTACCCCTCCTGAAAGTCCAATTACAACTCGTTTCATTGTTTTTTATTATAAAATATACTTGAAGATATACTTAATAATATTAAGTAAAAATCTACAAATAAAATGTTATGATTAATGGTTTGTCGTCTAAAAAATTAGTTCACAAAGGTAGGTATAATCGATTGGTTTTAAAATTGAATTGTGATAGTAAATAACTATTACCTCGATAAGCAAAAAATATAAGAATTATTACTAATAAAAGCGGAATTAAATTATTACTTCTTTACGTATTTTGGTACATAAGTAAAATCTTTTTCTTCCTTTAAAGCCCCGTTTTCGTAGTATTTCCAAACACCATCTTTTTTATCACGTTTGTACTGTCCTTCGATAAGCAACTCACCTTTTCCGTTATAGATTTTTGAAGGTCCATGAATTTCATCATTTTCGTAAACAAAAGATTTTAAAACCACATTGTTTTCAGAATACCAAAAGGATTCACCATTGAGTTTACCAGCAAGATAACTTTGTTTTTCAGCAATTTCACCGTTTTTATAATAAACAAAACGATCTCCTATTAATTCTCCGTTATTATTGAAATTCTCTAAAATTAAAAGATTATCGTTACTCTTTTGATAGTATTTCCATGTACCAATAAAGGTTTTACCATCCATTTCTCCTTCACTTATAATTTTTCCTTTTGAACCAAGAAAAGTAACTTTAGCAATATTATTTTCTTTGTTGAATACCTTTGTTGCAGATAAAACAGCTTTACCGTTTATATTTTTATAAAACTTAAATTCTCCTACTTCTTTACCGTGCAAAAAAGTACCTTGATAACGTATAACATCTGTACTCTCAAAATTCTTCTTCCAAACCCCATCTCTTTTCCCTGCGCTATCAAATTTATTGATGCTTTGTGCAGAAAGCATAATTGAAGAAAGAAAAAATAGTAAAGACAATAATTTTATTAATTTCATATATAAAATCTTAATTTAAATAGGTTGTATTTGTATTGAAAACGAAATTATTAATTTCAAATTGTTTTATGCAAATACATTGCCAAATATTTTTATTTTTTGGAAATATTATCTAGAATCCAATCGAGTTCTAGATCTTTACCTGAAAGCCTACTAGAAATAGTTGGAGCAATCTCAACATTAGGTTTTATTCCATAACCATCTGGGTTTTGTTTAAAAGGTGCTTCAATTTGCATTAAACCCATTCTTATTTTTAATTTCGATTCTGGCAATCGATAAATTTTATATAAGCCCGCAACACAACCATTATAAGCACCACCAGTTTCTTCTCCAACAAAAACCGCTCTTTTGGTAGCTTGGAGATTCGTTGAAATTAATGAAGATGCCGAGAACGAATTCCCGTTAATTAACACATATAAATTACCTGTATAATTTATTTTTTTAGGGCTTTTTTCTTTTGAATATGGAAATCTATAATACAGTTCTCCATCTTTCTTTTTTGTTTTTAACAGATTGTCCAAAGCCAAGAAAGGAGAAATAATACCAGCAAATATTTTTTGAGGTACACCACTTGTATTATTCATAAAAGCAGGAAAAAAAGATAATCTACTATTTACCTTACTAGGCGCCATAAACGTGTATTTTGTTTTGGATAAATACCCATATAAATAGTTTATCTCTTCTATGCGCCCGCCTCCATTATCACGTAAATCAAGAATTAAATTCTTAGTTTTAGCAGAATCTAACTTTTTAAAACTCTCTTTATAAAATTTACGATAGGTTCCATTGGTAAACCCTCTAATTTTCATGTATGCCGTGGCGCTGTCTTTACCTATAAAATTAAAGTTACGTGTGTATTCTTTTCGTTTAGCAATAAAGCCAAATTTCTTATCTTTTTTACGTTTGTTTTTGGCCGCAATCTTGTTTTGCTTACGTTCTAGTTTAGTGAGTTTTATTGGTGTTTTTTGTTCTACTGAATCGTTTTCTTTAGTTTTTTTCTTTTTTGAAATACGTTTTAATGTTTTTGAAAAAACAGAATCTTTTAGTTTAAACTGAATATTTAAATTATCTAAAAACCCTTTATCTTTATAGTAGAATGTTGAAAAACTCCGGCCAACTAACCTATTTTGCAATGTTTGATTATAACCATCGGAAGCGAAACGCGTTTTAAAAGTTTCTACTAAAACTGAAGCCTTTTCATTATCAATTTTAAGAACTTCTGCGCCTATCATCGATGAGTCTTTACCGCGAGTTTTTACAACCCAAAGTTTGTTGTTTAAATACTCAAAATCGAGATTATAAAACTCAAATTCTTTCTTTTTTAATTCCTTCCGTTCTTTTCTTGTAAACTCTTTGTATGCTGAACCTAAAGAAACATGACCTTGTTTTACTTGTGCCACAACTGGTGCTAATTTTTTATAAAATTCGCGTGAATTAATAGGGGTTTTAATAGATTTTTTTAAGCTATCGAATTTGAAATCTAAATCTTTTTTAGACGTGTATTGATAGAGGTTTGGATGGTGTTTTTTTAGTTGACTATAAACTTTATCGATGTCTTTGTATAAAGACTCTGGCGTATGTAAAGTTTCAATTTGTTGATTGTGTTTTTTTGCACTAACACATGATACAAGTTGAATGATTAAGATTGAAAATATAACTAATTTTCGCATGGAAGTTAAACGGTAATTTATTGATTTGTAAATGTAATTTATTTTTTTGATTGATAATAAACTATCCTTTTATTATCAATTAAAAGAATTTCTGGTTGCAGAAGGTCTACAATAATTTGTTGGTAAACCTAAACTTGGCTTTCGCATTAGGGATAGCAGTGAAAAGCCCACAGTGCTGCCAATGGTAATTGGTGGCACGAGGACTTGTAACGAATAGCCCGACGTTTTTTAAAGCTAGAAGATTTAATTTAAAAAAATCTTCTAGCTTTAAAAAAGGGAATGCCATAATAATTTTTGTAATTTTGTTGGTCATGCAAAATAAGATAAACATACAGAACAAAAAGGCGCGCTTTCTATACGAGATTTTAGATAAGTACACCGCAGGAATTGTACTTTCGGGTACTGAAATTAAGTCGATTAGAAGTAGTAGAGCATCTATTGCCGAAAGTTTTTGCGAGTTTAACGAGGCTGGCGAACTTTTTGTGATAAATATGACTGTTGAGGAATATATTTATGGAAATTATTACAACCATAAACCAAAAGCGGAACGAAAATTGCTGCTTAACCGAAAGGAATTAAAAAAATTATATAAAGAGGTTCAAAATACCGGTTTAACTATTATTCCGTTACGTTTATTTATTAACGATAATGGTTATGCTAAGCTTGTAATTGCTTTAGCTAAAGGTAAAAAACTTTATGATAAACGTGAATCGATAAAAGATCGAGATAATAAGCGAAATCTAGACCGAATTAAGAAAATTTACAAATAAATTACTATGAAAAAATACGTTTTTATACTTCTTTTAACTGTTATTTCTATTACTGCTTCTGCTCAAAAAGGAAAGGAAAAAGAAAAAGGTAACGAGAAAACAGAAAAACCTATTGATTATAAGAAAAATGTAGCTACGGTTGATGACGTTATTAAAACATTTTATAGTGTTGTTTCGGGTGAAAAGGGAAAAAAACGCGATTGGAAACTTTTTAAGTTTTTGTTTTACCCAGATGCAAAACTAATTACCGCTGGAAAAAATAATGACAGAGAATTTCTAGTTAAATTTATGGGATCTGCGGATTATATTAAAAGTTCAGAAAAATGGATGCTTTCTAATGGTTTTATTGAAAATGAAATTAGTAGAAAAACTGAAATTTTTGGTCGTATGGCTCATGTTTTTAGTACTTATGAAACTTTTAATAGTAAAGAGGAAGAGGAACCAAATATGCGAGGTATTAATAGTATCCAATTATTAAATGATGGCAGCCGTTGGTGGATTCTTAATATTTATTGGACAAAGGAAGCTTGGTATAACCCAATTCCGTCGAAATATTTGGATTAGTTAGATCTCTAATTAACTTTACAATACTTCTTCAATTTTTATACGTTTTCCATTTTTGTAAGAAGCAATAAAAGCATCACTAAAACCTATTTTTAAAAGTTCTTTTCTTAGACGCTGTGCTTCGTTAAGATTATCGAATTGTCCAATGGCATATTTATAAAATCCATTTTCTTGAAATTCTTTCAAATTTATTAAAGATTCTGAAGGTGTAGAAACCATGCGCTCTTCAAAAGCACCTACCTGAACGGCGTAAACTACAACATCGTCTGCTACCTTATCTTGAAGTATATTAGGATCTAAAAAATCTTGATTTATCTTATTAAACTCGCCAAGTTTATTCTCAAGTGAATCTACATATACACTCTCATACAATTTAAGGCCTTTATCTTGAAGATGGCTTTCATTATTAAGGCTTGTTGGATTCGTGAAATTTGTAAAAATCACAAAGAGTAAAAACAATAAAAACAGAAATGAAATACCCATAAAAATACTTCGCTGTTTTTTTAAAACTTCTGTTTTTTTACGTTCTCCATAAAAAACGTCTTTAAATTCATTTAGAGTCTTTTCGCTATGCTCTATTTGATCATGCATTGCAACAAGATCCTTTTCTTCAATATGTGGCATTATTTAAGGTATTGGGGTTGTAATAAAGGCAACAAGATAATAAAAATTTTAGTATAGCTTTATACTGCATAATTAATTTTTTTAGACTAAAATGGTCTAGGTCTTCTCAATATTAAAATTAAGAACACCTTTTAATTATTCAAAAAAAACATTATTTTATTGATGGTTTTTCACCTAAAACGATTTGAATTAATAAATATATATTCTGCTCTAAATTTGAAAGGAAAAAGTGAGAAAGTATTTCTTATTTGCATACATTCAACTAAAATCGTAACATTACGGTACTAAATTGATAGTATGCACGACGACAAGAATATTTCCGAAATAAAAGCAGGCCACGAAACAATTATAGAAAATTCAGAGTTAAATATTTGGGAAGCTTTAATTCCGGTAATTCTTTTAATGGGATTATTATTTTATAATATCACCTTCGAAGATGGCGAGTGGTTCGGAGAATACTCTAATCAACTTATTTTACTTATAGGAGCATCTATTGCCGCCATCGTTGGTTTTTATAATAAAGTATCTTTTAATTTAATGATTAAAGAAGTTTGGGAAAACTTAAAAAGTGTTTTTGTACCAATTATGATACTGTTTTTGGTGGGAGCATTAGCTGGTACATGGCTCGTTAGTGGTATAATTCCTGCCATGGTTTACTATGGTTTGCAAGTGCTTAGCCCAAGTATATTTTTACCAGCTTCTGTTGTTATTGCTGCAATAATTTCGATTGCCACAGGAAGCTCATGGACCACCTCGGCTACTGTTGGTATTGCCCTAGTTGGTATTGGTACCGCTTTAGGTATTGCGCCAGGTATGATTGCTGGAGCCGTAATTTCTGGCGCTTATTTTGGAGATAAAATGTCGCCATTAAGTGATACTACTAACCTTGCTCCTGCTATGGCTGGCACAGATTTGTTTACACATATTAGATACATGACGATTACCACCGTACCAACCATAGTAATTACATTAATATTTTTTACTGTTTTAAGTATGAATGTTGAAACTACAGGAACCGCCGATGTTTCTAGTTTGTTAACTACAATTGCAAGTACTTTTAACATTACACCTTGGTTGTTTTTAGTCCCTGTAACCGTAATTGCTTTAATATTATTAAAAACAAAACCTCTTATTGCTTTAATAATGGGTGTTTTATTAGCGGCTGTTTTTGCATTTATTTTTCAACCAGAAATTCTTAATGGTTTAGGAGATTCTAAAATTTCGACTATAATAACATCTATTTTAAGTGACACCCAAATAACAACCGATAACGAAAAACTTAACGAGCTCTTCTCTGCTGGTGGTATGAAAGGTATGCTTTGGACCATCTATTTAATTACTTGTGCCATGGTTTTTGGTGGTATTATGGATGGCATTGGAGCTTTAGCCAGAATTACAAAAGGATTGCTTTCTATAGCAACCTCTGTGTTTGGTTTATTTGCCAGTACGGTAATTAGTTGTTTAGGTTTAAATATTATAGCTTCCGATCAATATTTAGCTATTGTAATACCTGGAAAAATGTTTAAAAAAGCTTACGAAGATCGTGGCTTAGCACCAGAGAATTTAAGTAGAACTTTAGAAGATGCTGGTACAGTAACTTCCGTGCTTATCCCTTGGAATACTTGTGGAGCCTATCAATCTAGTGTTTTAGGTGTTGGTATATCAGAATATTTTGTTTATGCCATTTTCAACTGGTTAAGTCCGTTTACTACACTCCTATTTGCTGCTTTAAATATTAAAATTAAACAACTCGCTTCTAAATAGAGTTATATTATTATTTAGTTTTAATTATATAGACAAAATCTATTCTCAAATAAGAAATTAAAATTTGGTAATTCAGTAAAAATCTTCAATGTGTTTTATATTTGTACCAGCAAAAATAATTAACAAATAAAATATAAAACACATGGCATTAGTAGGAAAAAAATTTCCAGATTTAAACGTTGACGCAATGAACGATATGGGCGATACTTTTAAAGTAAACGTTCTAGAAGAAGCGGTTAACAATAAGAAAAAAGTAGTTTTATTTTGGTACCCAAAAGATTTTACTTTTGTATGCCCAACAGAATTACACGCATTCCAAGCAGCTTTACCAGAATTCGAAAAACGTAATACTATTGTTATTGGTGCATCTTGCGATACTCCAGAAGTGCACTTTGCATGGTTAAGCCAAGCTAAAGATAACGGTGGAATTGAAGGTGTAACTTACCCAATTTTAGCAGATAGCAACAGAAACTTATCAAACATCTTAGGTATTTTAGATATCACTAACGAAACGTTTGATGAAGAAACTGGAACCGTACAAGTTGAAGGTGATAACGTAACTTACAGAGCAACTTACATTATTGATGAAGATGGTGTTGTACAACACGAAAGTATTAATAACATGCCTTTAGGTAGAAATGTTGGTGAGTACATTCGTTTAGTAGATGCTTTAACACATGTACAAGAAAAAGGTGAAGTTTGTCCTGCAAACTGGGAAGAAGGCAAAGATGCAATGGCTCCAAATGCAAAAGGAACTGCTGCATATTTAGCAACTCACTAATAAATTACAAAAATTAAAATCCTGTCTGTTTTTATTTTAAACCAGACAGGTTAAAAAAATATAGTTATGATAAGTGAATTAGACCAAGATAATTTAGGTGAAATCGTTTCGAGTAATGATACTGTAATTGTACAATATTCTGCAACATGGTGCGGTAACTGTAGAATTATGAAACCTAAATTCAAAAAATTAGCAACAGAAAACGAAGGTGTATCTTTTGTTATTGCTGATGCTGAAAAATTTCCAGAATCTAGAAAGCTAGCTACGGTAGATAATTTACCAACCTTTGCGACTTTTAAAGGTGGAAAATTGGTTAAACAAGTACAAACTAACAAATTCGATGTTTTAAAAGAATTAGTTAGCGAAGTGATTTAACACCTATTAAAGATCTTTTTGCGAAAGCAGAATAAAAACCTATTAAAATGAAATTACCAGTAATAAAACATTTAACTCAATTTATTGAAGAAAACGACGAAGATTACGTTGTTGAAACTATTGAAACATTAGAAGCTTTAACCGAAGTATCTTCTCTAAAAGATGAAGAATTAGATGTTATTGGTGAGCTTATTTCTAATATGTACGGCGCCATAGAAGTGAATAAAATGATAAAAGAAGGCACCCCTAAAAAGGAAGCTGTAAACAGTTTTATGCAACGCGTATTAGGATCTATTGATAAATAATTGAAAAAGAAAAATTAGTATTAAAAACCACTTTGCGAAAGCTTAGTGGTTTTTTGTTTTATATGATGTTTGTCTTTGTTTGTTAGAAATGAAGAGTCTTCTACACTATTCAAAGCAAGCTCATGAAAAACTTACTAAACTATATTCAATCGCGATTTACTTTAACAGAAGAAGATACTCGCTTCGTTCAACATTGTTTTATTTGCAAACACCTAACAGCGCAAACCAAACTTTTAGAAGCCGGAAAAGTTGAGCGCTATGTCTATTTTTTAAGTGAAGACATTGTAAAAGGGTATATTAAACCCACCGTAAAATGGGCAAACGCAAATTACAATCTGGAATAAAAGTCTTTTCACATGATTAACTAAAGCGTTGTTCCACCATCGATAACAATTTTTTCATTTCTTAACACTAACGATTTATCCGAAAGTAGAAATTCTACCATGGGTGCAATATCGGTAGGTTGAACAATACGACCAATGGGAGATGTTGCTGAAAAATGCTCTAACAAATTACTAATAGCTTCGTCCGTCATTCCAGATTTTTTTTGAATTGGACTTTCCGTAACACCAGGACTTACTACATTTACCCGAATGCCTCGATCTGCAAGTTCTATATTCAAAACTTGTGATAAACTCTCCAGCGCCGCTTTACTTGCGGTATAAACACTTGTATTCGCAAAGGCTTTAAAAACCACAATAGACGTATTTAAAACAACACTCGATGGATTTTTTAAAATGGAAATAAATTTTTGAATGGTAAAAAAAGCGCCTTTAAAATTAATATTCATGGTGTCATCAAATAATGCTTCGGAAGTACTTTCAAAACTAGACCCTTTAAATATACCCGCATTAACGAACAAACCATCAATGGTTCCGAACTCTTTTTTAACGTTTAGTACTAAATCATCAATAGCACTTAAAGATGATGTGTCTGACAGAATCCCGAATGCTTGATGCCCTAATTTAGAAATGGCACGATCTAAGTTTTCTTGGGTTCTACCCGTTATAATCACTTGGTAATTTAACCCGATGAGATATTCCGCGCAAGCGTAACCAATACCTGTTGTGCCGCCTGTAATCACTATTTTTTTGCTATCCATATTGTTTTTTTGCAAATTTGGTAAATAACTTTACATTTGGCAAGTACTTACTTTTAGGTAAGTAACTAACTAATTGGTCGGAAAATCGCTATTAAAATGAAAACAGAGGAAAAAAAAATTAAAAAAAAATATCAAAAAGCCAAAGAATGCCCAATAACACTATTTATGGAGCAAATTGGTGGCAAATGGAAACCTGTTATTATTTGGCTTTTATTGTTAAACGACGTGATGCGCTTTAATGAATTGGATAAAGCCATAGACGGCATAAGCCAGAAAATGCTATCGCAGCAATTAAAACACTTAGAGGAATTAAAAATAGTAGACCGAAAGGCTTATCCGGTAATTCCACCTAAAGTTGAATACCGATTAACAGAAAAAGGTAAATCGCTAAAAGAAAACTTGACCAAAATAATGGAATGGAGCAATTTGCATCTTAAATAGCAGCAACATGTTTGGAAAATATTTAAACAAAAGAAAATTTCCTAAAGAAGAAAATCTAGGCGAAATTTACATAGCAGAAAACAAAATTATTTGCAGAAGTAACGATGCTTTTAAAAATTGTGAGATTAACATTAATGCTATGCAATACGCCTATATGGTTGTAAATGCACAAGGTGTATCCTCATTATTTATATTTGATCATCATCAAAATTGGTTGCCAACTAATTTTAAAGGCTTCTCCAAAGTTTACAATACATTATCTAAAAAGTTTAATTTTAACGATACAGCTTTTTTCAAAAATATAAATAAAACCACCCAGCAAAAGCATCTAGTTTGGCGTAAATTAAACAATACAACTTTTGAAATTCTTGATGAAAACTATAATGATTACGCATTAGGGTTTGAAATACAATCTCAAGAAAAAACGTTTATAAACTGGAGCACAACCTATCAATATATAGAACAGCATCCTCATGTTTATTTTACCGAGTCGCCTTATGGCCAAAAGATTTTGAATTTTAAATATCCGGTTAGACTTGGGAACATCATTTTAACAGATTTTAAGGCGTATTTTGATAATGCCAGAACAGATGTTCCTGTATTGCATTTTTATACACATGCTTTCAACGTTTCAAATTCAGATAAAAGTTATTACGCTTTAAAAGAACGCTTTCAAAAAGATTTTTCAGAAGAAAACCAATACTTTGGTTATGAGCGCGATGATCAAAACAGCTTTTCATTTAAAGCTAAAGGTATCGTAATTTCCATAGTTTACACTTATGATAGCACGTATCTATTTGATGGAGCATATACATCCCTTTCTGTAAAAAACGAACGTGATTATCCCGAATTATTAGCTAATAGTGATTACGAGAATATCATGGAAGTTGGCGAATATCTTGTTATTAATGCAAGCGTTAAAACATCTTCCGATTACAAAAGAAATAGCAGTATAAAACGCAGACCTGCAAATCTTTTACCGAATAATAACGATGCAGTAACTATTTGGGTCGATCATAAAAATTCTAAAATTGGCTTTGCAGATAAGAACTATTCTCAAGTTTATAATACATGTGATATTTCATCTTTAACTATTCAAAATGTCCTGCCCGCAAAAGGTGGAGGTGCCAGTTATTTAGAATTGAATTTTGAGAACGATAATAGAAGCTATGTCATTCTTTACGGTTCTTGCCACAGTTTTGATGGTTACACAGAAAAAATATCTAAATTAACCGGATTAGAAATAATAACGGCACCAGAATATTACGATTGTTAATCTATACAATTACACATTTAATAAAACAAACTAAGTCAAGATGAAAAATACACTTCTATTTCTTTTAGTATCAACTATATTATTTTCGTGTAAACAAAAAGAAGCATCTCACAAAACACTCAAAAGAGACTATACGGCAATAAACGATACGCTCACTAACAACTTGCAAAGTGCTTTCAAAAAAGATGCTATCATTGGGTTGTCGGTTTCTGTCGTTGATGATCAAGGTTTAATCTATGAAAATGCCTTTGGTTATACAGATATAGCACTAACAAAAAAGTACACACCAAACACCACACAAAATATTGCTTCCATATCAAAAACTTTAATAGGAGTTTCTCTTTTAAAAGCTCAGGAAATGGGAAAATTAAATCTGAATGATCCCATAAATAAATATTTACCTTTCGAAATTACAAATCCTAATTTTCCTGAAACACCCATTTTAATTAAACATCTCGCCTACCACACGAGCTCTATAAATGATCTTGACGAGGTGTATTCTAAATCCTATGTCTTAAAAAAATCTAAGCATAATGAAAACGAAGGTGTATACGATTGGTTTGGCATGCCTGAATCTAAAATTTCGCTTATAGAATTTATTAAAAACAGCCTTACTCCCGAAGGAAAATGGTATAGCAAAGGTATGTTTACCAATAGCAAGCCAGGAAAACTAAGAGCTTATTCAAATATAGGCGCTGCGCTTTGTGCTCAAATTATTGAATTTGCAACAGGACAAGATTACCAAGCATTTACGAAGGACTATATATTAAAACCTTTAAAAATGACATCGTCTGGTTGGTCTTCTAAAGATATTGATACCACGCAGCGTTCTAGACTATTCGCAAACAAAGAGATGCTAATCGCAGAATATTCGCTAATCACCTATGCCGATGGTGGTTTTATTACTTCTAATAGAGATTTAGGCCTGTTTTTAACGGAGTTAATGAAAGGCTACAAGGGAAATGGTGAACTTTTAAGCAAAGCGAGCTATAAAAAGTTATTTGAAAAACAGCAATTCCCGAATATAGAAACGGGAGAACAATTTGGCATTTTTATGGAGTTTAGCAATGCCTTTATAAAAATTAAAGACAACGTTATTGGCCATAACGGATCGGATCCTGGCGTGATGACAGCCATGTATTTTAATCCAATTACTGAAACAGGCAAAATACTTTTAGTAAATACAGACTCCGATTTTGATGATAATTTTTGGCCCGAAGTCGTATCCATTTGGAATGCTTTAATTAAGTACGAAACCGAATTAAAAAAAGAATAGTAAAACAGATAAAACCTATAGTTTTTTCTGAAACCACTTCCCTATTTTCAAAAGCTTTTTAAGTTTCTATTACGGTTATATTTGCTAAATTAGTAGCTTAATTAAATGGAAAACATGAGAAAGATATTTATACTAGTTATTGTCTTTGGAATTTGGAGTTGCACCTCTGAAAAGCCCGAAATTGAAAATATAGCCTCTTTTAAAGGTCAACAAGTTACTGGTGTTACAGTGAGTGATAATGGTCGTGTTTTTGCCAACTTTCCGAGATGGCGCGAACAGGTTAAAAACTCGGTAATTGAAGTTACCAATACTACATCAACACCTTTTCCTAATCAAACTTGGAACAGTTGGGATATTGGAAAAACTGTTACCGACAGTGTATTTGTGGCCGTACAATCGGTAGTTGCTTTCGAAAATACGTTGTATGTTCTCGATACTCGCAACCCGTTATTTAAAGGTGTTATAGTAAACCCTAGAATTTTCGCTTTTAATCTGTCTTCTAATAAACTAGAAAAAATCTATGTTTTACAAGAGGAAAGTTTTCATAAAGACTCTTACATTAACGACTTACGCATAGACAAAAAGAAGGGCAAAATTTACTTAACAGATTCTGGTCATGCTGGCCTTGTGGTGATCGATATAGCTTCCAGAACATCTTTTAGAGCGCTCGATAATCACAAATCTACCTTGGCAGAAACCAACCAATTAACGTTTAATAACGGGATTTGGAAAAATACAGTACATTCCGATGGTATTGCGCTAGATACTAAAAACGATATGCTTTATTTTCATGCACTTACCGGTTATAATCTCTATGCTATTTCAACCGAAAATCTATTGAGCCAAAATAAAGCAACTATTGAAAACGGTGTAAAACATATAGCCAAAACATCTGCTCCAGACGGGATGATTATGGATGCATCAGGACAACTTTTTTATGCCGATTTAGAACATAATAAAATTATGAAGCTAGATGTTACTAGCGGTGAAATAAGTGTTGTTGCAGAAGGCGAACAAGTAAAATGGGCCGATACTTTTAGTATTTATAAAAACGAGCTGTATTATACAAATTCTAGAATTAATGAAGCAAAAGGCGATATAAGCGCATTGGAGTTTACCATAAATAAGCTGAAAATAAACTAAGCATAAAAAGCTATTGGTAAATGCTGTAATAAAAGCTCAAAAATATGTTAATCTCAATAAAATCGAGAGCGTTTTAAAAAAGAACGATATGTATTAAGAACACTTATAATTTCAAAAAAATAGTAAACCATGAATTTAAAACAGCTCAAAATTCCATTTATCATTTTATTGCTAATTATAATAGTAGCAGCTGTGATCTACAACCAGAACAACAAAAAAGCCCAAGAGTTTAAAGACGCTATGGCTATGAAAAATCAAGAATATTCGTTTATACACATGGACGAATATTTGCCTACTAAAACAGTAAAAAAAGCCAATACTCCTTTTCTATTTCCTAAAATAAATAATATAACATTACCCGAAAATTTTAGTCATAATGGTACAACCTACAACACTTTAAAGTACATAGACTCATCGTACACGCAAGGCTTTATTTTTATTCAAAATGATACCATTCAGTACGAGGATTATTGGCGCGGACAAAAAGAAGATGTGCGGCATATCTCTTGGTCTATGGCAAAATCTTATGTGTCGGCGCTTTTTGGCATCGCTATGGAAGAAGGTTATATTAAAAGTATCGATGAAACCGTAGAAACCTACTTACCCGAATTAAAAGGCTCTGGTTACGATGGTGTAAAAATAAAAGATGTTTTACAAATGTCTACAGGTATTAAATTCGACGAAACCTACAGCGACCTCAATTCTGATATTAATAGATATTGGCAAGGTTTTATTACCGGAAAATCTCAAGATGCCTTTGCTAGCACATTAACTAACGACATACCTCCCGGAACTTACAACCATTACGTAAGCATTAACACCCATGTTTTGGGCATGATTATCGTTAAAGCTACCGGCAGAAGTTTAACCGACTATCTAGAAGAAAAAATATGGAAACCTATTGGCACAGAATTCGATGCCTATTGGTTAGCCGATGGCGAAGGCATGGAAATGGCAAACGGCGGACTAAATGCTTGCTTAAGAGATTATGCCAAACTAGGAAAACTGTATCTCCAAAAAGGGAATTGGAATGGCAAACAAATTGTACCGCTAAGTTGGTTTGAAGCTTCCGTAAATTCCAACGAAGAACATTTGCAAGCAGTAAGTAAAAACTCCTCTAGCCCTGGCATAGGTTACGGTTATCAATGGTGGATTAACGATGGTAACGAAGGCGAGTTTATGGCCATTGGCGTATTTAACCAGCATATCTATATCAACCCAACCACAAACACGGTTATTGTAAAAAATTCGGCCAATAAAAATTATTACGATCAAAATAACCCTTATGTGCAAACTCTTGTGCATTTAGAATTATACAGAAAACTGGCGCATTTAAGTGATTAAAAAACAGCAAGTTTTAAATTTACAGACTTCAATAATTATAATTTTAGAACAAACACTTTCCACAAGGATGGTGTTTTTTTTTACTCTTTTTTTTCAAAATTACGGTTACCCGTAAAACATATTTGATGTACTGTTCTAATTTAGCCTTTGTAAAAAAACATGAATTAATTTTTACAAGTATAAAGTCTGAACAAGCCGAAAAAAGACAAAAAAAAGAAGTAGGCAAAATTAAAACCCCAAAAACAGTTCCAAAATGTCTATTATACGCCGTTGCTGGGCTTATGGAATTTAGTAGTAAAATAACTGGAAAAGAACCTTTACTCCAAAGGCATTATCTCGATATGTTTTATGGATTAAAACAAGATTATGATATTAGTGCTTCTAAAAGCGTTTTAGGTTTTAACCCAAAACCATCTAAACAAGCCTTAGAAGAAGCCTTGAAGTGCTTGAAAAATGCAGTAAATTTTATAAGAAAGAAACATACTTAAAACCACTTTGCGAAAGCATGGTGGATTTTATTTTTAATTTTTTGGTTCTACGGTTTACCGTAAAATTCTTAACTTAGAATGTTATAATTTAGCTGTAATTAGAATGAAATATACGTAGATCCACGTATTGATTTACTTACGAATATGAATTAGATTTGATGATGATAGGAATACATGGGCTATAATTTGTTCTATTGTAGGATATGAGCAGTGTTTGTAGTTATAGAACTAGTTGTGCTTAATAAAAAAACGAATGAAAAGGATAAAAGGAATTAACAAAGCTGACGCAATACAAGCTCTAACATTTACATTAGAAACCATAAATTTCACTGAAATTAGAAATAGACCTTGTGTATTTTTAAGTCATAAAAAAGAAGATAAACCAGCTTGTAGAACCATTGCTAAATATCTTTCTGATGCAGAAATTGACTATTTTTTGGATGAGGAAAGTGCAGAGCTGCAAAGTGCTGTATTCAGTGGAAATGCTAATAAAATAACAGAAAACATAAAAAAAGGTATTGCTGAAAGTACACATATGCTAGTTTTAGTTTCTGAGAAAACTTATAAATCTCAATGGGTTCCTTTTGAAGTCGGCTATGGTCATTCAACAATTATTGAGGCAACATCAAATACTGATAATTCTAAACTATCAATTTTAACTTTAAAAGATATTGCTGAAAAAGAATTACCAACATTTATGCAAATAGGAAATATTCTCAAAGGAACTAAATCGCTTAACTCCTATATTTCAATCATCTCCAATCAGCTAGAAAAATCAATGATAAATGAGACTAGAATGTTTTCCCATTATCAACTAAATCACCCATTAGATAATGTATTAAATTGGAAATTATAATGAGCCAAACAAAACACAAAGTATTTATCAGTTATCATCACGATAATGACCAATGGTATAAAAATGAATTATTAAGATTAAATAAGTTACATAATATTTTCATAGATGGTTCTGTAGATACAGGAGACATTGATGATAGATTAGATAATCAAACTATAAGGCAAATAATTAGAGATAATTACTTAAAAGATACAACAGTTACTATTTTACTTGTTGGTACAGAAACTAAGAATAGAAAACATATTGATTGGGAATTAAAATCTAGTATGATAAATGGTTCTCTGAATAAAAAATCTGGTATTCTTGTTCTCAATTTACCTAGCACTGGCTCTACCTATTACACTGCAACTCATTCAGGTGAAAAAGAAAAGGTTCATCCAGAAAATAATTTTTGGACATCAATTGATACAAGAGCAGAATACGAAAGAAGATATCCTTATTTACCTTCAAGAATAATAGATAATTTATTAAAAACAGAAGCTAAAATATCAGTAGTTAACTGGAATGAAATTAATATTGAAAAGCTTAGTTTTTTGATTCACGCAACTTTTGAAGATAAAGCTACTTGTGAATATGATTTAAGCAGAACAATGAAAAGAAACAACTCTTAAAATTAAAAGTGAATTAATAAAAAAATTTTCCTTCAATTAAATGAACATCGAGAAAAAAACAAGAAATTGCTTTATAAGTTATCATCACGATAATGACCAAAAATATCTTTCTAAATTAAGAAAGACTGTAAAGAGTATGAAAGTTTCTGATTATTCTCTTAAAACAGATATTGGTCATTTAACAAATGAAACTATATACAATAAGATTAGAAGTAAAATGAGAACTTGTTCAGTTACAATTATTTTAATAGGAACAAGAACAGGGCATAGAAAATGGATAGATTGGGAAATTTGGGCTTCTTTAAGAGGTTATAATCATCCTTTTGATAAAAAGAAATCATTTAAACCAAATGGTCTTTTAGCAATTTTTCTACCAGGACAAAATCATTCAATTCCAGACAGATTACAAGATAATATAGATTCAGGTTATGCTGTGTCTATGAGATGGAAAAATTTAGAAAGAGATTTTGAAAGCAAAGTAAATTATGCTTATCGGAAAAGAAATAATGCTGCAAATTTAATACGCAATAACAGAAACCGACAAGAAAGTAATGCAATAAACTTTCTAGGAATAAAAATCTAATAAATTATGGCTTGGTCAGGAATAAAAAGAAGAGTTTTTATATCACACTTCAGAGGCGATAGAACTGAAGTAGATAATTTTATAAATCATTTTGCTAATAATCTAGGCATTTTCACACCTTATGTTCTTGGTGCAAACGATAATGATGAATTTATTGACAGTACAAACACTGACTATGTAATGGGACGTATTCGAGAAAAATATTTAAAAGATTCAACTGTTACAATTGTCCTTTTAGGAAGTTGCACCCATAGTAGAAGATATGTAGATTGGGAAATAAAATCATCTTTAAGACAAGGTAATTATACACCAAATGGATTAATAAGTATTGTTTTGCCTAGTCAAAATAACTCTGCTCACCTTCCACCTAGATTTGAAGCAAATTGGAATCAAGAGCATTCTAATTGTTATGGAAGATATTGGTCTTATCCAACAACAGGAAATCAACTTGGAGAATGGATTGATGATGCATACTATGCCAGAAGTACCAGAAATAAATTAATTGTAAATTCACAATCAATTATGAAATATAATACATCTTGTAAAATACACAATCAAACACATTAAAAACTTTAAGTAATATAATGTTTAATTCCTGATAATTATTAATATATGAAATATCCATTAAATATTTATATTGTATGGCATCCAAATTCGCTAATAAGTGAATCAATTGCCAAAGCTCTCTATAATACATTTTGTAGAAATTATAAAGATCCATTATCAAGAGGTTTAGGTATTCCTGTTTATTTTCGGTTTAAAAAAATTGTTGATGAGAAACCTGTTGAAATTAATTTTAATAATGCTGAAAAAAATGCTGTTATTTTACTAATTGATGAGGAATATTTTTTAGATGATGCTTTCAAAGAATACACAAAAGAGTTAGTAAATCTAATAGATGATGATACTAGAATATTCCCTGTTTCTCTATTTGACAAGGCACACACAATTGGATGTGGTTTAAGTAATATCCAATTTACTAATGGAACTGTGTTCCTAGATGAAAAACTAGATTTAGAATTAAGAGAACATTTAACAAAATCGATACGAAAAATAAAATCAGAAATTTTACATGACTGTGCTCGATTATTAATGGCTTTTCATCCAACATATAAAGACAAAGAAGAAGACAGAATTGGATCACCTGTAAAACTTTTTTTAAGCCATGCAAAATATGATGGGGAAATAACTACCCTAAAATTTAAGCGTTTTATTGAAGATAATTTAAAACTAGATGTTTTTTTTGATACTGTGGATATTGCAAATGGTTATGATTTTGCAGAACAATTTAAACAAGAGATTTTAAATTCAGCTCTTGTAGTGTTTCACACAGATGAATATTCAAATAGAGAATGGTGTCGCAAAGAGGTTCTTATTGCAAAAAAATATAAATCCCCAATTGTGGTTGCTCATAACATTAAAGAAGGCGAAAATAGAGCTTTCCCCTACCTTGGAAATATGCCCACAACTGTTTTAAATGATGACGAGACCGAAACTGGTTTCTATAAAATTATTTATTTGACATTATATCAAGTTTTAAACAATTTGTATCAATTCAGATTACTTTCTAACTATCGTAAACTAGTTAAACAAGATGTCGAAGTAAAGATAATTACCTCACCACCCGAACTTTTTAACTTTGTTAACATCAAGAAATATCAGAAAGAGATTGACAAAAAACTAATGATTCTTTATCCAGACCCTCCTATTGGGATTGAAGAATTATCTATATTGAATGAAGTAGATCCTGAAGTTGAATTTATTACTCCAATAAATCTTTTTTAATATGAATGAAGAATTGAATATAACCGGGATAGAAAATGAATTGGTCGATGAAAATATTGAAATTATAAACAGATTTAATCCAATTATTAATAAAAAAATAGCCATTTCTGTTTCAATAAATAAAGATTTAGAAAATCTAGGATTGAGTGAACACCACCTAAATGATATTTCAATTGAGATAGCCCGATATATTATTGCCAATGGTGGAACAGCAATTTACGGAGGAGACTTAAGAGTAAATGGTTTTACAAACTATTTTTCTGAATTAGCTAATCAATATAAAAAAAGTGACGACCCCTCTATACGATTCATTAATTATTTTGCTCTACCTTATAGCAAACAAATAGATAGAAAAGCTGAAATTGATTTTAAGTCTAAGCAAATAGGAATTGAAATAGTAAAACCTAATCCTAATATTGCTTTTGATAAAGAATTTGAATATAAACCATTAAAAAAAGTGAAGGACAGGTATATTTTCTGTGAATGCTTTAAAGCTATGAGAGAAAAAATGGCTATTGATTGTAATGCAAGAATTATTGTTGGTGGAAAAATAACTGGATATTTAGGTTTTATGCCTGGAATTATTGAAGAAGCTTTATACACTCTTATCAATTCAAAGCCATTATTTATTGTTGGCGGTTTTGGTGGAGCAAGCCAATCTTTAGCCAAACTATTTGAAGGGCATAATCCTGAAGAACTAACAAATGAATATCAATATTCGACACCATTTCTTCAAGATTTTAAAAAATATATTTCAGACAAATATGAATTTAGTGAATATTCAAAGATAATATCAACATTTACTGATTTTTCGATTGAAAAACTATCTTTAACTAATAAGTTAAGTATAGATGAAAACAGGGTATTGTTCAGTAGTACAAACATTCATGAAATAACATATTTAATTATGAAGGGACTGAAAAAATCAAGTTTCTAACGACAAATTAAATCTAAAAAAACTGAGTTCAAAAAAAGCTATCAACAGCTAATTTTAAACTCAGTTTTCAATTTTAGTAAAATCAATTATTAACACGTTAGCTACAAGTTAAAACCAGCCATCACCAAAACTAAATGAAAATCAAACAAGTAAGTCTTCAAGATATTGAAAACTTAAAAGCAATTGAAAAACAAACATTTAGGGAGACTTACGCTTCGGTAAACAACGAAGAACATATATCCGCATATACACTAAAAAAGAACAAATTGGCTAATAAACAGACACCATCTAAAACACTCAAAGAAACAGAACTGCAACCAAAGCCTAAACGCATAAGAAGACCAGCAACAGAAGAACAACTAAGCAATCCGTTTCATGGAGTAAAACTAAAACAGGTTTTAGAACATTTGGTAGCACATTATGGTTGGGCGTATTTGGGAGAACGTACTAATCTTCGCTGTTTTATCTACAATCCTACTATGAAATCTAGTCTTGGTTTCTTAAGAAGAACAACTTGGGCAAGAGAGCATGTTGAAGACCTTTATTTAGATATGCTAGACGAAACAAAAGAAGAAAAAGAAGAAGCGAAATAGATTTAAATAGAATGCTATAAAACTTCAGTTATGAAGTTAAAAACCCACTTCTATCTCTTAAATTTTATTTTTAATTGTTTCACAATTTGGTTGCCTCTATAAATGGCACCTTCCATATAACCACCATAGCTTGGTGACGTTTCTGAACCTGCAATTATAAATTTACCATTTAAATAGTTTTGTTGATAGACTGGATGGCCATTGTTTACATGTGGATTTAGAAACCTAGTAGTCGCTGAGTGTAACAAGCTTTCTTTACTCCAAACTTTTTCATCATAATAAAGATAATTTTTTCCGGCTTCACCAAAGAACTTAAAAAGTTGGGCTCTTATTTTTTCTTCTCTATACGCTTTGGTTTCGTTAGCTAAACCTGCATTTAAAAAGCCCATTAATGCAAAATGATTATTTTCAAAATCAGAATGGTCATAGATTTCTGTAAAAGGACCTACATTACTAAAACCAACTCCAGACAGTCCTTTTTCTTTCCAAAACGGCGTTTTATAAACCAATGCAAACTTAATGGAATCTTTCATCCAAGTATGCGTATTATTTGCAATTTCTAAAAGATTGAGGTCTAATTGAGAAGAAAAATCAACCGTATTAACTAAGAGTTGTGGTGGCATTGTAGAAATAACCATATCTGCAGTAAAAGTTGCATTTTCAGTTAGTACGTGTATTGAATTTTCTTGACCCTCAATGCGCAAAACTTTCTGATTGCGTTGCAATTCATCTTCTGAAAAATCGTTAGACAGTTTTTCTAAGATAGTTGCCGTTCCGCCAACAATTCTATAACTAATTTCTTGGTTTCCTGGCAATTGAAAACGTTCTGGCAAATTGGTATTTGAAGCTTCATATAAAGCATCACCTTTCGTGTTTTGCTCAAATAAAGAAATTTGTAGTGTAGCACATAACTTTATAAGTTCTTCATTGTATCTCCAGAGCCAAGTGGCACCTAATTCTACTTTTGTATGATCATTTTTTTTGGTAAAAATTCTTCCACCAATTCTATTATTCGCTTCTAGAATTTGGATAGAGAAGCCTTCTTTTTTTAATTTATATCCTAAATACAAACCGGAAAGTCCACCACCAATAATTACTATTTTTTTCTTCATTAGGTCAAATATAAGTAAGATACCCTAAAAAAAACTGAGTTAAAAAAAAACTTTAACAACCTTAATTCTAAACTCAGTTTTAATTTCAGTCAACGTTTCTACTAGGTTAAAAGCGCAACAATTTCGGTAAACTTCTTTTCTTCAGCGTAAGCTAAAGCTGTTTTTCCTGCGTTATCTTTTATGGTTTTATCAGCGTTATGCTCTAAAAGTAGTTTAACAATGTCTACTTTGTTGTATTGTGTAGCAAAGGTTAAGGCTGTGGTTCCGTTGGTATTCACTTCGTTTAAATCGGCGCCGTTTTCAATTAAATATTTTGCAAAGGCGACGTTACCTTTAAAACTCACACCAATTAAAGCGGTGTTTCCTGAGGCATCTTTAGCATTTATAGGTGCTTGATGTTCTACCAATGTTTTGGTTGCTGCTTCGTTATCAAAATAGGTTGCTAAAATTAATGGTGTAAAACCGCGCTCGTCTGTCGCTTCGGCTAATTTAGGGTTTTCTGATAGTAAGTTTTTTAGAGTTAAAATGTCTCTATTTTTTATGCTTTCAAATAAGTTATTAATGTCTTTCATTTGGATTTTTTTTATAAAAAAAGGAATGGCTATAAAAACCATTCCTCTAAAATCTATGTTTAATGTTATTATTTTATATCGAAACGATCTGCGTTCATCACTTTTGTCCAAGCAGATACAAAGTCTTTTACAAACCTTTCCTTGCTATCATCTTGAGCGTAAACTTCCGCGTAAGCGCGCAAAATAGAATTAGAACCAAATACTAAATCTACACGAGTTGCGGTAAATTTAACTTCGCCAGTTTTACGGTTTTTAATTTCGTAAATACCATTGTTAAGCGATTTCCATTCGAAAATCATATCCGTTAAGTTTACAAAGAAATCGTTTGTTAAAGCGCCTTCATTTTCTGTAAACACACCATGTTTAGTTCCACCATAGTTGGTTCCCATAACACGCATACCTCCAACTAAAACTGTCATTTCTGCAGCTGTTAAGCCAAGTAATTGTGTTTTATCTAGCAGCATTTCTTCTGGGCTAACCACATACTCTTTTTTCTGCCAGTTTCTGTAACCATCTGCAAGCGGCTCCATAGACTCAAAAGATTCTGCATCTGTCATCTCTTGCGATGCATCGCCTCTACCTGGTGCAAAAGGCACATCTACAACCATACCGGCTTTTCTAATGGCTTTTTCTACACCAACATTACCAGCTAAAACAATAGTATCTGCAATGCTAATACCAAATTCTGTAGCAATAGGTTCCAAAACAGACAATACGTTTTGCAATTGTGCTGGCTCGTTACCTGCCCAATTTTTTTGTGGCTCTAAACGAATACGTGATCCGTTTGCTCCACCTCTAAAATCCGATCCTCTAAAGGTTCTTGCACTATCCCAAGCGGTAGATACTAATTCTGAAATACTTAAACCTGTAGCAGCGATTTTAGCTTTTACAGCTTCAACATTATAATCGTAATTTCCTTTTGGAATTGGATCTTGCCAAATTAACTCTTCTTGAGGTACATCGGGTCCAAACCAGCGGTCTTTTGGTCCCATGTCACGGTGTGTTAATTTGAACCAAGCACGAGCGAAAGCATCAGAAAAGGCATCAAAATCGTTTTTAAATCTTAATGAAATTTCTTTATAAATAGGATCCATTTTCATGGCCATATCTGCATCTGTCATCATTGGGTTATGCTTAGTTGTCAAATCTTCAACATCTACAGGCATATCTTCTTCCTTAATATTTACAGGTTCCCATTGGTGTGCTCCTGCTGGACTTTTACGTAATTCCCAATCGTGGTTAAATAACATTTCGAAAAAGCCATTATCCCATTTTGTTGGGTTTGTTGTCCATGCGCCTTCTAAACCACTTGTAACCGTATATCTTCCTTTGCCAGATTTTGTTGGATTAGACCAACCTAAACCTTGTTCTTCTACATCTGCACTTTCAGGATCCGGACCTAAAATACTAGCATCTCCATTTCCGTGTGTTTTTCCAACGGTATGTCCGCCAGCTGTTAAAGCAACCGTTTCCTCATCGTTCATCGCCATACGCTTAAACGTTTCTCTAACTTGCAAAGCGGTTTTTAAAGGATCTGGCTTACCATTTACACCTTCTGGGTTTACATAAATTAAACCCATTTGTACTGCTGCCAACGGGTTTTCCATAGTATCAGGATGATCTACACTTGTGTAACGCTCATCACTTGGTGCTAACCATTCTTTTTCTGCTCCCCAATACACATCTTTTTCTGGGTGCCAAATATCTTGACGACCAAAGGCAAAACCATAGGTTTTTAATCCCATACTTTCGTAAGCAATGGTTCCTGCCAAAATAATAAGATCTGCCCAACTAACGGTATTACCGTATTTTTTCTTGATTGGCCAAAGTAAACGTCTAGCCTTATCTAAACTGGCATTATCTGGCCAAGAATTTAAAGGTGCAAAACGTTGGTTACCTGTACCACCGCCACCACGACCATCTGCTAATCTATATGAACCTGCTGCGTGCCATGCCATTCTAATCATTAATCCACCATAGTGTCCCCAATCTGCAGGCCACCAATCTTGGCTATCTGTCATAAAATCGTGTACATCTTTCTTTAAAGCGGCTACATCTAATTTTTTCAGTTCTTCTTGGTAATCAAAATCTGCACCTAATGGATTTGTTTTTGTATCCTGTTGGTGTAAAATATCTAGATTAAGTGTGTTTGGCCACCAATCTGTTACTGTTTTTTCGGTTGTAGTAATTGCGCCTTGCATAAAAGGGCATTTGCTCATGTCTCCGCTGCTGTTATGATCCATATTATATAGTTATTACGTTTTAATTTTTTTATAAAATTACTCTATTATAGAACCCTAAAACGATAAATAAAATTGATTGTTTTTATTTTATCATAAGTAATTCTTATAATCCTTCTATTCTAATCTGTCTCTAAATTTACGCAAACCTAACTTAGAGAACAAAAAAAAAGCCACTTCAGTTTGAAGCAGCTTTTTAAATAATCTTAATAAATCCCTAGTAAATTAAGATAATTGTAATATTATAGTATTAAATACATTAATTATGTATTCCATTAGTATTGAATGTTTTATAATTATTCTTTATCCAAAATTGTAATTATACAAATTATCTTACATATACGAGACTTAGTCGATATTGGTTTATAAGAATTTCAGCGTTAACACTTTATTAACGCATAGAGATATTCATTTATTTGATTCATAGTGATTTAATCAAAATCATAAGCATTAAAAAAAGATTAAACAAATAGTTTAAACATCTTATTATTCTTAATTTTACAACACAATTAATAAAACATAAAACTATGGCAACAGTAACATTAAAAGGTGGCGCAATACATACATCGGGAAATCTTCCTGCAAAAGGAACAAAAGCACCTGATTTTGCTTTAACAGCAAACGATTTATCAATAAAAAAATTAAGCGATTTTGCAGGTAGCAAAGTAGTTTTAAATATATTCCCTAGTGTAGATACAGGAACTTGCGCAACATCTGTTCGCGAATTTAACCGTGAAGCTAGTGAACTAGACAATACTAAAGTATTATGTGTTTCTCGCGATTTACCATTTGCTAATGCGCGTTTTTGTGGTGCAGAAGGTTTAAATGATGTAATTAGTTTATCTGATTTTAAAACGGGAGACTTTGGGAAAGCTTATGGTTTAGATTTTATCGATGGCCCTTTAGATGGTTTACACTCTAGAAGCGTTGTTGTTTTAGATGAAAAAGGAACGGTTTTATACACAGAGCAAGTTGCAGAAACTACAGAAGAACCAAATTATAAAGCTGCTTTAGAAGCTCTTTTAAATGAGTAACAAAAAAGAATCTTTTTTAGTAAATAGATTAAAAAGTGTTGGCTTTGCTTTTAAAGGTGCTGTATTACTCCTTAAAACCGAAGCCAGCATTAAAATTCAATTTACACTCGGCGTTATAGTGACTATCGCTGGGTTTTACTATAATATATCTACTACCGAGTGGCTTATTCAACTTTTGGCCATTGCCTTAGTGATGTGTGCCGAAGGCGTTAATACCGCCATTGAAGCTATAGCCGATTTTATTCACCCAGAACATCACGAAAAAATAGGTTTAATAAAAGATATTGCCGCCGGAGCCGTATTTATTGCTGCTATTTTCACCTCTATTATTGGGCTTATCATTTATATTCCTAAAATTTTCTAGACATCATCTTTTAAAAATGAGTGAATTAAAAGGTTTACTCTGCAATTTTTTAAAATATAGTTTCGTTAACGTTAGTAATTTGTATTTTTGTGTCGTTATAAAAATAATGACCTCTTTTGAATTCGATTCAAGACCTCAATCATGAAATCTAAACGCATTAATGGCGAAAAGTAAAACTAAACCTAAAAAAGCACCTCGTAAAAAAGCAGAACTACCTAGTTTTAAAATATCTAGTCAACAAAAACTAGTATTAGGTAGCTTTTTAATAATTTTCGGCTTTGTGCTAGCCATTGCCTTTGTATCGTTCTTTTTTACAGGAGAAGCCGATCAAAGCACTTTATCTCATTTTGCAGATCGCGAGATCGAAACCGAGAACTGGTTAAGTAAATCTGGCGCATGGTTAAGCGATTTTTTTATTCAACGTGGTTTTGGCTTGCCTTCATTCATATTTGCTGGTCTACTTTGCCTATCGGGTATGTATGTTTTAATGAACATCAATAAAGAAAAACTGAGAAGACATTGGTTTTGGGGCGTTTTAATCATCATTTGGTTATCTGTACTTTTTGGTTTCTTCGGAAATAAAAATGCCATTCTTGGCGGTACTATAGGTTTCGAAATTAACAGCTACCTACAAGATTATATTGGAAAAATAGGCGTTTCACTTTTACTTCTTTTTGGCTTAATTACCTATTTGGCTATTCGATTTAAACTTACGTTTGAAAGTATTTCGAATCAATTTAAATCTGCAAAAAGCAATTTAAAAAGTGAGTTATCGGATATGAAAGAAGATATGATCGTGCCTTTAGATAATAATTTATCTGAAGAAGCAGATGATATTAAAGCGGCTTTCAATATTACTGTAGAGGATGAAAAACCAATAGAGACACCTCTCCAAAAGGTTGAAGTTCCTATAAAACCTAAAGTAGAAAAAGTTACGGTTGAAGATAAAACACCATTAGTAGTAAAAGTTGCTGAAGAAGAAGCTATCGATGAAGATTTAGAAATGAAAGTGGTAGAAGTTCCTGAAGAACTTTCGGAAACCGATAATTTAGCCAATAAATTGGTTGAAGATTTTGGGCAGTTCGACCCTACTCTAGAACTTGGTAAATATCAATTCCCTCCTTTAGATTTATTAAAACAGTATGATACTGGTGGTATTACCATCAACCAAGAAGAATTAGAAAGTAATAAGAATAAAATTGTTGATACTTTAAGCAATTATAAAATTGGTATTGCAAGTATTAAAGCTACCATTGGACCAACAGTTACTCTTTATGAAATTGTACCAGAAGCAGGCGTACGTATTTCTAAAATCAAGAACTTAGAAGATGATATTGCACTTTCATTAGCCGCTTTAGGAATTCGTATCATTGCTCCTATTCCTGGAAAAGGAACTATTGGTATTGAGGTACCAAATAAAGATTCCACTATTGTTTCCATGAGATCTGCTATTGCTTCGCAGAAATTCCAAAAATCCGAAATGCAACTTCCTATAGCTTTAGGAAAAACAATTAGTAATGAAACACTTGTTGTGGATTTAGCTAAAATGCCTCACTTGCTTATGGCAGGTGCTACAGGACAAGGTAAATCGGTTGGTTTAAATGCTGTTTTAACGTCCTTACTTTATAAAAAACACCCTGCGGAAGTTAAGTTTATATTAGTCGATCCTAAAAAGGTAGAACTAACGCTTTTCAATAAAATTGAACGTCATTATTTAGCGAAACTTCCAGATAGCGAAGAAGCTATCATAACAGATAACACTAAGGTTATCAATACATTAAATTCACTTTGTATTGAAATGGATAACCGTTACGAAATGCTTAAAAATGCACTTTGTAGAAACATTGCCGAATACAACGTTAAGTTTAAAGCTCGTAAATTAAATCCAAACGACGGACACCAATTTTTACCATATATTGTTTTGGTGGTCGATGAGTTTGCAGATTTAATTATGACGGCTGGTAAAGAAGTAGAAACTCCTATAGCGCGTTTAGCTCAACTTGCTCGTGCCATTGGTATTCACTTAATTATTGCTACGCAACGTCCGTCAGTAAATGTAATTACCGGTATTATTAAAGCCAATTTCCCTGCACGTATTGCTTTTAGAGTAACCTCTAAAATCGATTCACGTACCATTTTGGATGGTTCGGGTGCCGATCAACTTATTGGTCGTGGAGATATGCTTTACACGCAAGGAAACGATTTAATACGTGTACAGTGTGCCTTTGTTGATACGCCAGAAGTAGAACGTATTGTAGACTTTATTGGTGCACAAAAAGCATATCCAGAAGCTTATTTACTTCCTGAGTATGTTGGCGAAGAAAGTGGCACAAGTCTTGATATAGATATATCGGATAGAGATAAACTCTTTAAAGATGCTGCTGTAGTTATTGTAACAGCACAGCAAGGTTCGGCCTCATTATTACAACGAAAGTTGAAATTAGGTTATAACCGCGCGGGACGAATTATCGATCAATTAGAAGCCGCAGGAATTGTTGGTCAATTTGAAGGTAGTAAAGCCAGACAAGTATTAATAACAGATTTAGTAGCATTGGATCTACATTTAGAAAACGAAATATAATTTAAAATGATAATGAAGAAAATTATTGCACTTTTATTAATTACCCTTTCAGTTAACGCCTTTGCTCAAAATAAAGGAAAAGCACTGTTGAATGAAGTCTCTCAAAAAGTAAAAAGTTATGATAACATTTCAATAGATTTTAAATATGTGTTAGAAAACACGGCCGAAAGTATTAAACAAGTCACAAAAGGTGATGTTGTTATGCAAGGTGATAATTACAAATTAAACATTCTTGGTATTACACGCCTATTCGACGGAAAAACTTTATATAGCATAAGTCCAGAAGATGAAGAGGTAACAATTTCTTCGGAAAATGATGATGAAAACGATGCTATTACACCAAGTAAAATGCTATCTTTTTATGAAGATGGTTACACTTACGCTTTAGATATCGAGCAAAACATTAATGGAAGAAAAATTCAATATGTAAAATTAACACCTATTGATTCTAGTTCGGAAATTAAAACCATCTTGTTAGGTATAGATTCTAAAACAAAAAATATTTATAATCTAATACAAATGGGGAAAAGGGGAAAAACAGTACAAAAACAACACTTACTGTTAATTCTTTTAAAACAAACGAGACTTTATCAAAAACCTTATTTACCTTTGATGCTAACAAGTATCAAGACTATTATATCAATAAATTAGATTAGGTTTCCTTTGAAAATATTAGACCGTTACATATTAACAACTTACCTAAAAACTTTTTTCAGCGTGTTTATTATACTCATGCTGATTTTTTGTTTTACAAACCATTTGGTTATACATTAAAGAACTTGCAGGTAAAGATCTAGAAATAGGTGTTATTTTTAAGTTCTTAATCTATTTTATGCCTAAGCTTATACCATTGGTATTACCGCTTACCATTTTACTGTCATCCATTATGGTGTTTGGTAGTTTTGCCGAAAACTACGAGTTTGCTGCCATGAAATCTACAGGTATTTCATTGCAACGTGCTATGTCGGGTTTAAGTGTTTTTATTGTAGGTCTTGGTATTCTTACTTTTTTCTTTGCTAATAACGTTATTCCTTGGGCAGAAGTTAACTCTTATAATCTCCGACGAAATATAGCCAAAATGAAACCGGCCATGTTACTCGCTGAAGGTCAATTTAACAAAGTCGATGATAACTACAATATTAAATTTGCCAATAAATACGGTGATCGCGATCAGTATTTAGAAGATGTTACCATCCACTTAAAAGCTGCAGATGGACGTACAAATGCCACAACTATTAAGTCGAAAACAGGAGAATTAGCTAGTGCGCCAGATTCTAACGTTTTAAAGCTAATTTTATTCGACGGAAACTATTATAGTGATATCACTAGCAAAAATAAAAAAAGCAGAGAGAAAAAACCTTTTGCAAAAAGTACATTTGAAAAGTATATTATAAACATCGATTTATCGGACCTTAATAAAGTCGATATGGACGAGCAATCTCAAACTGATAAATACAGTATGCTCGATGTTGTAGATTTAAACACTGCAATGGACTCGTTAATTGTACAACAAAAAAACCAAAGCGAAGGCCTTGCTAAAAATTTAATTAATAGATCGAGCGTTACTAAAGTATACCGTAACACTAAAAAACGTACGGACTCTGTTTACACTGGCCCTATTCTTGATGTTTTTGATACTAAAGAAAAATCTAAATTAGTAGAACTCACCCTAAAAGCCGCATCAAGCACACTGCAAACTGTAAGTCAAAAAATTATAACATCTAAAAAAGCAAAAACATCATTTAACCGCCATATTATCTCGTTTCACGAAAAATTCGCGTTAGGTATAGCTTGTATTATTTTATTCTTTGTTGGTGCTCCTTTGGGTGCATTAATTAGAAAAGGTGGTATTGGTTTGCCGATGGTTGTTGCCATTTTATTATTTTTAACTTATCACTTTATAGGGATTTTCGCAACAAACTCTGCTAAAACAGGTGATTTTAATCCTGTTCTAGCCAGTTGGTTTTCAACATTAGTTATGCTGCCTTTGGGCTTTTTTCTAACTAAACGTGCTACTGACGATAAAGGTTTATTTGAAGTTGGAAGTATTATGGTTCCGCTTAAAAAAATCTTCAAAATTAAAGAAAAAGACAGTGTTGATTATAAATTTTTAGGATCTTACAAAAACGAAGAACTTATTGATGTAGTTAAAAATTATGAAGCATTAGGACACGATGAAAACTGCCGTTATGAAGCGCTTAATATTTTAAATGAACGCGGATACAGTATTCAAGATTTAAAAGAATCTAATAGTATTACGATAGATAACCGTTTTAATGCTTCGGAAAAGATTTCTAAAGATTACACCGATCATTCTAAGTTTGCTATTTTCCTTTACGGAACAGCTGCGGTATTACTTATTCTCTTTTTTGTATTTAAGAACAATAAACTACTACCACTTGCAACGGCTTCTATACAATTAAGCGTTGTATCATTTGCTCTTTACGTTGTTTACTACGCAAAAACTATTTTCAATTTAAATAGTTTTTACACCTATATCAACAAAAAAATAAAACGCCCTAACCTTGGTTTACTAATTTTAGGATTACCGTTTTATATGATAACATATCCACTATTGAATGTTAAATTGAAAGAAGATATAAAGCGATTTTGTTTAGATTCTTTGAAATAACAATATTTTATAATACATGATTACAGAAATTATGAACCAAACTTCGAACCCAGATATTAAATTAAACACCATTCACGATGCTATTGAAGACATTAGAAATGGAAAAGTTATTATCGTAGTCGATGATGAAAACAGAGAAAATGAAGGTGATTTTCTGGCTGCTGCCGAAAAGGTAACTCCAGAAGTGATAAACTTTATGGCCACACATGGTCGTGGATTAATTTGCGCACCATTAACGGAAACACAATGTAAAGCTCTTGACCTAAACATGATGGTTAGGAATAATACAGACCCAATGGAGACGGCTTTTACAGTATCTGTAGATTTACGCGGACAAGGAGTAACCACGGGAATATCGGCAGGAGACCGCTCAAAAACCGTAAAAGCATTAATAGATCCATCTACAAAGCCACAAGATTTAGCAAGACCTGGACATATTTTCCCACTAGTAGCAAGAGAAGGTGGTGTTTTAAGACGAACTGGCCACACGGAAGCTGCAATAGATTTTGCTCGCTTAGCAGGTTTACAACCAGCAGGTGTAATTGTTGAAATAATGAATGAAGATGGTACCATGGCACGTTTACCTGAATTGTACAAAATTGCACAAAAACACGATATAAAAATTGTTTCTATTGAAGATTTAGTGGCTTATAGAATGCAACACGACTCTTTAATTGAGAAAAAAGAAGATTTCGAGATTGAAACTCGCTTTGGAAGTTATAGACTAAGAGCTTACAAACAAACCACTAACAACCAAATCCATATAGCTTTAACAAAAGGCTCTTGGACCGATGAAGAAGCTGTGCCAACTAGAATAAACTCTACGCTTATAAATAACGACATTTTAGGAACGCTTACAAACAATGTAGACGCACAACTAGAAAACATGTTTAAGGTTATTAATAAAGAAGGAAAAGGTGCTATTATCTTTATAAACCAAGAGGTACAATCAATGAATATTTTAAGTCGATTAGCTTTTCTAAAAGATAATCAAGCTGAAAATAGTGTTACTAAAGCTCCAAAAATAAACATGGATAACCGTGATTTTGGTATTGGCGCGCAAATATTACACGACTTAAACATACATAAATTACGCTTAATTTCTAATACCGAACAAACCAAACGTGTTGGTTTAATTGGTTACGGTCTAGAGATTGTGGATTACGTTAAGTATTAAAAAAATTAAATTTAATCAATACAAAATGAGTGATTTACGACCCATTTTGTATTGATTATTTTATTATGAAGCATTATTCAATAATGACCTTTTTTGTTATATGCTTAATACCGGAAAAAGCTTTAAGTAAATAAAGTCCTTTTGATAAATCTTCTACATTTATCTTTTCGTAATTATTAGAACTTAAAACTTTCTTTCCAGACAAATCGTATATTTCAAACCGATCTACATCAATTTTAGATTCTACATTAATATAATTAGATGTTGGATTTGGGTATATTTTAAACCCTAATCCAAACTCTAAATTGTTTGAAGATAAAGTGATTTTATCCATATCTCCATTGATAAAGCCTTCGGAAAGAAGAATATTATCAGCACTTAATTCTTGTACATTAACTTCTCCAATGGTATAAATCATTTGAATGCCATCAGCACTTGTTGATGCCCCTCCAGAATCGATGCTATATTTTTCTATGCTTTGAGAATATCCTAAATAGGTAATAAGTAAACTTAATATTGTAGTTTTCATAATCTTTGTTTTTTTCAATGTTTTTTTTAATCACAGTTTAATATGTCTACACTAATCATACTTAAATAATAAACAGAACGGTACATTTATCATTCTGTATTTCAGATGATTATCAGAATCAATTATTTAGAACTTCCAAATTCTCTAATTGTTTTGATAATTTCATTAAGTCATTTTCTACATTATCAATTTGAGAATTCTGCTTATCAATTATAAGTTGTTGCTCTTGCAAAGCCTTAATTAATAGAGGAATAAATTCAGAATAAGACAGGGTTAATACGTCAGGCTCTTTTAAATAGTTAGTAATACTTGGAAATATATTTTGAACTTCTTGAGATATTAAACCCATACTGCGCTTTGTATTTACTTGGTTTTTTATTAAGTAGCTCACCGGATTTAGTTCCATAATTTTATCTAATATCCCATTTTCTAAAGATGTGATATCTTTTTTAAGGCTTCTATCAGAAAAAGTGTTATAAGTTCCATTTGTATGATCAAAATACCCTAAAAAATCACCATTATAACTCAGGCTTAATGGACCTTCTGAATACACATAGTATTGCCATGAGGAACCGCTAATTGCATTCGTAATGCTAAAAGTATTTTCACTATTTTCAGGTGTTGGCGAACCATCTTTTAAGACAACTTCAAATTGACTTGAAGGAGAGCTAGAATTAACACCGACTTTCCCTTCTGCGTCAATAGTTAATCTAGGAATGGCTTGCGTAACTAAATGTGCATTACCAGTTTCATTTCCAAAACCCGTACCAAATTCCAAATCATTTACATCTGAAAAAATCCCTGAGTAGCCCTTATAACCATTGGAATTAGAAAATGACATAAAATTAATATTGTTCGTTGTTCTAATTGATAATGGGTTTGAAGAACTGCTATTTACTATAACTCTCTCAGAATTATTATTTGCAATATTATTTCCGGTTTGTGTCCAATTTAAATTACCGGTAGTTTCAGAATGTTTGGCATAAGGTACAGCCTTAAACTCTGTTGTTCCCATATCTACAAAACCATCACTTTTATCAATTAAAACGTTTAGAAAATGAGTGTCGTTTCCCCACTCTATATTAGTGAAATCTGGACTTCCAGAAATTAAATTACCTTCTCCTATATTGACAACTATAATGCCGTTATCGTCTGTAGTTGGTTCGTGAATTTCGGAATATACATTGGTTTGAGCAATACCTTTTAATATATTAAACTGCACTGCTATTTGACTGTTATCTATTAAATTACCACTTCCGTCTTTTATAACAGCCTTATAATTAATACCGTTTTGAGCAAAGCAAATTGAAGTAATAAAAAAAACGAGTAATGTGATTGATGTTTTCATAATTAAATAGTTTTAAATTATTTAGTTCCAAATAGTTTTTCTGCATCAGAATATCCAACACTACTAAAGCTGAAAGGCGTTAAAGAAATAGTCGCCATGGTTTGGTCTGCCAACTGATTTTCTTCAAAACGAATTTCCATATTTGATACCTCTGCAGTTCCGGAGGCTGTTGGGTTAGATAAATCTAAAGTGCCGGTGATTTTACTTTCTGGAAGGCGCTTCCCTCCTTTTATTTTAAGTTGATACATGGCGCTCATATTACCTCCTACCCTTTTTGGAGTTTTAAGTATGGCTGTAACTTCTTCTAAGACATTGCTATCTCCATCATAAAAAAGTTGAACACTTTCCTTTCCTTTTTCTAACTGTTTAGTAAAAGTGATAATCGCTGTACGTTTTTGTGTTTTTTTATGGCGACTTACAATTCCAGACGCTTTAGTATAACTCCAAACTTCACCATTAATGTTACATAGAAAAGTACCTTTTGGCGTTTTATTGGTTACAGGTGACGTTTCTTTTTTAACCGCTTTTGGTTTGTTATTTTCAACCACTATTTTTGTTTCGTTTTTACAAGACAGAACAAGTATGGTAAGTAGTAAGATGACCTTGTATGTTTTCATGAGTTTAGATTAAAGTTTATATAGCATATAATTAAATTTATTACTAACCTTAATTAAGGTTTTCATAGCATTATTAAAACAAATACAAGATTGAAATCACCTATATGTACCACACATACATGGATAATTCGTATTTGGACCAACCCCATTAAATACTTTTAAATACGTTTTAAAAGGATTACTCCCGTTTTCTATAAAAGTTGAATCTTCGATACGTATTTCCCCTGTTGTTCCACGGCCACTATCTCCAGCGCTAATATTGAGCCCATGAGCATTATTTTCATGAGCACTTGCAAAATAGGTATTACCTACATTATAGGTAACTGGTGTAATTGCCCAAAATCGTACTTGATTAATACTATTTAAATTAGTTTCATCATAGTTTCCTAAAATTATGGCTTGGGTTATTTGCTCTAAAGTAAAAGCACGTACATTAGGGTCTCTAGGATAGGCTGCTTCACACATTTTTTGTGCAGCCTGCCACCCATGCTTTTCATTAAATTGAAATCTTGCATTAGAACTTATTAAACTTCTTCCTAAAATATAAGGTTCAGGAAGTTTAATAATTTTTTCCGCAATTTGAGCATGCTTCGCATATGGCACAGACATAAACTCCGTAGTTCCCATATCTACAAAACCTTCTCCAATATTAATATACACACTAAGAAAGTGTCTACCACTTGCCCAATCTATATCTGCAAAAACACCGCTATTTACAGTACCTTCACCTATGTTAAGTATTACTAACCCATTAGCATCGGTAGTTGGTGTATGCGTTTCTAAATAATTATTGTCTGAAGGATTAGATATGCCTGTGCGAATAGCAAACTCAACTTGTATTAAATCGTTGGCTACTACATTGCCACTAGCATCTTTAATAATGGCTTTATAGTTAATACCTTGTTGGGCAAACGTGAAGATTGAATTTACAAGAATAAAGAGGATAATTGATAGTTTTTTCATGATGGATTAATTTTAGTTTTTACTTTTTATATATAAATTTGTGACCTTACAAACCAAAGCATCCTTGCGTAGGGAGATTAGCTGATGTTAATGCAGATCCTAAAGCGAAATCTTCACATCGTATTACATTACTTGTATTCCAACCAGATAAATTTTGATTAAAAACTGTTGCATTTTCAAACGTATTTCTCATATCTTCTACATTGCTAACATCCCAATTACTAAGATCTGCGTTAAAAATACTTGCTCCTTTAAACACATCATCCATAATGGTTACACTGCCAACATTCCAATTACTAAGATCTCCGTTAAAAGCACTTGCTCCTGCGAACATACTTTGTAATTGTATAACATTACCAACATCCCAGTTACTTAAGTCGCCATTAAAAACGGATGCACCTGAGAACATAGACGCTATAACTGTTACATTACTAACATCCCAATTACTAAGGTTTCCATTAAACGCCCATGCAGAAGTAAACATTAACCCCATATCATCTACATTACTAGTGTCCCAAGTACTTATATCCCCATTAAAGGCTCTTGCATGAGCAAACATAGCAGACATATTTGTTACGTTACTGGTATCCCAGCTACTAAGATCTCCATTAAACTCCCATGCAAATGAGAACATACTAGACATATTTGTTACATTACTTAAGTTAGGAGCATCTGTAGCCGTGTATGTTAAAAATCTGCACCCTTCGAAAGCATCTATCATAGATTCCCATTCTATACCACCCCATTGTTCTATAGTTCGTAATTTGTCTGGGGTACTGTTAGTTCCTCCACCACTAAATCTAATAGCAGGAAAGGTTCCTGAGATTTCAACAGTATATGTACCAGGCATTTCATAGGTATGCCTAGCATGATCTGTTAGGTTATTATCAGTTGTACCGTCTCCCCAATTTACGGTGTAGCTATACGTATATCTACTATCTATAGGTATTCTAATATTTTCATTATCGGTAGTCGTTAACCAAGTCGTGATAAATGGTCTATCATCACTATTAGCAGAGGTATCATCATCTCCACCTCCACAATTAAAAAGTGTGATGGATAATAAAAGCAATATTGTATATCTAAGTGTCTTCTTCATAGTAATATGTTTTATTTATTTGACTACATGAGTTTTTTATAACTACTAGTATTAATGGTCGTGTTATTTTTTTCTAGTTTTATACAGGTCATTTTTATGGGTTTATCTTTTTTTCTAGAGGTATCTACCATATCCATTTCTAATGTTAAGCCCGTTAATAATTTTTTAAAAATGACATCTTGGGATTGAGTAGGATCTGATTTGTACATATGCTTCGAAAAAGAAATTCCAGCATCTTGAGTTACCCATACAGTACCTTCAACCGTATCCCCTTCTACTTTATAACCTTCGCAGGTGTAGCCTAGTATAGTTTTTGTAGTTCCTGTTGGAGTTACTTTGATATTAGTTTGGTCAATCATATAATTTGATGACTTGTCCAAATTAAGCCCCATAGAGATACGGGTTTTATCACCTTTATTATCCATTAATGTATGTATTGTTTTTTGAGTCAAATCCATCACACTAATGGTGGTGTTTTTAGCATTACCATCTAGTATTTGGGTCGCAAAATAATCACCAGATGGTGTTAAATAATAATCTAAATTAGTATTACGATTACCATCTTCAATTTGCATGGTATATATATGTGTAAATGTATATGTGCCTGCTGGCTCTACGGCCGATTTTGATACTATGGGATTGTTTTCTTTATTCTTTTTCTTGGGCGTTTTATTGAATGTAGAATCGAATGCTTTATTGGTTTCTTTTTCTGTTTTTTCCTCTACTTTTTTCTCTACTGTTTTTTGTGCAGCGTTTTCTATAGTATTTCCTAATTTTTTTAAAAATTGTGCATTTGTAGTTGTAGTAAAACAAAATGCAATAGCCAGTAAAATAACTTTGGAAACATATAATATGCGTGTATTGTTTTTTGAGGTTTTCATTTTTTAAGTTTTATGGATTAATTATTCATCAACTCGTTTTGCTTCTTTTATTTTTTTACTCATTACTTTTCCTAGTGAGTCTTTTTGCTTTTCAGTAAGATTTTTAGACTGTAAATAATATAGATTTTTGTATTCTGTTTTTTGTTCTGCAGGTAAATCCATTTTATCTACCATTTCTAAAAAACTCAATTTTTTCCCATCTTTATTGCCATCTAAATTGCTACCAAAAATATCGGTTAAGGTTCCTGCTCCCATGTCTAAATAGTTACTTTTATTAACTTGCGTACTGTCTGTTTTTTTTTCTTGGGCTTGTGATATGGCAGATGCGCTTATGGTAAATACAATTAATAGTTTTTGTAATCGTTTCATGATTTTTATTATTAAAATTTTCTAAATAATTATTTTAACTAAAAACAACGACCTAACGTGGGTAGGTTTGATATTGTTAAGGCTGAACCTATTGAAAAGTCATAACAATTTCTTACGTTTCCTGTAGCCCAATCACTTAGATCTTGATTAAAAGAACTAGAGTTCCGAAACATATCGTTCATATCAATTACATTACTAACATCCCAACCACTTAGGTCTTGATTAAAAGAACTAGCTCCCCGAAACACACCTCTTAGACTTGTTACACTACTTAAGTTAGGTGCATCTTTTGTATTTAATCTTAGATTTACACATCCAGAGAAAGCATAATACATAGACTTCCAAGCTATATTGCCCCAACTTTCAATAGTTTGGAGTTTGGCGGCATTATTAGGGCTTTCATAATTATAAATAGCAGGAAAATCTCCGGTTATACTTACTGTATGTGCTCCTGCTGTAGCGTAAGTATGAGAAACAGTTCCAATAGCATTATTAGAAATTGTTCCATCTCCCCAATCTACTGTATAATTATAGGTATAACTTGAGTTTGTGTAAATAGTAATATCTTCGTTAGATGCGGTGGTTTGCCAAGTGGTTACAAAGCCTTGGTTTTTATTACCATTATCGTCGTCTTTACTACATGATATCAGCAATAACACACTTAAAATTGTGATGGTGTATTTTTTAAAATTCATTTTTATCTGTTTAATTAATTAATATATTTCGTATGTCCAATTGTAATAGGTTGTATAGGTATCAGAATCTGTACCGGTAGTATAACTTACCGTTCTTTCTGACGCTATTGGATAATTACCTTCGTTATAAGCATACTCATTTTGAGTTACTTGTGAATCTCCTGAGGAAAATCTCTGATTGATTGTGATTACATTATTTTTACTGTAATAATAAAGTGCTTGATAGCCTATTTGGTTTCCTAAGGTTCTAGAACCAGTTATACTTATTAAATTAATATTGCTAGTAGTACCCGTTTTTGTAAGTGTATTATAATACGGGTTTAGTTTATCATCATAGATATAACTTACGGTTTCTGTAGTTGTAAATGTTTCACCATCTACACTACCTGATGTTCTTTGCTGTATAATATTATCCTTATCATCAAAAGCAAATTCTATTTTATAATACTTATTATAATAAATAGGATTGTATTCTAAAATAGAGTCTACTTTATTATTGCTATTATATACAACCGTTGTTTGTGAAGTACCTGTAACACCAACATTTGGTGTGTAAATAGAATTAATTTGCACCGTTTTTCCGTCATTAATATATACTACATCACTTTCTCTTGTACCTCTACTATTTAATATAGTTATTGTAGACATCCTTCCTTGCGAATTGTAGGTGTATGTGGTATTTCCGTTTTCAATAATATTATTATCTGCATTATATTTTACTTGGTTATTTTCTGTATTTGATTCATAATCTGTTAATAGATTTTTTGCATTATATACAAGATTATACTCATCTGCATTTATAGCATAAGTCTTTACACGAATGCCATCTTCTAGATTATTTACATCATCATTTTTACTACAACTAATAAGGGTAGCGATTATAGTGATTAAGAGTATTCTTAAATTTTTCATGTGTCATTTTTTATATCTTTTTATTAAAAAGCTCTAATTGGCCTAATATTTTGTATGTATGTTTTATAATATGTTTTTGTTAAGCCCGTATCAAATTGTATTAACCAAGCATTTATTTCGACTTCTTCACTAGAGCTCCAATAGTTAGACCTGTCGTCATCTAAAGTTTTAAATACTTCACCTTCATTAGCAATAGCTGTCGCATTAATCTTGTTTTTGTTTGTGTATATTAGGTTAAGTTCATCTAAACTAGGTAGGTACCAATCTGCATACTCATCATCTTCAAAGTTTAAACACAATTTTGCAGCTGTATCAATATCTGGATATGCAGCGGTAATAGCTAGGGTATTTGCTAACCCAGAACCTATAATTTGTTCAGTATTATTTAATAGTACATCGTTATAACCCCATCGCATTGGTTGAATCAAATCTTTTGTTGCACAAACAAGACCATGCTCACCCGTATCATCTACATAAAATACAATACCGCCTTCGTGAAAATTACCAATTTGTATGTTTTCTGAATTATCATCATCATTTTTACTACAGCTAGATAGTATCAATATGCTTGTTAAGCATAAAATGATTTTAAATATATT